>CAYPLF010000025.1:0-30240 GCA_964411555.1 uncultured Bacteroidales bacterium | reverse complement strand
GCATCTGACTGTTAATCAGAGGGTCGTAGGTTCAAGTCCTACCTGAAGAGCGAAAGGCTGTATCAATTGACTGGTGCAGCCTTTTTCACACCCATAAACCCCTCATGCCATGCCTTCCATCCCCGACACCAGAAACCCGCTTGGACATCCGCTTGCTTCGTTCCGGCATTGTCCGGTATGCGGTTCTTCAAACTGGGTGGTAAACAATGAGAAATCAAAACGTTGCCTAGATTGCGGATTTGTTTATTATGGCAACATGTCGGCAGCCGTGGCTGTATTTATCTTGAATGAAAAGCGGGAATTACTGGTTTGTCGACGGAAAAAAGAGCCGGCAGCCGGAACCCTTGACTTGCCCGGTGGTTTTGTGGATATTGGCGAAACGGCTGAAGAAGCGGCTATTCGGGAAATTCAGGAAGAATTGGGGCTTCGTGTAACACATCTCCGGTATTTTTCGTCTATTCCCAATGAATACCTGTATTCAACCATGATTATCCATACGTTGGATTTGTTGTTTATCGGTGAAGTGGCTGATTTCAATGAAATGAATGCGGCAGATGACGTTTCAGAGGCATTTTTCATGCCTCTTAACACTATTTCACCTGGTGACTTCGGGTTAGATTCAATAAAAAAAGGTATCATTGCGTTTTTAAATACGACTCCATGAAACGACTTCTCGTCACAGGCTGTTTGCTGTTTGTTTTCCTGTTGACAATTCCTGCTCAACTCTCTACGCCCAAGGGGGATCCGGACCAATTATTCTACATTGCCACCGAACAGTTTCAGCGGGGAGAATTTGCCGGGAGTTACCGGGCCATCGATACCTGGCTTAAGGAATCGCCCTGCGGTGACCATTTGGAAGAGGCTCAATTCATCAAAGCTGCTTCTTCCTGGGAACTGAACCGAAGAGAAACCAGTTTGTTACTGATTGAATTTTTGAATAATTGGCCTGCCTCTCCCTATGCGGAAAAGGCCTATTACCTATTGGGATGTTCCGCCATGGAAGCCGGACAATACCAGGATGCGATGGCCTATTTCAAACATTGCCCGGAATCAGCGCTTTCACCGGCAGAACGGATTCATTACACGTTTCGTTTGGCTTATTCAGCCATGATGTTTGGCGATAAAGAAACTGCCGGACAGCTGTTTACCGAATTGGCTTCAGGAGAAAGCCGCTATGCTGCTTCGGCCGGTTTCTTCCTGGCTTACATGGATTATGAATCGGGAAAAGCACGAGAAGCGTTTGATGGTTTTGCTCCTTATGCCGACAACGAACAACTGAATGCCTTGCTGCCGTGCCTGAATGTGCAACTGCTTTACGCCAACGGGAAAAACAAGGAAGCCATGGAAATGGCAAAGTCGTTGGTGGGCCAGGTCTCCGACAAGCTGCTGCAAACGGAAATGGTTCGCGTACTTGCGGCAGCTTCCTTTGACAACAAAGATTACGCAGATTCCAGGCAGGCTTACATTACATACTTAGCCGAAAAACCAACCGTCCACCCTACCGACTTGTACCGTATAGGAGTACTCAATTACATTGCCGAAGAATACGACAAGGCCATTTCACGTTTGTCCACCTTGGTTGAACAAAAAGACGCAATCGGACAAAGCGCTTTGTATCACTTGGGCTTGTGCTATTTGGAAAAGAAAAATTTTGAACAGGCACGTATGAGCTTCGAACAGGCCAGCTTGCTGGATTTTGACACATCCACAAAGGAAAAAGCACTGTACAATTATGCGGTATTGTGTTATGAAACCGGCTACAGCGCCTTTAATGAACAAGTCAATGCCTTCATGCGTTTCTTGGAGGCTTATCCGAAATCTGAGTTGGTTGACAAGGCCAACAGCTACCTGGCTGAAGCCTTGCTGTCTTCAAACGATTATCAACGCTCCCTTTCCGTCATCAATCAAGTTGCCAAACCGGATGCCTCGTTGTTGAAGACCAAGGCGAAGCTCCTCTTTCTGCTAGGAACCGAAGCCCTCTCCAGCAAGACCTACACACAGGCGTTGGATTACTTCGACCAGTCACTGGCCATTAACGGAAAAACAAGCCCTGACGCGGTAGAGATTTACTATTGGAGAGGCGAGGCCAACTCTCAACTTCAACGGTATAGGGATGCGGAAGCCGACTTCAAGCGCTTCATCGACCAACCTGAAGCCAAGAAGATGAAAGCGTGGCTACCAGCACTCTATGGCATGGGGTACTGCCTGTTTGTACGAAGCAATTATTCGGATGCGTTGGCCCGTTTTGAATCATTCACCACCACATCAGGGGCAGAAAAAGACAGCCGATACGCCGATGTGTTGAACCGTATGGGCGATTGCCAACACATGCTGAAGCGTTTTGAAAAAGCTGCCCAATTATTCCAAAAAGCCGATAAGGCCACTCAAGGCGGTAATGACTACTCCGTTTACCAACAAGCCATGATGCAGGGTCTACAGAAACAGTATCAAGCCAAATTGAATACGCTCAAACAGTTTGAAACACGGTTCAACGGTTCTGACTTGATTGATGACGCCCTGCTCGAAACGGGCAAGACGTATGCCTCCCTAAAGCAATGGCCATCTGCCATTTCCACGTTTTCTACATTGATGGAACGGTTCCCGGCCAGTCCTTTATCCAGAAAAGCCGGCATACAAATTGCGTTGATTCAGGTAAACAACCGCGAAATTGATCAGGCCATCGAGTCGTATAAACATGTTATTGCCCTGTATCCGAAAAGCCAGGAAGCCCAGACAGCACTCAGCGACTTGAAAATGCTCTATGTGGAAAAAAATCAGGTGAGCGATTACATCACGTATACCAAAAGCCTTGATGTTGCCGTGCCCATGGATGAAAGCGAACAGGATTCGCTGACCTTCGTGGCCGCTGAAAGTCTGTTGATGAATGGAAAGGAAAAGGAAGCTAAAATAGCGTTTGAAACATACCTTGTTTTGTTTTCCAATGGGAGCCACGTCATTGACTCCCATTACCACCTTGCCAAATTGAGTCTGTCGGCTAACGATGAGGTAGAAGCTCTCAAACACCTGGATTTTGTGGCCAACCAGACCGGCCATGTGTTCCAGGTTGAAAGCCTTGAGATCTTGGCATCCATCTACCTGAAGCAAAACCGTTTTGAAGAAGCTGCGGTTCAGTTTGCCCAACTCGAACGCCTGTCATCCGATAAAGAAACCCGTCATGCAGCACAAATGGGCCGGTTGCGTTGCAACGTAAAGCAAAACGATAACGAGGCCACCATTGAATTGGCCACTTCGTTGATCAATGAAAAGGGGCTGGAAACAGACCTGCTCACAGAAGCCCGGTACAACAGGGCAAAATCGTATCTGAACACGGAAAAGACCGATTTGGCAAAAGCCGACCTGCAACTCTTGTCGAAGGAAGTAAAAACAACCTATGGTGCTGAGTCCCGGTTTCTTTTGGCCCAGTTGTATTACAAACAAAACGACTTGAAGGAATCGGAAGCCATCATCAACCAATTCATCAAGGATGGAACGCCGCATGCCTATTGGTTGGCCCACAGCTTTTTGTTGCTGTCTGATATTTACGTGCAACGAAAAGACGATTTCCAGGCCAAGCAGTATTTGCTGAGCCTGAAGGAAAACTACAAGGCCGACGATGACATAGCTGGTTTGATTGAAGCACGCCTCAACAACATTTCACAACGAAACAACTAATCCGATGCTGACCCGTCATTATACATCCGCCATTCTGGTTCTTCTTTTGCTGCAGTTGTCGATTTCCGCATTTGGGCAGGCAAAAAAGGATACGCTTATTCAACGCGACCTGACTCTTGAGAAAGATTATGTACCATCGGTTGACGTACCCACCAAACGACTTGTCCTTCCTGATGTGGAACCCGTGTCACTTTCCAAACGGACAGCCGACTATTCCCTTTCCGAGAACCCGGCTGCGTTGAAGGGCTTCTACAACCCACTGCCGGCTCCAACCTTGAGCATAGACTATCCGGCTCAAGAAAAATGGGGGTACTTCAGCTTTGCCGGTGGCAGCAAAACCGCTTTTTTGGGCGATGCACAGGTCAATGTGCTCCGTCAATCGAAACAGACCTTGGATATTCGCCTGTTACACCAATCCATCTTTGGTGACATTACGAACGCCATGGGTGTGGAAACGCGTTCGTACATGAATCAGAACCGATTGATGGGCAATTACACCCTCCACCTGCCTGCGCATGAACTGAAAGTAAGCCTGGGAGAACGCTACAACGCCTGGAACTACTACGGCTCCTGGCAGACGCCGTCGACTCCCATTGACCCTGCCGCTGTTTCGCTTCCGGGAAATCAATGGTTGTCAGACACCGAGTTCTCAGTCGGTTTGTCCAGCAAGTCTTCATTGAAAAAACTGACGTACAGCGTCCGCGCGGCAGGCCACCTCTTCTACCTCGGCAAAGGCATCAATGCTCCATTGGTTACCGGGAACACCTTGGGAGGCAAGGAAAATGAAATGAACGTGACAGGAAATGCGGCATACAGCTTTTCAAAAAACATTTCTTTCGGTACCAACGTCGATTTTACCAAACTTAGCTATAGAGAGCCTTCCACGTTTTCGTTGATGCAGGAGCATTACGACAATCCGGCCAGTACCCGCGATGCCTTTGCAGAACAGAGCTGGTTGCAGGTGAATCCGTTTGCTCGTTTTACGTGGAAGCAATGGATGGTCACAGCCGGATTCAACGTGGCTTTTCCAACATTGGAATCGGAACGGGTGAAATGGAGCCCCATGTTGGAAGGTAGCACCTCATTGAACAACAAAGCCGCTTTCAGGGTATCGTTGGGTGGAAAAGTGTTGCCCCAATCGTACAGAGAAGGGCTTGACCGAAACCCCTACCTGGATCCGTCCATCCACCTTAAAACGTCCTTCCAGATGCTGTGTGCCACAGCCGCTTTCGATTACAGGCCCATCAAAGATGTACGCATCAGCCCCAGGGTGGAATACGCCAAAACCAACGACAAGGCCTTTTTCTACAACGCCATGCCCGGAATAACAGACGTCATCAACACAAGCTACGGTGGAGTGTTTTCAGCCAAATACCTGAATGAAAACCGATTGACCATAGGAACTGACGCCTACTACAACTTCCGGACCAAACTGCGGTTTTTTACCCAGGTACAATACAACCATTACATCAACCACAGTAAAGATGCAGCTTTCGACCTGTTGTTGAAGAACAGCAACCGGAAAGCTTGGTACCAACCCGGGCTGGTTGCCCGTTTCCGCCTGGACGCGTCCCTACTGGACAACGTGTCAACTTTTGTTGATTTCCAGGTGGCTGCCCTTCGTTATGCCCCCACACCCACAGAATTCATGTACCACATGAGCGATATCCATGATTTGCAGGTGGGTGTTTCCTGGGAATTGGCCAAACGCGTACAGCTGTTTGTACGGTTCAACAACCTGCTCGATCAGCGATACGAGCCTTGGTTTGGGTACAAGACGCACGGGTTTTCCGCACTCATCGGCGGTTACGTGACGTTCTAACCGTTGTCATCTGCCATGCTGGTCAAGACCAAAGCCATTGTGCTGCATTGCCTGCCGTACGGTGATACCACCCACATTGTACACCTGTATGCCGAAGAATTCGGCCGGGTTGGTTACATGGCCCGCTTGGTTTCGGGAAAACGGTCGGGAATCAGACGATCCATGCTTCAACCCTTGACGGTGGTGGAAATTGTAGCCGATCACAAAGCGAACCGGCAACTGCAACAGCTGAAAGAAGTTAGAACCCTCTCTACGCAGGGGAACCAGCCGTTTGACGTTAGAAAAACCACTATTTCCCTGTTTCTTGCCGAAGTGTTGTACCGGTCCATCAAGGATACGGAGCGCAATCCAGCATTATTTGAATACCTGGCGCGCTCCATTGAGTGGCTCGAGGTATGCGATAAGGGGCTGGGCAACTTTCACCTGGTCTTCCTCATCAAATTGACCCGATACCTGGGATTCTACCCCAACCTGGAAGGGCAACAGCCCGGTTGGTTCTTTGATCTGTATGGAGGCGAATTCGTACCCGAACGCCCACCGCACAACGCCTGGCTGAATCCTTCCGAATCAACCTTGTTTGCCAAGTTGATGCGCATCAACTATGATAATATGGGGGCCTATGCCTTCCATCACGCAGAACGGATGGACTTGTTGCGCCAGATGCTCAATTATTACCGCATGCACCTCACGGATTTTCCGGCCATCAAATCGTTGGAGGTGTTGCAGGAGGTGTTTTCTTAAAAGGGGGATGGCACCCCGCCAGGGTTGCCATCCCTTAAGGCCAGGGTTGCCATCCCTTAATTTTTCTCTCAAGAGCCACTTAGGTTAACCTCGTTGAACAGCAAGGAAGGTATTTGATAGGCGTTGTTCCGCCTGGGATCATTGCCGATTTCCTGAAGGGAAGCCCACAAGGAAAGCATATTGCCTGTCATGTTCATCTCAGCTATCGGCTGAACGATAACCCCGTTTTGAATGAGGAACCCTTCTATGCCGAAGGAAAAATCGCCGGAACTACTGTTGCAATTGCCACCGTTGAATCCGGTAATCAAAATGCCTTTCTCAACATCCGCCATCATGGCTTCACACGACCGGGAGCCGGGTTTCAGCACCAAACGCGAAGGCCCGCTTATGGTTTGAGGCAGTTTCATTTTTGAGGCGAAGTAGGTGTCCAAAAAGTAGGTTTTCAACAGACCGGCTTCGATGATGGGCCTGTAACAAGTAGCGATTCCTTCGTTGTCAAACCAACGAGAACCGAACGCAGCCGGCACATGAGGGTCGTCTACCAGCGTTACCTTATCAGAAACAACTGCTTGATTCAGCTTATTGAGCAAGAAAGAATTATTTTGCTGCAAGGAAGGACCGCTGATGGCCGACAACAGGGGCGACAACAGGCGTACACTGCTCAGGTTGTCAACCAGCAAGGTGTACTTCCCGGATGAAATCTTTTTTTGGCCAATCTTATCCAACGTCCTTTTCAACGCCTCCTTACCTATTCCTTGTTTGATCAAATCGTCGAATGACAATGCTTGGTCATACCAATACGCTTCCGGCCTGGCTTCCCCGCGTCCTTTCACTGATACGTTGGCCGATAACGAATAGTACGTAACGGCATGCTCACCCTCAAAACCGTTGCTGGCAACCAGATAATGCATGGAACGACCGTCGCTCCAGTTTGATTGTACAGACAACAGCCGTTTGTCGGCACCCAGTACTTCTGCCGCTGCCTCTTTGGCTAAGGCCAGTTTTTGATCGGGGCTAATGTGTTGGTAGGCCTCGTCAAACAACTGCAACGAGCTTGCTTTTCCAGAAAAATACAGGTCGGGGGAAGGGAGTTTCCTATCCGTATCGGGTGCCAGATACCTGACGGCTTCGACGGCTTCTTCGATAAACAGGGCCAGTTCTTCCTTGACCAGGCGGTTGGTGGAAAAAGCACCATACCGACCATCCACGAACAGGTGAAAGGCCATTTGATGCTCAGTTGATTGCTGCAACCTGTCCAGTTGTTCGTTCCTGACTTCAAATTCGGTATCCGAGCCCTCGTACAGGAGTACGCGGGATTCCTGACAACCCCGTTTCAGGGCATGTTCCATGGCCCATCCGGCCAACTCTTTTTGCTCTATCGACAACATGCTGTATGGGGTATTAATGAAGTCCACCAACCGTCAGTTTCTGAATTAGTGCCGATGGCATGCCGCAGGTCACCGGGCAACTTTGCCCATCCTTTCCGCACGTCCATGTGCCATTGTCCATCCTGTAATTGTCCGCCACCATGATGATGTCCGACAAGGCCCTGGGACCATTTCCAATGATGTTGATATCACGGATGGGACTGGTCAATTTGCCGTTTTCAATCAGATAACCAGACTTCACAAAAAAGGTGAAGTCTCCGGCACCAATCTGTACCTCACCGTTGGTGAACGAGGTCACAAAAACGCCATTATCGACGGCGGCAATCAGTTCGCTTTCCGGGGTTTGTCCGTTTTCCATATACGTGGCCCGCATGCGGGGTATGGGAGCACAGCGAAACGACTCCCTTCGTCCGTTACCCGTAGGCGGGGTATTGTAATGCCTGGAACTGATGCGGTCGTGCAAGTACGAGGTAAGGATGCCCTCACGCACCAGGTATGTTTTTTGTCCTTCTGCACCCTCATCGTCCCTATTCACGGCTCCACGATTGTGCAAGATGGTGCCGTCGTCAACTACATTCACAAAAGGACTGGCCACCTGTTTCCCCAATTTGTCGGAGAAAATGGACACTTCTTTTCGGTTGAAATCGGCTTCAAACGCATGACCAATGGCCTCGTGCAGAAAAATACCGGAACCTCCGGCGCCCAATACCACGGGCATTTCGCCTCCCTTTGGCTTGATGGCCCTGAACATGATGTCGGTTTCATCAACCGCTTCCCTGGCTATTTCCTGCACCAGTTCATCCGACAAACATTCAAACCCTGACCGGAAGGAGCGCGCAGCCCTACCGTTTTCAAAGACCCCGTTTTCCTGCATGATGCACGTAGCCGAAAGGGATACCATGGGTCGGTAATCGCTGTACATCACACCGTCGGTATTGACAAAGAAAATGTGGGTGGTACTGTCGGACAGACTGACCATGACCTTGCTCACCCGATTATCCAAGGCAAAAATGGCATCGTTCAGGCGTTGAACAAAGGGAATGCGTTGATCAATCGAAATTGATTCCCATGATTTAATGACAGGATACCTGTTGATGGCCGGTGTCTTCAGTGAAAAAGGTGGGAGTGTTTTCGTTGAGGAAGTTGAGGCGATGCGGGCTGCCGTTCGGGCTGCATTCAGCATGTCATCGAGCGCGGTGCTCTCCACGTAGGCATATCCTGTTTGGTCACCGGCCAACACCCGAACCCCAACCCCGTAGTCGATGCCGGAAAACGTGGAGTTCACTTCACCGTCCCGTAACGAAACCGAATGGTTGAAGGTGTGTTCAAAAAAAAGGTCGGCATAATCGCCTCCTTTTTCCAAAGCGGCCGACAACACGAGCCGCAGGTCTTTTTCAGACACGGCAAAACGATCCATTGAAGGCATTGAGAGATTGTTCATTGTCAACAAAATAAGGGGCGCAAGTTACCACATCCCCCGCTAAAATACAAATAGGCATCAGTTGTTGCCTGTGTCAAAGAATTGCAGTACTTTTGCATCCGTTCGTTGGAAACATGGTCCTGTAGTTCAATGGATAGAACGAAAGTTTCCTAAACTTTAGATTCGAGTTCGATTCTCGGCGGGACTACGCGGGTTTTACACCGATACATACTATGACATTTGAAGAATTACCCCTGGAGGACGAAGTCCTGGACGGTTTGTGGTCCATGAACTTTCGTGAGTGTACTCCCGTCCAGGAACAATCGATTCCCATTCTCCTTGAAGGCAAGGACCTGATTGCTTGTGCCCAGACCGGTACCGGAAAGACGGCTGCTTATTTGCTTCCCATTTTGAACCACTTGGTCAGGGACGAACACCCTGAAGAAGCCATCAACGCCGTCATCATGGTGCCTACCCGTGAACTGGCGCAACAAATCGACCAGCAAGTGACCGGTTTTGCCTATTTCTTGCCGGTTTCCTCGGTGGCCGTTTACGGTGGCAGTGACGGTATTGTGTGGGAACAACAGAAAAAAGGGCTTCAGGCTGGTGTTGACATTGTCATTGCCACTCCGGGGCGCCTGCTTTCCTACTTGAAACTGGGTTTGATCGACTTGTCCCGCGTGGAATACTTCATCCTCGATGAAGCGGACCGCATGCTGGATATGGGATTCTTCGATGACATCATGCAGGTGGTGAACGAACTGCCGCGCAGACGTCAGACCATGTTGTTTTCAGCCACCATGCCTCCCAAGATCCGGGAAATGGCCAAGACCATCATGATTGAACCGGCTGAAATCCGATTGGCCGTTTCCAAACCGAACGATAAAATCGTTCAATCGGCTTATATCTGCTATGAGCGGCAAAAGGCCTACATTGTGAAAAGTCTGTTTACCGATGTCTTGCCCGATAAAGCCATCATCTTTGCTTCATCCAAAATCAAAGTCAAGGAAGTGACACGTACCTTGAGGGGGATGAAACTGCCCGTGGCCGAAATGCATTCTGACCTGGACCAGGCTGAACGTGACCGCACCATGCAGGCGTTCAAGACGGGTGCCGTCAACATCCTGGTGGCAACCGATATTGTTTCCAGAGGCATTGACATCGAAGACATCAGCGTGGTCATCAACTACGACATGCCACATGACCCGGAAGATTACGTACACCGCATAGGCCGTACGGCCAGAGCCAGCGCTGAAGGCTTGTCCATCTCCTTTGTTTCGGAGGATGAACAGGAAATCTTTGATCGGATTGAACGATTTGTGGGCAAATCCATTTACCGGGTTCCTCTACCCGAGGAGGTGGGAGAAGGGCCGGAATACAACCCCTCAAAACCCAGGAGTGGCGGTTTTGGTAAAAAAGGAAAGGGACGGAATTTCCGCCCCAGAAAATAAGTCATCAACGCCCTTGCCGACGTAGATTCCCGTCGAATTATCTTTTGTACATTTTTTCTCGTTGTTCTTTGACCAAGGGATCCATCACGTAGCTTTCGTAGTCTGTCATCTTGTCGATGATGCCGTTGGGCGTCAGTTCGATGATGCGGTTACAAACCGTTTGGATGAATTCACGGTCGTGCGAAGCCATCAGGATGTTGCCTTTGAAGGCTACCAAGGTGTTGTTGAATGCCTGAATGGATTCCAGGTCAAGGTGGTTGGCGGGTGAGTCAAGAATCATCACGTTGGCATTCTTCAGCATCATCCTGGAAATCATACAGCGCATTTTTTCCCCTCCGGATAACACGGATGCCTTTTTAAAGATCTCTTCACCCGAGAAAAGCATTTTTCCCAGATAGCCGCGGATGTAGCTTTCGCTGGTGTCTTCGGAAAATTGACCCAGCCATTCCACCAGATTCAAATCGGTGTTGAAAAAGTCGTTGTTATCGAGCGGCAGATACGCCGTCGTGATGGTGATACCCCAATTGAAGCTTCCTTCGTCTGCATGACGCAGGCCGTTGATGATTTCAAAGAAAGCCGTCATGGCACGCGGGTCACGTGAAAGGAAACAAATCTTGTCTCCCTTTTCCACGTTGAAATTGACATCCTTGAACAACAAGTCACCTTCCTGGCTGGCCGTCAAACCTTGAACCTCCAGGATGGTATTTCCCGGTTCCCGGTCGGGTGTGAAAATGATGCCCGGATAGCGTCTCGACGAAGGCTGGATGTCTTCCACGTTCAGCTTTTCCAACATCTTGCGACGGCTGGTCGCCTGACGCGATTTGGCCACGTTGGCGGAAAAACGGCGGATGAATTCTTCCAATTCCTTGCGTTTTTCGTCTGCCTTCTTGTTTTGGGTTTGCTGTTGACGCAAGGCCAACTGGCTGGATTCATACCAGAACGAATAGTTGCCTGCGTATTGCTGTATTTTGGTGAAGTCGATATCGATGGTATGCGTGGAAACGGAGTCGAGGAACTTTCTGTCGTGGGATACCACCAGCACCGTATTTTCATAATCGGCCAAGTAGTTTTCCAGCCACATCACGGTTTCCACGTCCAAGTCGTTGGTCGGTTCGTCGAGCAACAGGTTATCCGGCTTTCCAAACAGCGCTCTTGCCAACAATACCCGTACCTTTTCCTTGGCCCCCATGTCGGCCATCAAGGTATAGTGCAACTCCTCTTTTACACCCAATCCGCTTAACAAGGAAGCGGCATCGCTTTCGGCGTTCCACCCTTCCATTTCGGCGAATTGTTCTTCCAGTTCGGCCGCCCGCAAACCATCGGCATCGGAGAAGTCTTCCTTCATGTATATGGCATCTTTCTCGTGTTTGACGGCCCAGAGTTTGTCGTGACCCATCATTACGGTATCCAACACGGTAAAAGCATCGAATTTGAAGTGGTCCTGTTCAAGCACCGATAAACGCTCGCCAGGTCCAAAAAATACCGTTCCTCGGACAGGGTCTACCTCTCCGGCCAGAACGCGTAATAAGGTTGATTTGCCGGATCCGTTGGCACCGATGATGCCATAACAGTTTCCGGGTGTAAAGGTAAGATTGACATCCTGAAAAAGGACGCGTTTGCCGAATTGGACTTGTAGATTGCTGACTTTAATCATGTTGTACCGTAAGAATATGGCCTTTCGCAAAGCCGGATTAGGGTTGCTCTTTTCTCAAAGAGGCTGCAAAGGTAGCTATTTTTTGGCTAAAAAACCAGAGGCTGTCGCGATGGACAGCCTCTGTGTTTATAGAATAAATCAATCCTCCTTACGGGGTCTTTGATCCGGTTTGTGCCTGTTATCTCCGTGCGGGCGGTCACCGTGGGGGCGGTCGCTTTTTTCACGGGCAGGGCGTTCTGGGCGTTCCACGTACCCTTCGGGTTTGGGCAACAAGACCTTGCGCGACAATTTGTACTTGCCGGTTTTCGGGTCGATGTCCAACAGTTTCACATCCAGTTCGTCGCCTTCCTTGAATCCGGCAGCTTCCACCGTTTCCAGGCGGGCCCAGTCAAATTCGGAAATGTGCAATAAACCATCTTTACCCGGCATGAATTCCACAAAAGCCCCGTAAGGCATGATAGAACGGATCTTACCGCGGTAGGTCTCACCTGGTTCGGGAATGGCAACGATAGAGCGAATCTTCATCATGGCTGCATCAATGACAGCCTTATTGTTGGCTGCCACTTCTACGCGGCCTTTGCCCTCAAGTTCTTCGATGCTGACAATGGCACCGGTTTCTTCCTGGATGCCTTGGATGATTTTTCCACCCGGGCCGATAACGGCACCGATGAATTCCTTGGGAATCCAGAGCACTTCGATGCGGGGTGCGTTGGGTTTGAGGTCCGGCCTTGGTTCAGCCAGGGTTTCAGCGATTTTTCCAAGAATGTGCAAACGGCCTTCGCGAGCCTGCAGCAGCGCGGTTTCGAGGATTTCATAACTCAAACCGTCTACCTTGATATCCATTTGAGTGGCAGTGATACCGTCTTTTGTTCCGGTCACCTTGAAGTCCATATCGCCTAAGTGATCTTCATCACCCAAGATATCGGACAGTACGGCAAAGTTCTTACCCTTGTTTTCGGAAATCAAACCCATTGCAATACCGGAAACAGGTTTTTTAATGGTAACACCAGCATCCATCAACGCCAAGGTTCCTGCACAAACAGTAGCCATGGAAGAGGAACCGTTCGATTCCAGGATGTCGGAAACAACGCGGACCACGTAGGGATAATCTTTGGGCAACATGCCTTTGATAGCACGGTGGGCCAAGTTTCCATGACCAATTTCACGACGACCTACGCCGCGGCTGGCACGGGCTTCACCGGTAGAAAACGGGGGAAAGTTATAATGGAGCAGGAAACGTTCTTTTCCTTGATTCAGCACTTCGTCAATCAACTTTTCATCTGTCTTTGTTCCTAGGGTAACTGAAGTCAGCGATTGAGTCTCACCACGGGTGAAAATGGCGGAACCGTGACAACCGGGCAGGTAATCAACTTCCGACCAGATGGGACGAATTTCCGTGGTCTTGCGGCCATCAAGACGCTTGCCTTGATCGAGGATGCAACGGCGCATGGCTTCTTTTTCCACAGCGTGGTAGTAGCGACCCACCATCTCACCCTTTTCGGCCAGCTCTTGTGGATCCATCGTTTCCTTATAAGCTTTCAAGATATCTTCAAAGGCGGCAACGCGTGCGTGTTTGTCGGTGTTCCCGGAAGCGGCTACGGCCAAGGCCTGTTTGAATGTCTTATCCCAAATATCTTTTTTCAGGTCTTCGTCGTTAACTTCGTGGCAATAGGTACGTTTTACCGTTTTGCCCACCAGTTGTGTCAATTCGATTTGAGCCTGGCACTGAACCTTGATGGCTTCGTGAGCCACTTTGAGAGCTTCGAGTAAGTCGGCTTCCTGAACTTCTTCCATTTCGCCTTCCACCATCATGATGTTTTCCATCGTGGCACCAACCATGATGTCCATGTCTGCATTCTCCAGTTCGGAGAACGTAGGATTCACCTTGAATTTGCCATCGATGCGAGCAACGCGCACTTCGGAAATAGGACCATTAAACGGTATATCTGATACTGCCAACGCTGCTGAGGCAGCCAAACCAGCCAATGCATCGGGCATGTCTTCGCCATCGGCTGAAAACAAGATTACATTGACAATGGTGTCAGCATGAAAATCGTCCGGAAAAAGAGGACGCAGCACGCGGTCAACCAACCTAGAAACCAGGATTTCCGAGTCACCGGCACGGCCTTCGCGTCTGGTGAATCCACCGGGGAAACGGCCTGAAGCTGAAAATTTTTCTTTGTACTCCACCTGAAGCGGCATGAAATCCGTTCCGGGAGTGGCGTCTTGGTTTGCGCAAACGGTAGCCAGCAACATGGTGTCGCCCATGCGAACCATGACAGAACCGTCTGCCTGCTTGGCCAATTTACCCGTTTCAATGGTAATGGTCCTTCCATCACCTAATTCAATCGTCTTGACAATTGGGTTAATCATAAAAAAACGTCTTTGTTAATTGTCTTTATTTTTACATCTAAAATCGCGCAAAGGTACAAAAAGAATCCGACATGACCGCTTTTTACCACCCATTCGTTTGGCAATGATGGCAATAATCCTTAGGTTTGTCCCCCTAACCATTCGCCATGAACATACCGAAACGATTCTATGGATTCTTGCTTTGCTTGCTTGTTATTACAGCAGGATGCGACAGCAACTCCTCCTTTGTTATTGAAGGAAAAATAAGTCAAGCTGAAGGTAAAATGCTTTATTTTGAGCGCTTTGGATTGAACGCCGTCGATATGCTCGACTCAGTCAAGCTGGATAAAGAGGGCCGTTTTCGTTTCAAAACACCTCTACCGGATGCGCCTGAATTTTTCCGTCTTCGCATAGACAAACGATACATCAATCTTGCGTCTGATTCTGCACGGACCATCCTTGTCACTGAAAACGGAAAAAACTTCGGGAAAACGTACACGGTAACAGGTTCTCTTCCTTGTGAACGCATACGGGAGTTGTCTATTGAACAAGGGATAACACTTCGGAAAGCCGATTCACTGATATCAGCCAAAAAAAACGGAACCCTATCAGAAGGAGATTATCAACAAGCACTGACCGATTTGTTTGCTATCAACAGGAAAAGCTCCAGGGCCATCATACTGGAAGATCCACTTTCACCGGCCGCATACTACGCCCTTTTTCAACGATACTACGATTACTTGCTGTTTGACCCGTACGATCGAGAAGACAACATTTGTTACGCTGCAGTAGCTACCGCTTGGGATACATATTTCAAGGAGGCAGACCGCACAAAACACTTGGTCAACCTGGCCCTACCTGCCGTAAGGACACTCAGACGTGAACGTCAGAAGCCAGATTTCAAGATAGTGGAACAAGATAAAGTCACGTACTTTGAAATCTCACTTCCTGATATCTATGGCAAAACCATTAACCTGAGTTCTCTGATTGGCAAGGTTGTCTTGCTTGATTTCACGGCTTATCAAACTGATTTTTCACCGAGCAGAACCCTTTATTTACGGGAGTTGTACGAATCTTTTTATCAAAAGGGCTTCACCATTTACCAGGTTTCATTCGATAAGGATGTGCATTTCTGGAAAACCGGAGCATCGAATCTTCCTTGGAATTGCGTGAGAGAACCACTTGGAACCGAGTCTGGGTTACTCAGGACCTACAACATTACGGAGCTTCCCAGCTTTTTCCTGATAGACAGAAGCGGAATTATTGTTAGCAGGGATGTTCCGGTCAATGACCTGTTCAAACAGATTCAGAAGCTGCTGTGAAAAATGTTTAAAAAAACTCATTAGGGTCTTGACGACTACGTAAATATTTATTACATTTGTGATTAGATAATTGAGAGTTCCGGTTACGGCCGGAATTCTTTTTATTTTTTACTAAACCCTAACAACGATTAAAGGAGGATTCATTCATGGCTGTCAGTTACATGACCGAAGATGGTTACAAAAAATTACAACAGGAAATCGAACACCTGGAGTCGGTGGAACGCCCACGTATCTCCCAACAAATAGCCGAAGCACGCGATAAGGGAGACCTGTCGGAAAACGCAGAATATGATGCGGCAAAAGAGGCCCAGGGGATGCTTGAGATGAAAATATCCCAGCTGAAAGAATTGTTCCTGAATGCGCGCATTCTTGATGAAAGTCGCATCAATACCGATACTGTGCAGATTCTCACCACAGTGACGTTGCTGAACACCAAGACCAAACAGAAAATGGAATATACCATTGTGTCCGACTCTGAGGCCAACCTGAAAGAACGTAAGATTTCAGTCAGCACTCCAATTGCGAAAGGTCTTCTTGGCAAACGCGAAGGTGAGGTAGTTGACATTTCGGTACCGGCGGGTGTACTTAATTTGCAGGTATTGAAGATAGAACTGGCAAAATAATACATGAACTATGGCAAGCATTTTCAGTCGAATTGTATCTGGTGAAATTCCTTGTTACAAAATTGCCGAGAATAATCGTTTTTTTGCATTCCTCGACATCAACCCCTTGACCAAAGGTCACACGTTGGTCATCCCTAAACAGGAAACCGATTATATTTTTGATCTTTCCGATGAAGACCTGGCTGGCATCAACATATTTGCCAAACAGATTGCCGTTGCCATGAAGAAAGCATTACCATGCAAACGCATTGGACTGGCCGTCATCGGGCTGGAAGTGCCTCATGCGCACATTCACCTGATTCCTATTCAAAAAGAAGCTGACCTGCTTTTTTCCAATCCAAAGTTGAAGCTTGAGCCTGTAGAGATGGAAGCTATCGCAGCTTCCATCCGTCAACAGTTGGACTGAAACGCGTAATTCGTAATCAATTCTCGGAAGCCATTCGGAATCCTATCGATCCCGAATACGAAGTGGGGGTGTTGCTGCCTCTGGTGCTTACTCGTAATTGCCGCGTGTTGTCGTCGGCCCAGCCGCCTCCGCGTCTTACCTTCTTGGGAGCTGTTATTTTCTGTGCCTCTTCATCAGACAACCCCCTAGGATTGTTCTGTGATGTTGATGTATAGGTTGTGTACCAATCGCCGCACCATTCCCATACATTGCCGCTCATATCATACAAGCCCAATTCATTGGGTTGCTTTTTCCCTACAGGTTGAGCAAAATATTCAATGTCATCCTGATAATTCGTGTTCGCTGCATACCAAGCCACAGAGTTGACGATGTTTCCTCCGCTGTAGACAGTTCCGTTGCTGTTCATCCCTCCTCTTGCCGCAAATTCCCATTGAGCCTCAGTAGGCAACGCTCCGCCTGCCCATTGGCAAAACTCGCTGGCTCCGTACCATGTCACATTGGTCATCGGAACCTCTTCGTACCCACTTACCGGTATCCAACAAACAGAATCGATGTCAAAGTAGATGTTTTTAGGCTTGGCTTCAAAAAAATTATGGAACTTCCCGTCACTGGTTATTCCCGAACCACCACTCAAAATTTTCCGACTATTCAGGAATACCACAAATTGTGATGTCGTTATTTCGTATTTGCTGATGCGGAAACTGCTTAACGTAACGTTGTGAACCGGTTTCTCTGAATCGGAGGCTACGGAATCCTGTTCCTCGGTGGCACCCATCATGAACGTTCCACCATCAACCTGGACCATGCTTGATGCCATGCCCGGATCAACGGGTTGAAAAGCGTAAACCGCTCCATAATAGGTTTTATTATCCATCTTGGCATACGCCACAAACCGATAGATTGAATCAGCATTCAGGCCTGACAGTGTTATCGTAAAGTCTTTCAACGAACCCGTTGAAGGAATGCATTGGGAATTATACACATAGGGTAGCAGGATTGAGCTTGAAAAACAAAGTCCGGTCTCTTCCAACACGCCTCCTTCAACAGAAACAGTGCACCGAATGGTAGCTGATGAGTCTGTCACATTTACCACATGGTATGTTTTTGGTGTAACACTCACCTTCTCTTCGTCTTTTTCACAGGATTGAAATAAACAAGTCAGCAACATGGCTGGCAACAAAAGTCTGATTGTATGTGGATGTAAAATCATCATGGTTGATTGCTGGTTTCTGCAAAAGTATAAAAAAACACCCTGCCACCACGTAATAGAAGGATATTTAGCGTTTTTTTCAATCTGTGTCAGACAGGATCTATGTCAAAGACTACCTGTACCGACCTGAAATGGACCTGTTGTTTCAGCTCCTCACGAATACGGTACAAGTGCTGTTTGGCATCAGCAGCTGAGAGAGCCACATCCAACTTGATGTAGACCGATTGCCTGTGTTGGTTTCTGATACGCGAAACTGCAGGTTTGTCTGGTCCAAGCACCTTGTCACCAAAAATTGACACACATCGTTGAGCCAGGTATTCGGCTGCCTGTCTGGTTACATTTACGTCAAAACCCCTGATTGACAAATGAATAAAGCGGCTATAGGGTGGATAAGAAAACAGTTGCCGGATTGTCATCTCTTCGTTGAAGAATCCGGTGTAATCTTGATTGACCACCTGCTTGACTATGGTGTTTTCGGGATGAGAGGTTTGAATGATGACCAAACCCCGTTGGTCGCGCCTTCCACCTCTTCCTCCTACCTGGGCCATCAATTGAAATGCACGTTCGTGAGACCTGAAATCCGGATATGACAACATTTGATCCGCATTTAAAATGCCGACCAATCTTACTCTACTGAAATCAAGTCCTTTAGAAACCAGTTGAGTGCCGATCAATACCTGAGCCTTTCCGTCTTGAAACTGATTCAATATGCGCGTGCAAGCAGTAAGGTTTCTGGATGTATCTGTGTCCAATCGAAGTGTTGAAATACCGGGAAACAGACGATGGACTTCTTCTTCAACCTGCTCCGTCCCAAAACCGACTGAAGACGGTTTTTTTTCACCGCAGGAAGGGCATATCACCGGTATTTCTTGTTCACATCCGCAATAGTGACACGTCAAACGGCCCAATTGTTTGTGATACGTCATTGCAACATCGCAGCGCGGACATCGGGGAACCCAGTCACAGACTCGACAGGTAATCAGAGGAGCAAATCCCCTGCGGTTGTGAAACAAGATGATCTGTTCGTTTGCATCCAGCGTTTTTTGCATGGCCTCAATGAGTGGAGGAGACAACAGCGATTTCATTTTTTTCCTGCGTTTCAAGTCTTTCACATCCACAGCGATGACTTCAGGGAGTTGAATGTCGGCATACCGGTGAAACAACTCTGTCAACCCATAGTGTCCTGTCTTACACCGGGTATAACTTTCCAATGAGGGTGTTGCCGATCCTAGTACGGTTTTTGCTCCATGCATGGATGCCAGCACCAAGGCTGCATTTCTGGCATGATACCGCGGGGCAGGTTCCTGCTGTTTGTAGCTACTGTCGTGTTCCTCATCAACCACCACCAATCCCAGATTTTTGAAGGGAAGAAAAATGGATGATCTAACACCTAAAATTACCTTAAATCCATTATCTAGTGTAAGTTGACGCCATACCTCCAACCGTTCCTGCTCCGATAATCCGGAATGATAGATGCCCAGTTTTGAGCCAAATACCTGCCTCAATCGGTCTGCCAACTGGGTGGTCAGGGCAATCTCAGGAACAAGGAAAAGCGCCTGTAACCCATTGTCCAGGCAGCGTTGAATCAGATGCATGTATATGGCTGTCTTACCCGATGAGGTATAGCCATGCAAGAGACATACCGTTTTTTTCTGCAATTTCTGGGAAAGGTCATCGAATGCCGTTTTCTGGTAGGATGTCAGTATTGGCAACGTCATTGTGGGCTCCTCGGGCTGTTTCTGACAAACTTTTTCAAAACAATCCAGCAATCCACGTTCACATACCTGCTTCAAAATTGCAGAGGAAGATCCGGCCTGACCAATCAACGTTCTGCGCAAGATTGCCCTGGGGCTTCCTTCTGAAACACAAGTATCTGTATATTGCAGAAACAGCCGTACCAGTTCCACTTGCTTTTTAGCCCTGCCCATTCCCTTCAGAGCCTCATCCATTGCTTGTGTGTTCGATTCATAGGCAGCATTCAATCGAACATACACGTCACGTTGTTCCTTACGTGACAACCAGTTGTCGTCTTCGGCCGTAGTCGGTCTCAATGCTGCTGGCATTGCCGCATTCATTACCTCACCCTTGGTGCAACAATAATAACCGGCAATCCATGACCAAAACGAACGTTCTTTTTCATCCAACAAGGGAGATTCGTCGAAAACAGATAAGATTGGTTTTATACGAGAACCTGTGGGTGTTTTTTCATGAATTGACTGCACAATACCGGTAAGCCGCTTGCTATTTCCAAAGGGAACCAATACCCTGCATCCCACCCTGAGAGTGGGTTTCCACTCTACAGGCACTTTGTACGTGAACAAGACTTCCAACGGCAAAGGCAGCAACACATCTGCGTAGAGAGGTTGTTCCATCACAACTGCAGGGTGGCAATTAAGGGATAATGATCGGAAATTTTTACTTTGTCACGGATTATGTCCACTGTTTTCAATTCGGACGAATGCAGGATGTAGTCTATCCTGAACAGAAACAGGTTTTCATGAAATGTGTTTCCCCAACCCAATCCCTTCTCCACCCATGAATCGGACAATCCTTTTGCGATGGTATTGTATACATAAGAACCCGGAACATCGTTGAAGTCGCCGCACACAATCACCGGATGCTCACATGCGCTAATTTCTTCCGCCACAGCCTTGGCTTGCGCAGCACGGATGGAAGTGGCTGAACCCACCTTTGAGCCAATCAATTCAGCCACCTTGGTTATTTCTTCCGATTCTCCACCACTGGTAATCAAGTTGGTATAATGATCTTTTTCCTTATTGTTCAGTTTATTTGACTCCAGATGGTTATTGATTACGGTTACTACCTGGTCGTCAATTCGAAAATCGTATCGGTAAGAGGAGTTTGATTGGCTTTCGTAATCAATTCGATACCGCGAGATGACAGGGTACTTTGACAGACAAACCACGGAATATCGTCCTTCTGAAGACCCCGATAATACATATCGGTAGGCCTTTAGCGCCTTTTTGGTTTTCTTGTCCCCCAAACGAGTATGCAGAAAATCAGTACCTACTTCCTGTAGGCAAACAATGTCGGCATCACTTTGTGCTATGTATTCAACGATGGGATGCATTCCATTTCCGTCTGAATCGCTGACATAATCCAGGTACATTACATTGAATGTCATGACCTTAATGGACTTGCCGGGCTCCTGTTCCGCGGTTCCGGCATTGACAGGGAACCAGAGGCGGAAAGTGCCTATGGTCAACAGAAAACCGGCCAACGAAATCAATAACCACAACTTCAGCCTCAGCAACCAATAGATAATAAAAGCCATGTTGACCAAAGCAACAAGTGGAAAGGCATAACAAAGCAACGAGAGAATGGGAGAAGAAACGGGATTCAACGTATAGACATAACCGGTCAATAACAACAGCAACACCACCCCCACATTCACAATGAGAAGAACCGAATGCAGAATGCGGCGCATTACATACATGAAAGAGGGTTTTTTGGGTGACTTCATGGTTCAATCAGCGATTTGTCCGGTTGCTCATATCAAACAAAATCTTTTTTTCTTCCTTGGAAAGACTGTCATATCCCGATTGCTTCACTTTATCCAAAATAGTATCCAACTGAATCTCTTCTTGTTTTTTACGATTCCTGTATGCTTGGTCAACATCGAACGTGCGGTTGGTTGTTTCCTTTTTTGAACGTTTATACGTGACTTTCATTTTGGGTTTCCTTTTTCGTGATGAAAACCTTGAAACTAGTCGTTCACACCAAGCAGTCAGGTTTATTCCCCTGCGTGTTGTCAGTCCAACGGTTACACCATAAAGGGCTCCACCAAGGTGTGCGAGCATAACGCCTTCACTTTCTGGATTCAAACCCAACAAATCCAGTCCGATCATGATTAAAGCCAGGTACTTCAGCCGAATGGTTCCCAGTAAAAACAGCGAAACCGGTTCATTGGGCCTTAATACTGCCACCGCTATGCCCAGAGACATGACGGAGGCGGAAGCACCAATCAGCGGAGCTTGGGAAAGGGCACTCGCTGAAGGTACAATCAGTTGGTTCCCCAACACAAACAACAACGCTCCCGCAATACCCCCAAGGATGTAATGTGCCACCAACTGAGGAGAAGTATACCACCGTTGAAAAAAAAGACCAAACACATACAACCACACCATGTTCATCAATAGATGCATCAGGTTGTAGTGGACAAACATATAGGTAAACACCGTCCATGGTCTTGAAACCATCTCCTGAATAGTTGCTGGCACCAGCAACCAATCCAACCATGCTTTAACCTCTACATGGAACAAGCCTAAAATCCCCAGAACAATTCTTATCAGCAAAAAAACACCGACCGTGACCATGATAAGCCGGGTGGTCGTGTTTCCCCTGCGGAAATAGGAAACCAACTTATCCCAAATAGAAGCCATTCCCTACCCCTTTCTTTTTCCAGTAACGAATCATGAAAAACCCGAATAACATACCGCCTAAATGCGCAAAATGAGCCACATTGTCACCGGAAAAACGAGAAACCCCTGCAAAAAATTCAATGAGTCCATACCCGATAACCATATATTTGGCCTTGATGGGAATGGGAATAAACATGAGGTACAAGGGCGCATTGGGGAAAAGCATGCCAAAAGCCAACAAAATGCCGAAGACTGCACCAGAGGCGCCCACAGTAATCATTCTGTTTAACAGCTGTTGCTTCGCTGCAACAACCATGTCGATGGGATAAGAAACTCCACTTACAACATTCAGGTAATTTGACAAGACAGAGCTGTCACCATTCAACTGATAATCATTGACTGCCTGTAAAAAAGGACGTAAGTCGATGTACCAGGTCAGTTCCTGTACCAAGCCGGCCCCAATTCCCGTCACAAAATAAAACAGCAAAAACCGCTTAGGGCCCCATACCTGCTCAATAATCCGGCCGAATACAAATACGGCAAACATGTTGAACAGAATATGGGTGAACGAGGAGGAATCATGCATAAACATGTAGGTGACCAACTGCGTTGGGAAAAAACCACTGGAACCCACATAATGCAGTCCCAGAATTTGTTCCAGGTGGATGTCCATTCTGCCAAGTACGACAGTGGCCAACCACACCAATGCATTGATGATGATCAAATTTTTCGTGACAATAGGCACATTGGACATAAAGCCCTGACCTCTATTAAATTGAGCCATAAGAAAACCTTTATTCCCGGTGTTGTTCAAATTGCCGGGAGTTGACAAAATTACAAAAAACCACCATGAATAAGGGAAAGCTTTTTATTTTTCACAAAAAATGAGGCAGGACCTGAAAAAATCGTGTAATTTCCTTGTTTAACTGATTTTTAAACCTACATTTGCCACTACAACAAGTTGACATAAACCCTTATTGTTTAACTTTATACATCTATCTACAATGAACAAAGCACAATTGATCGGTGCGATAGCCGAAAAATCCGGCTTGAGCAAAGTTGACTCAAAGAAAGCATTGGATGCCCTTATCTCTAGTGTTGGCGCCACATTGAAGAAAGGCGACAAGATTGCATTAGTAGGTTTTGGTACTTTTTCAGTAGTCAAGAAGGCTGCTCGTACAGGCATCAATCCGGCTACTCGCAAACCCATCAAAATTGCTGCCAAGAAAGTGGTGAAATTTAAAGCCGGTTCTGACCT
Source organism: uncultured Bacteroidales bacterium (assembly GCA_964411555.1). Taxonomy (GTDB): domain Bacteria; phylum Bacteroidota; class Bacteroidia; order Bacteroidales; family UBA1402; genus UBA8389. Next base: position 6,539 of record CAYPLF010000025.1, on the reverse strand, counting down.
GTCAGCAGGATTGTAATCAGACGACTCTACTCCTCCTAACAAGAAGCTGCCCAATACGACAGCTTCTTTTTGTTTCCACCCTGCACTTGCTGCTTGGTGGTTTTTTTCTACCTTTGCCCCTCGATTTATTCCAATAATTAGTATGACCATCAACCAACTACTGGAGCAGAAACTGACCGAAGCCATCCGTGTTCTTTATGCACAGGAAATTCAGGCCGACCAGTTGCAAATACAGCCCACCCGAAAAGAATTCACCGGCGATTTTACGCTCATTGTATTCCCCCTTACCCGACTTTCCCGGAAAAAACCGGAAGAAACAGGAGAGGAAATCGGTCGTTGGTTGAAGGAACAGGTGCAGGAAATCAGTGATTTCAATGTGATAAAGGGTTTTTTAAACCTTTCGCTCAATGGCGCCTTCTGGTTGTCGCGTTTCAACGAAGATGTGCAAACTTCTTCGTTCGGAACAAAAAAGGCTGAAGAAAAGGCTCCCCTAGTTATGGTCGAGTTTTCCTCACCCAACACCAACAAACCCCTCCATTTGGGCCATGTGCGCAACAACCTGTTGGGAAGCAGCCTGTGCCGAATCCTGGAAGCCAATGGGAACCGCGTTATCAAGACCAACATTGTCAACGACAGGGGCATCCATATCTGCAAATCCATGCTTGCCTGGAAAAAGTGGGGCGAAGGCCAGACACCTGCCTCATCGGGCAAAAAAGGCGACCATTTGGTAGGCGATTATTACGTGGCGTTCGACAAACACTTCAAACAGGAAGTGGCCGAACTTATGGCAACCCAAAACCTCACCAAGGAAGAAGCCGAAGCACAATCTGCCCTGATGGCCGAAGCCAGGGACATGCTGCGCCGCTGGGAAGCAGCCGATCCCGATGTCAGGCAACTGTGGGAAACAATGAACAACTGGGTATACACCGGCTTCGACGAAACCTACCGTAAATTGGGAGTCAGTTTCGATAAAATCTACTACGAGTCGCAAACCTACCTGCCCGGCAAGGACAAAGTGCTGGAAGGACTGGAAAAAGGTCTGTTTTTCCGCAAAGAAGACGGATCGGTATGGGCAGATCTCACCAACGAGGGACTTGATCAAAAAGTACTTCTAAGAGGCGATGGCACCTCCGTTTACATGACCCAGGACATAGGAACAGCCACACTGCGTTTTACCGAATACCCAATCGACAAGATGGTATATGTGGTTGGCAACGAACAAAACTACCATTTCCAGGTTTTATCCATACTATTGGACAAACTGGGATTCTCCTGGGGTAAAGACTTGGTGCATTTCTCCTACGGCATGGTCGAACTGCCCGAAGGCAAGATGAAATCCAGGGAAGGGACGGTGGTGGATGCCGACGACTTGGTAGAAGAAATGGTCACCACAGCCAGGGACACTTCCCGTGAACTGGGAAAACTCGACGGACTGAGTACAGAAGAAGCCGAGTCCATAGCCAACATGGTGGGACTGGGTGCCCTCAAGTATTTTATCCTGAAAGTGGATCCCAGAAAGAATATGACCTTCAACCCGAAGGAGTCCATCGATTTCAACGGCAACACGGGGCCTTTTATCCAATATACGCACGCACGCATTTGTTCCGTACTTAGAAAGGCCGAAACCTCGGGTTTGCTGATTCCCGATTTTGCTTCGACAACGATTACGCTTTCGGACAAGGAACTTTACCTGATTCGTCTACTGCATACTTTCCCCGAAACCGTCAACGAGGCCGCCGAATCGTTCAGCCCGGCTGTCATAGCCAATTACCTGTTCGACCTGGCCAAAGAATTTAACCAGTTCTACCACGACTATTCCATTCTTAAGGAAACCGACGAAGCACTCCGAAGTACCAGACTGTTGTTGTCATCCCTGACGGCTCGAGTCATTAAAACCGGCATGTCACTGTTGGGCATAGACGTACCCGAACGGATGTGATATTTTCCATAGGATTCATGCGGTAGCCAAGTATTTTTGATACCTTTGGTAAACTAACCTCTATCGTATGAAACTAACCTTCCACGGTGCTGCGGGTACGGTTACCGGCTCCAAGCACCTCATCACGCTGAAAAACAACAAGCAGATTCTGCTGGACTGTGGCATGTTTCAAGGTATGCCCGCAGATGCACCCTTTTCCAACGATGAATTGGGATTTGATCCATCCCGGATAGACTACGTGTTTCTATCCCACGCACACATCGATCATTCCGGCCTGTTACCCGTTTTGCTCAAGCAAGGATTCAGCGGGCGCATCTTTGGCTCATCAGCCACGTTGGACATGACCGAGATTCTGTTGCGGGATTCAGCCTTCATACAAGCTGCCGATGTCCGTTTCATGCAAAAGAAACGCGAGCGTTATCAGAAGATAGATGAACCGCTCTATACCATGGAAGATGTGGAAGAAACGCTGGCTTGCTTCGAGTCATTACAAACAGAAATCCCAACAGTGATTGATGAAAACGTGGAGGTGACACTCTATAACAATGGTCATATATTGGGTGCCACCACCATCTTTTTGACACTGAAAGAAGATGGCCGAACCGTTCGCCTATCCTATAGCGGAGACGTGGGGCGCTATGGAGACCCCATTTTGAAATCACCTTCCAACCTACCCCAAGCCGACTACATCATCGTGGAATCAACCTATGGAAACAGGTTGCACGAGAAAGTAGAATCCACCTCTGAAGACCTGAGGGACATTATCGTGGAAACGTGTGTGAGCAAACGAGGCAAGCTTATCATCCCTGCTTTCAGTGTAGGACGTACCCAGGAATTGCTATATACACTGAATGAAATGGAACTGGACTATAGGCTTCCTGACGTGACTTATTATGTAGACAGTCCCTTATCTACAAAAGCAACCCAGGTAGTGAAGAACCATCCGGAATGCTTCAACCGGGCTGTCCAGAAAATCATGAAGTACGACAAAGATCCTTTCCAATTCAAGGGATTGAAATACATTGAAGACAAACGAGCTTCACAAGCGTTGAATTCGACAATAGAACCCTGTGTGATCATATCTGCCTCGGGTATGGCAGAAGCCGGAAGGGTAAAACACCACATTGCCAACAGCATCAGCAATGCAAGAAACAGTATCCTGATGGTAGGTTATTGTGAAAAAAACACACTGGGAGCACGTTTGAAGCTTCATCCCGAAAAAGTAACCATTTATGGCGAGGAATATCCTGTCAACGCCGATATCTTCAGTATCGATTCCATGTCAGCTCACGCAGATTACAATGACCTGTGTCAATACCTATCTACCCAGGATCCGGAAGAAGTAAAACAAGTGTTCGTGGTTCACGGCGAACCTGATGCTCAGGAAGCATTCAAAGATCGACTCATAAAAAAGGGTTTTAAGGATGTTTTGATACCTGGACTGCACGAAATGGTCACACTTTGATTGAACGTAACAATATAAGCTTTCAAAATGATACATTTTTAGTGACTTTTGGGTCAATGGATTGCATATAACTAACATTTTTTCTATATTTATACATTAAATACATATTTATACATATATAAAGGGGTTTTTTTGCATTAATTTTGCAGAAATGAATTTATTTTCGTTTCTTTGCGTCGGATTTTCAATAGTTAGAGTAACCCCATTATGTCTGAAACAGCAAAAATCACATCCCTGGATCAGGTAGTCATTCGTTTTTCAGGTGATTCGGGAGATGGCATGCAATTGACCGGCAGCTTGTTTTCCAACCTCTCAGCCATTTACGGCAACGAAATTTCTACTTTTCCGGATTACCCGGCAGAAATACGCGCACCACAGGGTACACTAAGCGGTGTATCCGGTTATCAAGTTCATGTTGGTTCAAAAAAAATTCACACCCCCGGTGATTTGGCCGATGTGCTGATTGCCATGAACCCTGCCGCCTTAAAGGTTAACAAAAACGCGATCAAGTCAACGGCCATCATCATTGCCGACAGTGATGCCTTTGATGCCAACAACTTGGCTAAAGCAGGCTTCAAAACGGAAGACCCGTTTGAAGAACTGAATTTGAAAGGCGTTCAGCTCATCATGGCTCCCATTACCAGCATGGTGAAAGCCAGTCTAGCAGAAAGTGGCATGGATAATAAGAGCATACTCCGCTCCAAAAACATGTTTGCTCTCGGGCTGTTGTGTTGGTTGTTCAATATCCCTGTAGATACAGCCATGCACTTGCTTACAAACAAGTTCAAGAAAAAACAGGATGTCCTGAAAGCCAACCTCAAGGTGCTGACCGATGGTTATAATTATGGACACAATACTCACAGCAGTGTTTCCACCTATCATGTCGACTCAACTGACATGCCCAAGGGCACCTATACCGATGTGAAGGGGAATCAGGCTACCGCATGGGGATTGATCGCCGCTTCTGAGAAATCTGGTTTGCCGCTTTTCCTGGGCAGTTACCCCATTACTCCGGCTACAGAAATCCTTCAGGAATTGGCAGCTCGCAAAGAACTGGGAGTTAAAACCTTTCAAGCTGAAGATGAAATTGCCGGCGTTTGTACGGCTATTGGTGCCAGTTTTGCCGGCTCGTTGGCAGCTACCTCGACGTCAGGTCCCGGCTTGGCACTTAAGAGCGAGGCGATAGGATTGGCTGTCATGGCAGAATTACCACTGGTCGTAGTTGATGTTCAACGTGGGGGGCCCTCTACCGGACTACCCACCAAAACGGAACAATCCGATTTATTGCAAGCCTTATACGGACGCAACGGCGAATGCCCCTGTGTGGTAGTAGCCGCCAGTACGCCTGCCAACTGTTTTGATTATGCCTTTATTGCCTCTAAACTGGCATTGGAACATATGACGCCTGTCATCTTGCTCACAGACGGCTTCCTGGCCAATGGTTCTTCGGCTTGGCGCATCCCTTCCATGAACAATTATCCTACCATCAATCCTCCCTTTGTGCACGAAGACATGCAGGAAACCTGGAAACCGTATCTCAGAAATGCGGAAACCCTGGTTCGCTATTGGGCTCCGGCAGGCAAAGAGGGTTTTGCCCATCGAATAGGGGGTCTTGAAAAAGATAGTATAACGGGAAGTATTTCCACCAACCCGGCCAATCACCAATTGATGACCAACCTTCGTCAAGCCAAGATTGATGCAGTAGCCAAAAACATTCCACAGTTGGAGGTACAGGGCAACGAACAAGCCGATGTACTGGTCGTAGGATGGGGAGGCACGTTCGGTCACCTGTTCACAGCCGTGGAAGAGCTGAATGCTGCCGGCAACAAGGTGGCTTTCGCCCACTTCAACTACATCAACCCGCTGCCCATAAATACGGCTGACATACTCAAGAAGTACAAGAAAATCATCGTGTGCGAATTGAACAACGGCCAGTTTGCCGGTTACCTCCGTTCAAAGGTTGAAGGCATTCATGTGCTTCAATTCAATAAGGTTGAAGGACAACCTTTTACGGTCAGCGAACTGACCAACTACATCAAACCCCTACTTGAGAATTGATCATGATGGAATCACTACAATACAAACCTCAGGATTTTAAAAGCAGTCAGGATGTCCGCTGGTGTCCCGGTTGCGGCGATTATGCCGTATTGAACAGCCTGCAAAAAGCCATGGCTGAAATTGGCGTTTCACCCGATAAGACCGTTGTTATTTCAGGTATCGGATGCTCCAGCCGTCTCCCCTATTATGTGAACTCATACGGTATGCACACCATTCATGGTCGCGCCTCCGCAATAGCCTCTGGCGTGAAGGTGGCCAATCCGGAACTGACCGTTTGGCAGGTGACGGGTGATGGAGACTGTCTGGCCATTGGCGGTAATCACTTTATTCATGCCGTACGCCGCAATGTAGATTTGAACATACTGCTGTTCAACAACGAGATTTACGGTCTGACCAAAGGCCAATACTCGCCTACATCCCGTTATGGTTTTGTGTCAAAATCTTCTCCCTACGGAACAGTTGAAGAACCCTTCAGCCCCTCACAACTTACACTGGGTGCAAGAGGAAGCTTTTTTGCACGCACCTTGGACGTTGAAGTAAAAACATCGCAGGAAGTCTTGGTGGCAGCAGCTAAGCACAAAGGTTGCTCGGTGGTGGAAGCCTTGGTTAATTGTGTCATCTTCAACGACGGCACACACAAAGCCATATCAGACAAGGATTTCAGAGCCGACAAGACCATTGTGTTGAAACACGGTGAACCCATGATTTACGGCAAGAACAACGACAAAGGCTTGATTATTGATGGCTTCAACATCAAATCGGTCGTATTGGGTGAGAACGGCATTACAGAAAAGGATATCCTGGTTCACGATACAAAATGCATTGATCCTACGCTGCATTTCAAATTGGGGAATATGAAGGGCGACCTGCCTGTGGCATTGGGTGTCATTCGAGATGTGGATCAACCCACCTACGATGTCTCTGTCAAAGAACAACTGGCGGACATACAGGCCAAACGCCCCATCCGCAAACTGGAAGATTTTCTGCACACACTCGAAACTTGGGAAATCAAGTAAAAAAACCAATCGAGTAGGAAGAAAACGAAGTAGTTTTCTTCCTACTTTCGTTTTCTGTCCT
>CAYPLF010000024.1:0-30437 GCA_964411555.1 uncultured Bacteroidales bacterium | reverse complement strand
CGTTTTGAATAATCTCTCTTCAACGGCCTTTAAACGAAAATAAATACATACAATATGGCACTGGAAATTACAGATTCAAATTTTGACGAATTGCTGAACGCCCCCGAACCCCTCGTTGTTGACTTTTGGGCGGAATGGTGCGGCCCTTGTAAAATGATGAGTCCAGTGGTGGAAGAACTGGCTGCTTCCTATTCCGGCAAGGTGAACATAGGCAAACTTGATGTGGACGAAAACAGCGAAATCAGCACACGGTTCGGTATTCGTAACATCCCCACTGTCTTGTTTTTCAAGAATGGTCAATTGGTGGACAAACAAGTGGGTGCTACACAGAAAAGTGCGTTGGCACAAAAGGTAGAAGCCCTTTTATAGGTTGGGTATCAATTCGATGGTTCTGCTTTCGTCTGGTTGCACGGTTATTTCTACCCGTGTACTGTTGTCGGGTAGCAAGGTGCCGATTTTCTCCGGCCATTCTATGAAGCAGGTGCAGCCGCTTGAAAAGTAATCGTCACAACCAATATCGAAAGCCTCCTGTTCTTTTTTCAATCGATAGAAATCGAAGTGATACACCGGTTCTCCCGAGGGCTTGGTATATTCGTTGATGATGGCAAAAGTGGGGCTGTTGATCACGTCTTTTATACCCATGGCTTCGCAAATTGCCTTAATAAAGGAGGTTTTTCCGGCTCCCATTTCTCCATAAAAAGCAAAAATACCGGCCGCCTGGTTCGTGGCTGCGAGAAAATCCAGCGCAGCTTGAGGCAATTGATTGGTGCCATGTACCGTCAATTTCATCATCCTTTCTTTTTGGGTTCAAGTGTAATAAGGGGAATCAGCATCTCTTCCAGAGAGATACCTCCGTGTTGGAAAGTGTCCTTGTAATACGAAACGTAATGGTTGTAATTGTTCGGATAGGCAAAAAAGTCACTTTCCGAAGCAAACACGTAAGTTGAACTGACATTGGGGCTGGGTAATCCGTATTGTTCGGGATTCTTTATGGCGAACACTTCTTTTGGATTGTAGTTCAAGTTCTTTCCTACTTTATAGCGTAAATTGGTATTGGTGTTTTTGTCTCCCACCACCTTGATGGGGTTGTTCACCCGAATGGTGCCATGATCGGTTGTGAGAATGATTTTTACCGGTTGGTCCGATAAAAAATCGAGCAAGGTGGATATGGAAGAATGTTTGTACCAGGATTCACTCAGCGAGCGGTAGGCCGCTTCCGAATTGGCCAGTTCCCGAATCATCTTCGATTCGGTCCGGGCATGTGACAGCATATCGATAAAATTAAACACCACTACGTTCAACGGTGTGTCCATGAGTCCTTTCACTTTGCTCATAAAGCGTTCTCCCGATTGCGTGTCGTTTATTTTGGTATAACTGAAATCGTAGGATTTCCTGAAACGTTCCAGTTGGGTTCGGATGAGGGGCGATTCGTTCAGGTTTTTTCCCTCTTCGTCTTCTTCATCCACCCACAACTCGGGAAACATGCGTTGAATCTGAAGCGGCATCAATCCAGAAAAAATGGCATTTCTGGAATATTGGGTGGCTGTTGGCAAGATGCTGAAATACAATGATTCTTCTACGGTGAAATGATCGGCCAATTGGCGACGGATGGTCTGCCACTGGTCCAACCTGAAGTTGTCAATCAAGATGAAGAAAACCGTTTCACCTGCATCCAACAAGGGAAAAACGGTTGACTTGAAAATGCCGGGGCTCATCAGAGGAGCATGATCTGGTTCTTGCAACCAAGGAAGGTAATTTTTTCGTACAAATCGGCCGAACAAATCGTTTGCTTCCACTTTTTGCTGGCTCAGCATGTCTTCCATGCCGGTTTTTGTTTCTTCCAGTTCCAGTTCCCAATAGACAAGTTTGCGGTAAACGTCCATCCAGTCTTCCACACTGGAACACGAATTGATCAGTTGGTTGATTTTCTGGAAATTTTGTTGAAAAGTACTGGTGGTGGTATCTTGAATGATTTCTTCCTTATGGATGTTTTTCTTTAGTGTCAACAGCATTTGCATGGGGTTGACGGGCTTGATCAAGTAATCGGCAATCTTGCTGCCTATGGCCTGGTTCATGATGTCTTCCTCTTCACTTTTGGTAATCATGACTACTGGAAGTGAGGGGTACAATTCTTTGATTCGATTGAGTGTTTCGATGCCACTCAATCCCGGCATGTTCTCATCCAGGAAGACCAAGTCGAATACTTCCTCTTTGCACAGATCGAGCGCATCCTGACCGTTTGTGGTGGTGACTACCTCATAGCCTTTTTCCTCCAAAAAGAGGACATGCGGTTTGAGTAGGTCCATTTCATCATCGGCCCATAACAGGCGGTCTTTTGCCATAGTCGGGGTTTTATGGTTTATGCGATTCTGTATCGTATCGGCTGTTGAAAAATTCAAGGTACATTTCCAGGTCCAGTCCTTCATCCAAATAGTTTAAATTCCGTTGCGAAATGACAATAAAGCGGATACCGGGATACTTTTCGAACGGAGATTCGTTTTGAAAATTGATCCAGGATTGATAACGGAGCGCGTCTTCCGCATTTTCAAATCCTTGTACCAAAAGTACATTCATTTGTCCGACTTTAGCAAGACTTAATTCATAATCGCGTATCAGGAACGTGGTGAAATTATACAAGGCTACATCAAATTGGAGACGGTTCGCGTTTACCGAGTCAGGTGGATAGGCAATGAGCAGAACATGCGATGTTTCCGGAGTATAGGTGAGTTTGGCCGCCAAGGAATCCATGGGGTTTTCAATCAATGTGCCGTCTTTGCCTTTTTGGGTTAGCAGGCTGGCATAGCCTTCGGAAACCGCCGGTCGCATACCTTTTTTCCACAGGTTCAACATGGATTTTGCAACCGGGGCTATATCACTTTTTGGATAGGTCGTAACGATATAGGTCAGTGAATCGTGAAACGCTGAATCACGACCCGTGCGTCCAAGTTCCAGTGCTTCAAGAAAAATGAAACGCGGCATCAGGTCGGTAAGCGGGTACTGCTGTTTGACAAGTTGGCTGTTTTTAAACACGCTGTCTTCATGGTGCAAGGTATAGTGTCTGTATGTTTCCGCATACAAGGAATCCTGAATTTGGTACATTTCTGCCAAATGTTCAACAAAAAGCGGATCGGTTAAACGATTGCCATATTCTCCATCAGGGAAGCTGGTGATTAGTTTGATGCGTACTTCTTCCGCCGCCTGTGGCTTATTGGACTGTTTAAGCATCAGGTGACTCACATACCAGGCCATTTCCAGTTCTTTACTTTCGGGAAAGCGACGTTCCAGTTCCTTGAATGTAGTAAGGGCCATTTCGTTATCGCCCATCAGTTCCCTGTAAACCAATCCTACATTCAACAAGGCTGAGGCAATGCGTCCTTTCGCCGCTGCCTTTTGCTCAGGTGTAAAAGGAATATCCTTCAGGTAATAATTGCGGTTTAGCGGATTATCTCCGCCTTCTGCATATTTGTTGACTATTGTTTTAGCTTCTTCTTCCTTTTTCGAGGAATTGGATCCATTCGTTCGTTTTGATGCTGTGGTGTCCTTGGACAGGGAGGCATTGCCATTGCCGGATGCATCGAATAAGGGCGTTTTTTTGTTTCTTCGCCAGTCATCGGCAAGTTCACGCTTGCCCCATTTCGTTTGAAAATCGTTGAGGCCTTTGGAAACAACCGATGGGTTGTAGAAATACCAGTTTTTGTCGGTAGGATCAGCAATTGGTTGTTGTTCCTGGATTTCTTGCTGGTCGGTAGCCTGATCCTTGTTTAAGGCTTCGGCCGCATTCTTTTTACGTTGTTCTTCTTTGGCTTTCTTTTCAGCTACTTTAACCAGGGAATCAACCAATAGATTCAGTTCTTTCTCAGGCATGGTGGATACGGACAACAAGCTGTCTTCGTAGTGTATTGTCTGGAGGGAAGGAACTATTTTTTTGAGAGCGGTATTCCTGAAAGCGACTTCATCATACCGTTCATCTTCTTTCTTTAAAGTAATGGCAGTCTGTGAATAACAAGGTAAAGCGTTGATGAAATCTTTCCTTTTATAAAGAATATCACCCAATGTAAGTTGAATCTTGATGCGTGTTTCGTCCGGGCGAACCGATCTTTGAATAGCCTGTTGGTAATGAACGATGGCATTTACCGTGTCTTTTGCGGCCATATACAAATTTCCGATGGCATAGTTGATCTGATCTAAAAACTCTTTGTTTTTAGGGCTCTTTGTCATGCGTTTGAGCTTTTTCAAGGCAGCATCGGGATCATTATCCGGATAGACCTCCGATTGAAGAATGCTTGCACTGATGCTCATAGCATAGGTGGGATTCATGCCGGGAATGCGTTTGTACACCTCGAATGCCTGTTTCCGTTGCCCCAATTCCTGATGTAGTTGAGCCAATAAAAAGGTCCACCGTTGTTTGTCGTTTCGTTGGCGGGAATGCTGGATGGCCAATTCCAGATAGGGGATGGCCTCTTCATATTTTTTTTGAGCAATAAGAAAATCAGCATAGGCGGCTGCATACGTTCCGTTTAAGGAAGGCGTCAGTGAAGGTGTGTTTAGACCACGCAACAGGTTTTCAGCATCATACATCCATCCCAACTCTTTGTAGGAACGAGCCAATAAAATGGTTGCTTCATCCACTACCTTTTTGTTGGTTGAAAAATGGCGCATGATGTAGGTGGATGTGGCAGTACAGGAATTGAAATCTGCCATATGGAATTGGGCATTGGCCATCAATAGAAAAACCTCATCCATGAAAGGATTGAATTCTTCCTGGGAGTAAAAAAGCTTATAAGATTCTTTGCTGCTGTTTGTCGGTTTTTTGCTTGGCTTTACCCGGATGGAATGCTGTTTTATGGCTTTCTGGCATTTGTCAACCACCTTTTTCATGCTACTTGCAGTCGATATGGAATTTGAGTGGTTGCTGACATAATACATGGGGAGCAGTGAAGTGAAATTATCTTTTTTTCCGGAATTTAAAACAGTTATTCCTTGTTTGTACGATTCGTTTGCGTTGAAGTAAACATTATAACGGGTGGTTAGCTCCTGGTAATGACGGGACACCCATGTGTTCTGTTGGACGGAACACGCGGTAAAAAACAGCAGCAGTACGAACACTGCGACGATTGAACAACTGTTTTTCATGTCCTGATAATGTTCTTATTGAAACAGGATATGCGGTGTTTTATTGTACAATAGACCGTTTTTTCTCTCTATTCCTGCTTTATGGAAAAGCCTGCTGCATTCAAGTCGTTCCAGAAACCCGGATACGATTTGCTGACTACCTGTGGTTCGCGGATTCGTAGGGATGGAAAAATAAGAGCAGCGGGAGCAAACGACATGGCCATCCTGTGATCATCGTAAGTGTCAATGATGGGCTCAGCCTGGGATTCACAGCGTTCTCCCGACCACGACAATCCGATTTCCGGCAACACGTTGAAGCAATAACCCAGCTTTCTGCATTCATTGACCAAAGCAGCTATGCGGTCGGTTTCCTTGATTCTCAGGGTGCGCAATCCCGTTATGGTAAAGGGAATGTTCTTCAATGCGCATGTCATCACCAATGTCTGTGCCAAATCGGGTTGTTCGCTCAAGTCTGCCTCAAATCGTGCAACTTGAAGGGGTGAAGCCTGTAAACGCACTCCATCGGGTTCGAACAGGGTAGTTATCCCCAATTCGGCAAAAAAGTCAGCCACTTTTGAATCACCTTGTAAACTATTTTCCTGTAATCCGCTCAGGAAAAGGCTTCCTTTACCGGCCAGACACAGCATCTCGTACCAGTACGAGGCAGCCGACCAATCGGATTCAACGGTAAACGGAATCGCGTGATAGGGTTGATGGGCTATCGTGATGGTGTCATTTTCCCATATGGCTTGTACGCCGTATTGAGCCATCATCTCCAGGGTCATCCGGGCATAGGGCTCGGAAATAAGTGTGTCTTTGATGGTAAGCCTCAAGCCCTGTTGCATACAGGGACCAACCATCATCAAGGCTGATAGGTATTGGCTGCTGATACTGCCGTCCAATTCGAAGGAACCGCCCCGTAGGCTTCCACCATGGATACGCAGGGGGGGGTAGCCTTCTTTTTCCAAGTAGTTCACTTTGGCTCCAAGGTGACGTAAGGCATCAACCAATACGTGGATGGGCCTGTTTTTCATGCGTTCGGTTCCCGTCAGTTCCCATAAGCCCTCTTTCAGGCAAAAATAGGCAGTCAGAAAACGCATGGAAGTGCCGGCTGCACCTATATCGATGCGTTTATTTTCAGAGGAAAGGGCTTTTACCAATACGTTGGTATCGTCGCAATCGGCCAAGTTGCCCACAGCTTGTTTCCCTCCCGATAGGACGTTCAGGATAAGGGCACGGTTGCTGATGCTTTTTGAAGCCGGCAGCATGATGGTGCCTGAAAGCGAAGCGGGTGCGTGGATAAGATATTGCATGGGACGCCGTGGAATCAATTACCTGCAAAGGTAGCAAAAAGGACAGGGTTTTCCTAAAAGCTCCACCTCAGGCGTGTAAATCCGGCGTATGTGTTGCCAAGAAAACCATATTCACTGCCGGCATCACCCATCAATAGTTGTGCTGTGAGCATCAGTTCGAGGTTGTCTTGCAACGAAACGGTGGCTGTCGGACCAATATAGGCCGAACCGTCTGCCGGATTCAGCATACCGGCCAGACTCAGGTTGGTCAGCGGATTCAAGGGGTAGGATAGTTGGCCGAACACCTCGTACTTGCCTACAGACAGGTTCTTGGCGCTCAGTGTGGAGGCTGGATTCAGCAAGGACAGGCCTGTGCCCGGTTGGGTGGTACCCATGCCGTTGTACAAGAAAGCCGTGTGCAGGTACAGGTCGTTCTCGAAGGTGTAGTCGGCCGAAACGGTAGCTGATACGGTGGTGCGTGTGCCTGGTCCCGAAGTCAAGGGAATAAAGACGCTACCCTCGCCCCTGAGGGAAACCGGATCGACCGAACCTGAGAAACCGCCACCAACTACCGCATCATCGGCGTTTTTTCCTGCAATCACCTGAATGTCGAAATCATCAACATTGAACACATAACGTCCGGCCAGCGTAAGTTTCCGGCTGCTATCCGTTTTGACAGCCAGATCGAGGCTGGAGGTGGCCGAACTGTACCAGGTCAACAGCAAGGCGTCGCTGCCCGGTCGTTCCTCGTAATCGAAATCGATGTAAGAAAAGGCATTGAACAGGTCGTTGGGGTTCCAGACCAGGTTGATGCCCCAGTTGATGCGTTGCCTGCCTACCCGAAGTTGGAGGTGGTTCAGGGTGTATTCGAGGTACAAACGATCAATGGATGTATTCAGAAACCAGTCCGGTTGGTCAACCAGGTTCCAGGAAAGGTCGAGCAATCCGTCATCTTTTTCCATCATGCCGGCGTATCCGGCAATATCCTTGACCAACTTGCCTGCCAGCAACCGGTTTCTGATACCGGCTCCCAACCGAAGATTGTTCACGGGTGTCCAGTCCAGGTTCAGCCGATTGTGAAACTGGTTGTACGTACTCCACTGGAATGTAGTGCCTGGACCAATTGGAACAGGGTTTTCCAAGTAATATACTCCTTGCATGTCTTTCACATACCCGGAAAGGGATACCGACTGGCTATTTGTCGAAATAGCTGCGGCACAGACCGCCAACAGGAGTAGTACTCGCCTCATGCCTTCTTGGTATCGCTGACAATCTTTCCGTCCTCCAGCACAATGATGCGGTGTGCTTTGTTCATGACACGCTGGTCGTGGGTGGAAAACAGGAAGGTGATTTGTTCGCGTTGGTTCAGGTTTTCCATCATCTCCAACAATTTCTCGGTGCTTTTGCTGTCGAGGTTGGCTGTGGGTTCGTCCGCAATGATGAACTTGGGTTTGGAGGCCATAGCCCTGGCAACAGCCACTCGTTGTTGCTGCCCACCGGACAGTTGGTTGGGCCTGCTGTCCATGCGGTCTGCCAACCCCACTTCAGTCAGTATTTCCTTGGTGCGCCGTTCGATGGCTGTTTTGGGGGCGCGTTGGAGTTCCATGATGAACGACACGTTTTCGTAAGCTGTCAATACCGGTATGAGATTATACGATTGGAAAACAAACCCGATGTTGTGCAGGCGGTATTCAATCAATTCCTTAGCGCTCAGTTGGGTGATGTCCACATTCTCAACCAGGATGCTGCCCTGGTTGGCTTTGTCCAATCCACCAATCAGGTTGAGCAGGGTGGTTTTTCCCGATCCAGATGGTCCGACAATGGCGGTAAACTCACCGTCTTCTATGGTTAAGTCCACATGATCAACAGCGGTCACCTGGACAGCGGAATTGCTGTAGATTTTTACCAGGTCTTTGATTTCGATAACATTCATGGTTGAGTCTATTTATAAGGTGTCAATCAATTATCAGATTTGATGGCGTCCACCGGAATCAGACTTAGCGCCTTTCGGGCGGGCAGGATGGAGGAAAGAATGCCGGTGGCTATGACCAATAGGGTCACCCCGAAGAAGAAATCGGGTGTGATGGATGGATAGACCACAGCCGACCACCCCATGGCTTCGAACCCTTCCCCAACTACTGAAAAGTCAAGGCCGGTATGACCGGTAATGTTGATGACCAACCAACCAACGGCCATGCCTAGCACGGCACCAACCAAGGTTAGGAAGATGGTTTCCAACATGATCATGTAGAAGATGCGCATACGGCTCATACCGATGGCCATGAGCATACCCAGTTCCTTGGTGCGTTCCAGGATGGCCATGAGCATGGTGTTGATGATGCCGAATGCTAGCGCAAACATGATGAAACCCATCAGGATGTAATAATACAAATCCATGTATTGGGTCAACATGCCTGCGTCCGGAGAAATCTCCAGCCAGTTCATCACGCTCAAAGCAGGGAATGCCTGTTTGAGGGCATCCTGTGTCGGTTTGACCTGTTCTTCGTCGTATAGGACAATGCCTATTTCATGACAGTCGGTTGCCGAAAGACCAGTCAGCCGTGCCAGTTCGTCCTTCCGCACAAAGGCATTGGTTTGGTCGAACACAAGGTTGTCGGTTTTGTACACACCGCTGACACGGAACGACTGGCTCACCATTTCTCCGTAGGCGTCGGTGAAGGTGAACACGATTTTCGAACGCAGGCGGTAATGCTTGGCTGTTGTGACAATGGCGGCTCCGTAATTGGCTATCTGTTTTTCCGTCAGCACCTCGGCCACAGCTTTTTTAAACGCTTTTTCCGTATTGAACCGAACGTTTTCAAGAGTACGCAGTTGGTCGATAACCGGTTGGGGCACCGATTGGTTCTGCAAGCTGTCAAACGTGCTTTCTTTCAACGTATAGTTTTTGATTCGAAGTTGTTCGGCTGTCTTATCGCTGATGAGGATGGTATTTTCATCGGTGTCTTTCAAGTAGGAACCGCCTGGCAAGACGTGTGTGTACAATTCAGATACCGTCTTTTCTTGTTTGATATCGATGCCTTGTACATTCAGTGCCGTATTCCCACGTGAAGTGGAAGCCATGGCCATCACCTTGATGCGTGGACTGAACCCCTTGACTGCAGGATTGGTTGAAAGGGATTGGGTTACTGCAGGTACATCCGCAATCAGATGTCCGATTTCTTCGTTGTTCAGGTATTCCGGGTTATGCAATTTGATGTGACCGACTTCAACATGCACCAGGCTACGGATGCGTTGGTCCACCCACCCAACCATCAGGCCGGAAGTGAACACGCCGGCAGCTGTTCCAAGCAGGACGGCCACAATTACTATCAGGCTTCTTTTGTGGTTGCGCCACACATTTTTCCAGGCAATTGACCAAATCATAGGTACATTTTTTAGGTGGTTATTGGCCACGTAGGGCTTTGATTGGATCTAGTTTCAGGATGCTTCGGACTGGCAGGTAACTGGCGGTCAGTACCATGATGAAGACTACGCCTCCCTGTAAAAAGAAATAGCTGTCAAACCAGGCCATGGGCATGACCGGATCAAATCCATAATCCATGTACATCCTGGCCATTTCACCGGTGAGCTTCACCGGGTAATGGTAACCCAGCACAATGAGGGGTATGGAAGCTAACATGCCAGACAGCGATCCAATCAAGCCCAGGAAAATCATTTCAACCGTCAGGATGGAAGCCAACTTTCCTCGTTTCATGCCGATGGATACCATCATGCCGAATTCCCGTTGCCGTTCGGACAGCATCATCTGTACCGTGCCGAAAATGCCGAAAAAGATGATGACATACAGCACAAACAAGAATACGACCCCGCTTTTGTTGTCGCCCTGGATCTGTTGTTTCAAGGTGGGATTGAGTTCTTCCCAGTTTTTGACGGTCATGGAACCTTCCTGTTCCAGCAACCGGCCTATCCTTTCCTGTGTTTCCAACATGTCATCGGTGTTATGCAGGTTGATGGCGACGGACGTCAGTTGCTCTTCCAGGCTAAAAAAGGCTGAAGCCTGCTGAAGGCTCATGTAAATGAGTTTGTTGTCGAGTTCGGGAGCCGGCATCTTGACAATGCCCCTCACGGCAAAGGTGCCGGCTGCGCTGACCCCGTGGTAACCTTGGCCCATCAGGACCACCGTGTCACCCACAGTGCAATTCAAGTAGTCGGAAAGCCTGTCTGAAAGCAAAATGCCTTGATCGGATTCTGTCAAGTATGATCCTGGTACGGCACAGACACGGCATAAGGCATTGAGCAACACACTGTCTTTAGCTTTCAGACCCAGGTCGGCTTGCAAGATTTCTTTTGACGTGAAGGATGCCCCATCCATACTGACAATCAGTTTGAGCAAGGAGGTGGAAATACCGGGAATGGCTTTGATGGAATCGGTTGATGCCTTTGAAAAACGGTACCGGACCAGTTTTTGCGCAGGATTTGATAAGTTGGTTTCTTGTTCGGGGTCGATTCCGACAACCAGAACTCCTTTTGAGAGGGTGCCGGTTGAGGCCAGAGCAAATGATTCTACGCGAGGAACCACCACGGCTACATTTGGGTCACGACGCAAGGTCTCAAGCAGTGTGGGCGAGGCGCTGAAGGCGTTATCGATGGAGGGATCGTCGGCGTAGGCAGCATCTTGTATTTGCAGGTAGCCTGAAAAGGACTCGATGACCTGCCGGATCATGTGGTCATAGGTGCCAAGCTGGAAAGAGCGCATACCGATGGCGAAAAACAAGGCAAAAAAGATGGACGATGCCGTGATGATGGTGCGCCGCTTGTTGCGCCACAGGTTTCGCCAGGCAAGCTTGATGATTTCTTTCATAACCGTTTATTTGACCCGTTTCATGTTCTGTTGGGTGAAAAAGTCAGTTGAATAGGACTCGTTGAAACGCATGGCGGTGATGGTCACCCTGGTCTTATTGCCGGGTTCTTCGGCAGGGATGATTTCTATCACAGAGGGCAAACGCCTGTTGTCAAACGATTTGATGGTCGATGCAAGGTGTGTTTTGACCAAATACCCATCCTCATCGTAAAATTCTGATTTCATTTCCAGGTATTCATTGGTGGAAATCCACAGCACGAGTTTTCCCCAAACGACAGCCGTATTATCCAGAGGTGTCAGTTCAATTTTGTAACAGGATGCACCTTGCACCAATTCTTGCCCAAGCAGTTTGTGCTTGTAATCTTTAACCAGTGACGATTCCTTCAAGATGTCGTCGTTGGTGAAATCGGAACCCATCCAGCCTTGTGACATCATGGATGCCGGCAATTTAATGAGGCGTTGGATGGTTGGATTCCAGCTCCACAGGTTGTTTCCGCTTTTCAGGAAGCTCTGACCCTTTTCTTTGGCCGGTGCCGTGATGATGGTCAACGCTTTGCCATCCTTGGTGGCCCAACCCTTGAATGACAGATTGCGTTCATACTTCGGGCGGATGATGGTCATGTTCATCTCGCTGTAGCTGGATTGCTCACCGTTGAATTTAGCATCGGCTTTACGAACAATTTCGGTTGCATTTTGTGCTTGCACAGCGAGTGAAAAGATCAACGTCAATGAAGCGGAAATGAGGTACTGTGGTTTCATACGCTATCGGTTTGGTGGTCAAATGTATCATTCAATAAGCAGAATATCAAAAAATGGTAAGGTTTTTAGGTCCGTTGATTGGACAAATATAGTTAGTTAGTACTAACTAACAAAATATAATGGCTTTTTTTTATAAATTAAAATTGGTAAAACAATCGTTTATAGTGGGATTTTGGATAGTGGACAGATGGTAATGATTCCCGGATTGGTATACTTTGGTTTTAACAGTCAGTTCTACCAATCATCTGTTTGTTGCAGCAAAAATGTGTTAAAACGAACCTTGGATTAAAAAAATGAATACCTTTGCATGAATCTGAAGATTGAATTATGTTCAACAATAAGACCATTGTCTATACTTCCGGAACATTTGATATGTTCCACACCAATCACTTGAAGATGATCAACTATGCTAGGGGATTGGGTGATATTTTGATTGTTGGAGTCAGCACCGATGAATTAGTATCATCGTATAAGGCCCCCCCCGTCATCCCTTTCAATGAACGACTTCAAATAGTTGAAGCCCTGAAAGCAACCGATATTGCCATTCCTCAACATACGCTTGACCATACGGAAATCGTGAAGAAGTTGAATATCGATGCCTTTGTAGTGGGTGATGACTGGGTTGGTAAATACGATTATCTGGAAGAACTGGGTGTCAAAGTTTTTTATTTTCCATATGGAAATGGTGTTTCATCATCATCGCTTAAGAAAACCATTCACGATACCTACGAACAGCATCTGAAAGCCGTTCAACAGACAAAACCGTTGAACATCAAGAAATAAAGTAAAGAACCAATTCCCGGATGGCTGTTTACTCTATGCTTCCGGATAAATGTGTTGTTAATGACAAAAACGGCCATAGTTACCGGTGGTACCAAGGGTATTGGCAAGGCGGTCTGCGCCCGTTTATTGAAAGAAGGGTGGAATGTCGTTGCTACGTATGCCACAGATATACAGACAGCCGAAAAGGTGCTGGAAGCTTTCAATCAGTCTTTTCCTGAGTGTTTTTCTATAATTTGTGCCGATTGTTCTGATTTAGGAAACATCGATTCAATCAAGACATACATTTCCTCACGTCGAACTCAATTGGATGCCATCGTGTTTAATGCCGGACTCACCGATCGTTCCGATTTGAGTCAGGTATCGCTCGAAAACTGGAGAAAAGTTTTTGCGGCCAATGTTGATTTTCCAGTATTTTTGCTTCAAGCTTTGGATGACAGGATCAATGCACACGCATCCATTGTTTTTACGGGTTCATTGATGGGTATCCAGCCTCATGCCATGTCGCTTTCGTATGGCGTCAGCAAGGCTTCAGTGCATGCGTTGGTGAAAAACCTGGTGAAGTTCTATGCGGAAAGAAACATACGTGTCAATGCCGTCGCACCCGGTTTTGTGGAGACAGATTGGCATGCGGAAAAACCGGCCTTCATTCGTGAACGCATCACGGAAAAAATTGCCATGGGACGTTTCAGCACGCCTGAAGAGTTGGCGGATGTGTATATGTTGCTCATCAACAGTACCTACATGAACGGGGAAGTGGTGGTGTGCGACGGTGCTTACAGTTATAAATAAGAGAAAAATGAATTCGACGAAAAAACCCTCCTTCAAGGAGACGATAAAATCATGGGATACAGAGAACTACCTGGATCGGGCTTTTTACAGACCTATTGGTTACCGGTTTGCCCTATTGCTTAAACCGACGGGAATAACCCCTAACGCGATAACCATCATTTCCATCTTTGTCGGAATAGGCGCCTGCATGTTGTTTTTGCCCGATGACAATCTGACCATCAACCTGGTTGGTTTTGCCCTATTGGTTTTTGCCAACATCCTGGATTGTGTGGACGGGCAACTTGCACGCATAACGGGTATCAAATCTGAACTTGGCCGCATTTTGGATGGCTTTTGTGGCGACCTGTGGTTTTTGACTTTTTATACGGTCATGACCATTCGCTTGATATCGGGTGACGGTTGGGGATGGTGGGCTATCGTGGTTGCACTGATTTCCGCTTATTCTCACTTCAATCAGGCTGGGATGGTGGATTATTACAAAACCTTACACCTGCACTTCTTGAAAGGTGGAAAAAACAGTGAATTTTCCAGCACAGACGACTTGAGAGAAAAATACAAAAGCTTGACGTGGAGCAAACCTGTTTCCAAGATTCTGATGAAGTTCTACTTTATCTATACTCTGAACCAGGAGATAAAGGCTCCCGCTTTGCGTAGCTATTTGAAACAGTTGAATCAAACCTATCCAACTGGTTACCCTGAAACAGTTGTGTCCTCGTTTCGATTCAAAAGCTTGAAATTGATGCCGTTGTTGGATACCTTCACTTTCAATACACGCAGCTTGGTGATGCTGGTAACCTTGATCCTGAATGTAGAATGGATTTACTTTGCGGTAGAGATCTTGGTGTTCAATCCTTTGTTGTACCTGTCCATTTACCGTCATGAAAAAATGTGTGCATCAATGGAGCAACAGCTGAAGAAATGAAACAAAAGAGGCTGACAGCGCAAAATATATTTTTTCTTGTCGGCTTCGCCGCTGTTGTCATCATGGTTTTTGCCATCGGGCTGGACGAAATTGTAACCAATGTTGTCAAGACCGGTTGGTGGTTTTTGGCCATCATAGGTATGTGGCTACCCATCTACTTGATCAATACCTGGGCGTTTATCACCATCATCCGCGATGGAGATCCGGCGCACAAACGGGTGCCTTTTCTTCACGTGTTGAAGATCAACCTGAGCGGATTTGCCTTGAAAGCGGCCACTCCACTGGGTTTTGTGGGGGGGGATCCGTATAAGATCATTGAATTCAGGAGCTTATTCGGTGTGGAAAAAGCAACATCGTCGGTCTTGTTGTATTCCATGACCCATATCTCGGCTCATTTTTTATTCTGGGCATTGGCCATCATTGTCACGGCTGTTTTTCTTCCCATGCCCCTTGGATTGCGTATTTTTATGTTGATTTCTTTTGTTGTATTTACCAGTTTGTTGTTGCTCTTGTGGAGGGGTTACAGGCGTGGGATGGCCTTGAAGTTCTTCAATGTTTGTTGTAAATTACCCTATCTCAAACGGGTTGTTCCTCCTTTTTTGGAAAAAAATAACGAAAAATTACAGCTCATAGACAAACAGATTACGCATTTGTACCAACATCGTCGGGCTGCTTTTTTGAAAACGCTGGGATTGGAATTCTTTGCGCGTTTATGCAATTGCCTGGAGGTTTATGTCATTTTACTTACGGTTACTTCTCATGTAAGCTTGTTGGAATCGGTTGTTATTTATACCTTCATGAGTCTGTTTACCAATATTTTGTTTTTCTCACCCATGCAGGTGGGTGTGCGTGAAGGTGGTTTTCTCATTGCATTCGGTGCCCTATCCCTGTCGGGCGCTCTTGGTTTTTATGTCAGTTTGGTGACAAGGGTAAGGGAGTTGTTTTGGATGGGTGTGGGTATTTTGCTGATGCGGGTTAAAGCCCCTGCTCGTGAGCCGTTTATGGTTGAAAAAGAATAATCCGTTGTCATGTTGAAGCGAGAAATTCTGGATTTGGAGTCAATGCAAGACCTTTCTCCTATTTTTAGGGGTAAATGGGGGACTAAGTTTGCCAAATGGAGCATGAAGGTCTGTGCCATCGATAAAATCAACTGGGTGTATAAGCAATCTTGTCACTTGAATGGTGCTGAATTTGCAAACAGTTTGTTGAAAGATGTGGGTGTTGACTATAGGATAGGGAACGTCGAGCGCTTGCGCAGTTTGCCGGAAGGAGCCTTTATTACTGTTTCCAATCACCCCTACGGAGGGATTGACGGTGTTATGCTCATTGATATGATGGCCGCCATTCGACCGGATTATAAATTTATGGTGAATCAATTCCTGTCGTTGATTAAAACGATGGAGGATAATTTTATTTCTGTTCGTCCGAAAACTGGGGATAAAAACGACCCCACTGAGAGCATCAATGGCATTCGCCGAACCCTACAGAATCTGAAAGATGGACATCCTGTCGGTTTTTTTCCGGCTGGTGCGGTCTCCATGTTTCGGTTTGATCGTTTGAAGGTCAGGGACAGGGAGTGGCAGGAAACCATCATCCGATTGATACAAAAGGCCAAGGTGCCTGTGCTGCCCATTCGCTTTTTTGACCAGAACTCTTCTTTCTTTTATTTTCTTGGGGTGATTGACTGGCGTATCCGTTCGTTGCGTATGCCCAGTGAAGTGTTCAACAAGTATGATCAACATCCTCGTGTTGGTATTGGCGAATGGATTACGACGGAAGAGATTGCTGCCTTCAAAGACAGTAAATCGCTGGGCAAGCATTTGCGGGATACCATCTATAAAATGCCCCTTCCTGCCAGCTTCATTCCTCGAAATGAGTTGAATCTTTCTACATTCTAACTGGTTCCGTTCCGCTTTTTTGCTTTTTCCGTTTCATCATCCTGTTTTCCGTTCCACCGGCAGGGTATAGTCTGTGTCAGGCTTCGGTTCGGTGCGCGGAAAATTTAACCAGTGATGCTAAAATTTCAAAGCGTCGGTCACTGGCGTTCCCTCCTCGGAAGATGAAATTTTTTTACGCATCACTACGGTTAATTTTCTATTCGCACCCCTCCAAGAAGCCTGACACAGACTATACCCTGCCGGCTCCATTGCAACGCTCATTGGGCTGAGGGTGGTGAACAAGTAGGTCAGGTTGTGCTGAAAGCGATGATGTGGGCGGCGGTGGCGTCGACCAAGCGTTGTCTGGCTTCAATGGAGGCCCAGGCTATGTGGGGTGTCAGGAGCACTTTTTCATGGAGGTCCTCGGCCAATAGGGGGTTCTCGGCTGAAATGGGCTCTTGTTCGAACACGTCGAATCCGGCCCCTGCCAGCTTTCCTTCCCGCAACGCTCTGGCCAAATCGGTTTCATGGACAATTTTTCCGCGGCCTACATTGATCAGGTACGCCTCGGGTTTCATCAGGCATAGTTGATCGTACTTGATCATAAAACGGGTTTGCTCGTTCAAGGGGGCGTGGATGGATACAATGTCGCTGTCTTTTAACAGTTTTTCCAGGCTTTTGTGTGGATAGCCGGCCACCTTGTTTTTTCCGCTGGTGGAATGATAGGAAACCTGTGCGCCAAAGCAGGTGGCTAAATCAGCCACACGCTTTCCTATGGCTCCCATACCGATGATGCCCCATTGCTTATTCCTCAGTTCATGGAAGGTGCGTGTATAATTCGTGAATAAGCCGCTTTGGCTGTACGTGCCGCTTTTTACGTAATGGTCCTGGTACGAGAGGTGGTGGGACAGGTTCAATGCCAGGGTAAACGTAAGTTCGGCTACGCTGTCGGTGGAGTATCCCGGTACATTCCTGACTTGAATGCCTTTTTCGGCTGCTGCGGGCAACTCTACATTATTCATGCCGGTCGCAGCAATGCAAATCAGTTTTAGCTTGGGTAAGGCATCCATTTCGTTGCGGAGTATCTTGACCTTGTTGGTGATGATGACATCGGCTTCGCGACAACGTTCCAATACTTGGTTGGGTGATGTATCAGGATAAGCGGTAAAATTCCCCAATGCTGCCAAGGCAGAAAGGTCGGTATTTCCAATGGAAGAGGCATCCAGAAAAACAAGGGTGAGTGGTTGAGCGGTTTTCATAGGGTGTGAGCGCATTGTAGAATGGTTGAATGAATTTGCGAAGCTAAGATAATAGTTTGTGCCGACATTAATCCCTGCCCGCCAAAACAAGTCTGATTCTTGATGGAGTATCCGGTAAAGGTTATCTTTGCCGTACGACGTGGAAAACACTTGAATTTAAACCAATATACATCAATGAAACGAAGAACCCTTTGGCTGTTTGCAACCATGAGCTTTTTGACCTGCGGCATCATGGCGCAGCAATTGCCGTACCAAAACACCTCCCTGACTCCCGATAAACGGGCTGACGACCTGTTGAAGCGTCTCACGCTGGAAGAAAAAGTGTCGCTGATGCAAAATGCATCCCCGGCCATTCCACGACTGGGTATCAAAGCCTATGAATGGTGGAACGAAGCCCTCCACGGCGTTGGCCGCGCCGGTTTAGCAACGGTATTTCCCCAGGCTGTCGGTATGGCCGCATCGTTCAACGATGCGTTGTTGTTTGACGTATTTACAGCTGTTTCCGACGAGGCTCGTGCCAAATCAAACAAGGCGGCTGAAAGCGGAGGCTTGAGGCGCTACCAAGGTCTGACCTACTGGACACCCAACGTGAACATTTTCCGCGACCCTCGTTGGGGACGCGGCCAGGAGACCTACGGCGAAGACCCCTATCTGACCAGCCGTATGGGTGTTTCAGTTGTGAATGGCTTACAAGGCCCAGCCGATGCTGAATACGATAAATTGCACGCCTGTGCCAAGCACTTTGCCGTTCACTCAGGTCCGGAATGGAACCGCCACTCCTACAATGCAGAGAACATAGCCGAACGCGATTTGTGGGAAACCTACTTGCCTGCCTTCAAATCGTTGGTGCAAGAGGCAGGTGTCAAAGAAGTGATGTGTGCCTACAACCGCTACGAAGACGAACCCTGCTGCGGCAGCAACCGCTTGCTCACCCAGATCCTGCGCGACCAATGGGGTTATAAAGGCTTGGTAGTGTCTGATTGTTGGGCCATTTCCGACTTCTACAAACAGAACGCCCACGAAACACATCCCGATGCGAAGACGGCGTCTGCCGCTGCCGTATTGAGCGGCACCGATGTGGAATGTGGAAGCGACTTCCGTCAGCTGACACAGGCTGTCAAAGACGGACTGATTAAAGAAAGTCAGATTGATGTTTCAGTGAAACGTCTGCTAACCGCCCGTTTTGAATTGGGTGAAATGAACGATAAACCCGCTTGGCAAATACCCTATAGTGTTGTTGACTCCAAAAAGCACAAGGATCTGGCTACTGAAATAGCCCGTCAAAGCATCGTGTTGCTGCAAAACAAAGGCAACATACTTCCTTTGGGCAAGAACCTGAAAGTAGCTGTCATGGGCCCCAATGCCAATGACTCCGTGATGCAATGGGGTAATTACAACGGTAATCCTTCGCATACGATAACCCTGTTGGAAGGTGTCCGTGCCCTTTTACCCGCAGCGCAAATCATCTACGAGCTGGGTTGTGACCGTACCAACGACCTGGCCGTAAGTAGCCTGTTCCACGAATGCAGCAGCAACAACGTGAAAGGTTTTACGGCCCAATACTGGAATTCTCGCGAACAACAGGGCGAACCGGTTGCTACCGCTACCATCACCACGCCTTTCCAATTCACCACCATGGGTGCCACTGCGTTTGCCCCCGGTGTCAATATCCGTGATTTCTCCGCCAAATACACCACCACATTCACGCCGACAAAGTCTCAGGATGTGGTGTTCCAAATGCAGGCTGTGGGTCGTGCCAACCTGCTTATCAATGGGCAGCAAGTAACCAGGATGGGCCAAATGAATACCCCTACCAACGTCTACACCCTGAAGGCCGTTGCCGGCACACCCTATACCATCGAAATCCAATTTTCTCAAGGGAATGCGGATGCTACATTGAATTTCACCTTCGGCCCCTTGGTGCCCATGGATCTGACGGCAACCATCAACAAAGTGAAAGAGGCTGACGTGGTCTTATTCGCCGGTGGTATTGCTCCTTCGCTTGAAGGCGAGGAAATGCGCGTGACCATTCCGGGTTTCAAGGGCGGCGACCGTACCGACATTGAATTGCCGGCAATCCAGCGTCGCATGTTGCAGGCCTTGAAAGCGGCCGGCAAAAAGGTGGTCTTTGTGAACTTCTCCGGATCGGCCATGGGTCTGGTTCCCGAAACCGAATCGTGCGATGCCATTGTGCAAGCTTGGTATCCGGGTCAAGCCGGTGGAACAGCGATTGCCGACGTTGTCTTCGGCAACTACAACCCCTCCGGTCGTTTGCCGGTTACCTTCTACAAGAACGTGAACCAACTGCCCGACTTTGAGGATTATTCCATGAAGGGACGTACCTACCGTTACATGTCAGAGGCTCCTCTGTTCAGTTTTGGATACGGGTTGAGTTACACCCAATTTGCCTACGGTAAAGCCAAAATCAGCAAAAAGAAAGTAAAACGCGGCGATGCTGTCACCCTGACCATTCCGGTAAAAAATACAGGAAAACGTGACGGAGAAGAAGTGGTCCAGGTATACCTGCGCAAGGTGGGTGATGCTGAAGGCCCTGTCAAAACACTGCGTGCATTCAAACGCGTACCCATAGCTTCCGGCAAATCCGAATCCGTCAAACTCATCCTGTCGGCGGACCAACTACAATGGTTCGATGAAAAAACGGGTACCGTCCAAGCTTCCGCCGGTCAATACGAATTACTGTATGGTTGCAGCTCTGACACCAAAGACCTTCAAGTAATTAAATTAACGATTATATAATCAATACATAATACGCGCGGCCGTTTCTTTTTGAAATCGGTCGCGCGTTGTTTTATACCATTTATATGAAAAGCAACATGATGTTACGTAGCACTATAATCGCTTGTTCTTTATTGCTGAGTGTCATGACTGCTGGCGCTCAACAAACACCGGCCAAGCAGCCTTCCCATTTAACCGTTGTGCGCGTGGCCTGCATCGGCAACAGCATTACGTACGGCGACCGCATCCGTAACCGTGCAACGGATAGTTATCCGGCGCAGTTGGGCACTTTGTTGGGTGCTAATTATGGGGTGCAGAATTTTGGTGTAAATGGGGCTACCATGCTGAAAAAGTCCGACTTGCCGTATTGGAGCACCAAAGCCTGGGTTGATGCCAAGGCTTTCAATCCGAACATCGTGGTCCTGAAACTGGGCACCAACGACAGCAAGCCGAGAAACTGGGTGAACAAAGCCAACTTTACCGCCGACATGCAGTCCATGATCGATACCCTGCGTGCTTTGCCCGCCAAACCTACTATTTACCTGTGTTGTCCTGCCAAGGCTTTCAGCCAACGGTTCGGCATCCGTGATTCCATCATTTCCACCGACATCATTCCCATGGTACAGCAAGTGGCCCGCAAGAACCGCCTGCAAGTAATCGACTTGTATGCCATCACCAAAGACCACCCGGAAATCTATGTGGACGAAATCCACCCCAACGAAACGGGTGCCGGCATGCTGGCCAAGGAAATCTACCGGGTGCTCAGCGAAATACGAAACAGGTAAAGCTGTTTCTGTTGAAGTGCAAAAAGGATGGCTTATTCCGTGGAGTTACTTTTTCGGTTGAGTAAGCATGACCGGTTGCATAAGCATCTCGGGTAGCCCACGCTTATCGGATAGCCCACGCTTATCCGGTTTCATAAGCAACGGCATCATATTCATGGTTGGCACGTCCTTTTTCTTTTTCGGCGCTTCATATAAATAAGCATATTCCCCATTCGGAAAGAGTGTCCCATAGAATAGCCAGTAGTACAACATTTCACCTTCCTCTTCATCCGCGTTTACAACGTGTTCGATCATATCTTTGCTTGCCCGAAAATAGTAAATATCTATATAAGAACTTCTGGAAGACTTTTGTTTAAAAATAAGTACAGTACTATCCGGATTGATGAAATAGGATTCTTCGTAGCCGTATACATAAATCGAAGTGTCAATATCAATTATAGTAGTATTGTCATCATCATAATAATACGTGTAGGATGTTGTTATTCTTGAAAACATGAAGGTCCTCATGTGGTTAAAACGGCTTGAAATATGCTGATCCACTTCGCCAGTATCCTCTATCAGGACGTCTGAGATAGCCAACTTGTTGCTGCCTTTGGGAAAGTAGTAATAATACGTGATATTATCATCAATCGTTTCATCGTACATATACAAATAACCATAATTCATACCTCCACCATCATAAGCATAGTAGTACCATTTGTGTAAATCTATTTTCGCTAAAATGTCATCTTTAGTTGCGCCATAAGTGAGGAAAGGCTCGGAGTATGCCGTATGTATCGTATTGACTACAACCTTGACTGTATCAGCAAATCGGTTCAGCGAATCCTTGACGATTATATTCGTGGTGCCAACCAGCTTGGCTGTGATTTGGCCCTTGTTATCTACCGATGCAATGTTCGAATTCATGGATGTATAGGTCAAACCTTCCAATGCCGGTGTTATTTTCAAATCAAAGGTCCTTTCGCAATTCAGCTTGACCAACTTGGAATTGAGTAGATACGTAATTGGTTCATCTTCATTACTGCAGGAGGAAATAATAAAAGTAAGAAGACAGGCTGTAAACAGGTTTTTAACAAAATGTATTTTCATGACCTTGGTTTAATTCAGTTTATTTAAAGGTTTACAAATGTAATGATTGTGTTTTGTATAATCACTCGATTTGCTTTTATTTTTTTAGTTTTAAATTTTTTTTTATAGTTTAACTTCATTTAGCGCATCGGCAATAGGTCTACAAACCGGATATGTATAAAAAGAAAAGGACCTACGGAAAACCGTAAGTCCTTGAGGGTCAATTGTCGGGGTGACTAGATTCGAACTAGCGACCACTCGCCCCCCAGACGAGTACTCTAAACCGGGCTGAGCTACACCCCGTGCTAATTGCGGTGCAAATGTACACTAATTTTTGGGAAAGTCCAACCCTTGAGGCCTTAAAAACGCTAAAAAACGCATCAAATTCCCATGGTATCCCTGAAAAAGTCAAGTGACTCTTCAATTAACGACTCAGAGGCCGTTTGGTCCAAGCGGATGGAGCCCACATCGTCCAGTAAGGTAAAATTGATGGTGGCGTTATCGTTCTTCTTGTCATGTGTCATGGCCTCGAGCAAGTAGGGGTAATCGCTGCATCCAAAGTTGAAAGGACCATATGCGTCTCTGACAAAATACGTCATGCGTTGTACCGTTTGGCTGGAAAATCCCAACAACTTCATGGAAAGGTACAGCTCGCAGACCAAACCCCAGGCAACGGCGTATCCATGTAAGACGGGTTTGTTGCGGTGGTGTGACAGGCTTTCGAATGCATGCCCCATGGTGTGACCCAGGTTCAACGCCTTGCGCAATCCCTTTTCGTGCGGATCCTGAGTGGTAATCTCGTCCTTGATGGTTACCGAGCGGCGCACCGCTTCCTGAAAGTCGTCTGAACCCGGATTGTCCAGGTCTAATGCAAGCAAGGAGTTCAGGTAGGCAACATCCGAAAGAAGACCATGCTTGAGCATTTCGGCAAAACCGGACAGTATATTTTCCCTGTCCAAGGTTTTGAAGAAAGGAGCGTAAAACAAGACGGATTTGGGTTGATGAAACGCACCAATCTCATTTTTCAGACCGTTGAAGTTGATGCCGGTTTTTCCACCAACTGCAGCGTCGACAGCTCCCAGAATGGTGGTCGGAATGTTGATGGTATCGATACCCCGTTTGAAGGAGGCGGCTGCAAACCCACCCAGGTCAGTGACCATGCCACCTCCCAGATTGACCAGTACAGATTTTCGGGTGCCACCGTGTTGGCTGAGTTCAGACCAAACCGTCGTAATGCCTTCAATATCCTTGTGTTGGTCACCGGCTGGCAGTGTGATGAATCTGGCCTGATGCAGACACGCATACTTCCGGATGACAGGCAAACAATACGCTGCCGTGTTGGTATCGCATAAAACAAACACCTGTGACGAGTCGTAACCGGAGAGTACTCGCTGAAGGTCTTTTTCCAGCTGGTCGGTGAAGATAAGTCGGTCTGAAATCATGGTCAACACGCGGGTTTACGTGCAAAGGTACATGATTAAACTTGTTTTTCATTACTTTTTTATCATATTTGCAGGTGATAGTAGTTGACAATCAAAGATGACTTTTCCTTCAGAATCTTGGCCTGACTTGCTTAGATGGCTGTTTTACTCCATCTACTGGATTACACTGGTGAGTGTGATCCTTGTTGTCGTGCTCGATAACCGCAACCCGGTCAAGACCATTTCCTGGGTTATGGTGTTGATTTTTCTGCCGTACTTGGGATTAATTTTGTATGTTTTTTTTGGACAGCGGTATCGGAAACAAAAAATCATTTCCAAGAAGAGTATCCGGAGCATAGAAAACAACCCGGCCTATTTGTACGAAGAATTGGATGCTGCGCATTTTCCTCCCGATTGTGAGGCTGTGATAGATTTGCTTAGAAAGAGTAACCTGCACCCGGTTTTTCCCGGCAATGAGGTAAGGCTGCTCACCGATGGTCAGGAAAAATTTGATACCCTTTTCAAGGATATTGCACAGGCAAGGAAACACATCCATTTGGACTATTACATCATCGAACATGGATGCATAGGGAATGAACTTCAACAGTTGCTCATCAAAAAAGCAAAAGAAGGCATTGAAATCAGGGTTATTTACGATGACATCGGTTCGTGGAAGACCAAGAAATGGTATTTTCAGGAAATGAAGGATGCAGGTGTCCAGGTGTATCCGTTCCTGCGTGTGCTCTTGCCATATTTGTCGCCTAAGTTTAACTACAGGAACCACCGGAAAATTGCCGTTATCGACGGAGAGATTGGCTATACGGGAGGGATGAACGTAGCAGACCGGTACGTTGGAAAAGGCAAATACCGGGTTTGGCGGGATACTCAGGTACGTATTGTGGGTAAAGGCGTTTACGGCTTGCAGACCGCATTCCTTATTGACTGGTTTTTTGTGAGTCGTAATCTGTTGACCTCTAAATTCTTTTTCCCCGACTTGAGAGACCAGGGGGCCAGCTTGGTTCAGGTGGCCACCAGCGGCCCCGATACCGATTGGGAAAGCATCATGCAGGCCATCTTCAGCATCATAGGCAGGGCTAAACGCTATGTATATATTCAGACGCCCTATTTTCTACCCAACGAAAGTTTACTCACAGCCTTACAGACAGCTGCCATGAGTGGGGTTGACGTTCGGTTGATGGTGCCTGAAACTACCGATACTCTCTTGGCTTCCCTGGCCATGCAGTCTCATTTCTCCGAGGTGATGGCTGCAGGTGTCAAGATATACCGCTACCACAAGGGTTTTTTACATGCAAAGACACTGGTGTGCGACGACAGTATTTCCACAGTGGGTTCTACCAATTTCGATTACCGAAGTTTTGAACTGGACTTTGAAGTGAATGCGTTTGTTTATGATGCCGATTTTGCCAAACGCATGAAAGAAATCTTTCTGAAAGACTTGGAAGACGCTACATGCCTTGACCCAACAGTGTGGTCACATCGTAGAAGAATCACCAGATGGGCTGAATCGGTTTCCCGCGTGTTTGGCCCCCTTATGTAATTCTATTCAAAAAAGCTGAAGTGTACGCTGCCGTAGTGGCGCATATCCGTGAAACGTGGATGACCGGAAAAATTGGTTTTTTTGGAATGCTCCATGATCAAAAATCCGCCCTCTTTCAGCAGGGAAGAAGCAAATACCCTATCGGGGATGCTGCCCAGCCGTTCATCGGCGTACGGGGCATCGGCAAAAATCACGTCGTACGATTCCCGGGCACGTTCCACCCAGGTAAACACGTCTGCTTCGACAACAGTCATGTTTGAAACGCCCAACTGCTGGATCACGTTGCGGATAAACTTGATATGAAGCGGAAACCGTTCCACTTCGGTTACCTCCAAGGCTCCTCTTGAAAGAAACTCGAAGCCTATGCTTCCGGTTCCGGCAAAAAGGTCCAGCACACGACTTTCTTCAAACGAAAGCCGGTTATTCAGAATGTTGAACAAACCCTCCTTGGCAAAATCGGTCGTGGGTCTGGCCATCAATCCTTTGGGCAATTGAAAGCGTCTGCCCTTGAACGTTCCACTGATGATCCGCATGGTCAGGGATGGAATGAGGAGACAGGTGCTTCTGGAATACCGGTGTAGACCAGTTGGTCAATCCGGTTTAAATAGGGAGTCAGCGCTTCTTTCAACGGATGTGCATGATTGTCAGGCGTGCAGACAAAAGCATACAGGGTGATTGGATCCAGTTGTAACTGTTCAACCACCCGTAGATAGTAATAGGTGGCTTCCTTTGTGTTTTTTGCTACAAACGCATTGGAGAACAATAATTTATCTGGTTTCGCCACGGATATGTGTAGGTTTTTTCCATAGCAATAGGCCAATAATACCGATTCATTGCACGTCTTTGCCTGCTGTAGGGTCCATTCTGTGAGCAGGTGGGTGGGATTGTAAATATGCAGGTGAAGGAAGGTTCTGCTAAACGTATCGATGCGTTTCTTTTGAAGTTCGCAGACAAAGAGTTGCTTGCTGTCGCTGAGTGGAAATTGGTACAATTCACCCCACTCATTCTCCATAAAGGCTGCATGGAACAACTCCTGCAGCTGTTCGGGCTGACCCAACCCGGTCGGCATCACCATGAAACGGTTGGAATGCTCGGAAACATTGACCCTCATGGATGGTTGATCGGCTAAGCCGGAGTCAATCACAAATTGTTCGAACGCATCGGGAAAGTCGATGGGGGCCTTGAGCGACAACACAATGGGTTGTGCGTCCTCTCGGTCGGTGTCGATAAATAAAAACCCGTCAGGGATGGCAATGACTGCCAGTTGCCTGATGGATGCGGGAGTAAATGTATACGTAGCTTCTTTCATGAATGCGGATAAAGATCCGAATAGGGTAGGACAAATGTAGCAAATCCGACTCAAACGTACTACTTTTGGTAACAATTATCTACAAAATGACACCCGATTCGCTGGTTACCCGTATTTCCACTCATTTTCCGTTTGAACCGACTGCTGAACAACAGGAAGCGCTTCAACGGTTGGCCTGTTTTTTACTATCGAAAAATACGCATGAAGTCTTTTTGTTGAAAGGCTATGCGGGTACAGGAAAGACCAGTCTGATCAGTGCATTGATCAGATACCTCAACGAATTGCGGCTTGATTGCCTGCTCATGGCGCCTACTGGTCGGGCGGCCAAGGTGCTGGCTTCATACAGCGGGCATCCGGCCTACACCATCCACAAGACCATCTACCGAAAAGCGGTCGTATCACCGGAAAATGGTGGGTTTGAACTGAATTACAACAAGCATCGGAACGCCGTATTCATTGTGGATGAGGCCTCCATGATTGCCAATGAATCGGTGGAAAACGCAACCTTCGGTAGCGGACATTTGTTGGAAGACCTGTTGGAATTCACGTTTGTCGGTGACAATTGCAAGCTCATTTTGATGGGCGATACCGCCCAGCTCCCTCCAGTTGGTTTGACGCTGAGCCCGGCACTCGATGCTTCAGCCTTGCGCAGATTGGGAATGGATGTGGAGGAAATTGAGTTGACACAGGTATTGCGTCAAGCAAGGGAAAGTGGCATATTGGCCAATGCTACCTCCTTAAGGGATACCATCCGTACAGAAAAGGATGCCATCCTTGCTCACATGGATTCCATCTCTTTCAATCGAGCCAAGTTGTTCCCGCGTCTGAGGGTGAACGCTTTGGATGTCATTCGACTCAGCGGTGAGGATTTTTCTGACACCCTTTCCGCCTCTTTCGACAAGGTGGGCGTGGAGGAAAGCAAGGTAATTTGCGTGTCTAACAAGCGGGCTGTATTGTTCAACAAGGGCATCCGTTCCACTGTGCTGTACCGGGAAGACGAGTTGAACGCGGGTGACAGCCTACTGGTGGCTAAAAACAATTATTTGTGGTCGGAGCCATACCCCGAGATTCCCTTCATTGCCAACGGCGACCTGGTGGAAGTGGTGCGCATGCGGAAAACCTACGAGTTGTACGGTTTCCGCTTTGCCGATGTGGAAGTGCGTTTCCCCGACTATGATTGGGAGGTGGAAGTACGGGTATTGCTGGATGCCCTGCACGCCGAGTCGCCTTCGCTGGAACCTGTCCGACAGGAGCAGCTTTACCAGGAAGTGGTGTTGGAATACGCACCCTCCTGTTCTTCAAAAGCGGCCTTGTACGGGGCCCTGCGGAAAGATCCTTGGCTGAATGCCCTGCAAATCAAGTACGGATACGCCTTTACCTGTCACAAAGCGCAGGGCGGGCAATGGAAGCACGTCTACATTGACCAGGGATACGTCACCGAGGAACGGATGGGGCTGGATTACTACCGCTGGCTGTACACGGCCTTGACCCGCGCTACGGAGCGGGTGTACCTGGTGAACTTCAAGGATGAATTTATTGCCCAATAAAAAAAACGTTCCCTTTTTTGTGAGAACGTTCTTTCAGGATGTTTCTAATGAAACGTTATGCTTTAGCTTTAACTGTTTCCACTAACTGGGCAACGGCTTCCGATAAGCCTCCGAGGAACTTGCCGCCTGCAGTGGCGAAGTGGGCCTGGCCACCACCGCCGCCTTGGATGGCTTTGGCAGCTTCCCGTACCAGTTGGCCTGCATTCAGCCCTTTAGCCGTGAGGTCGTCGCTGAACGCCACCGTCAACAAGGGTTTGCCGTCTTCCACGCTGCCGGCGATGAACGCCATGCCTGCGGGCAGTTCGCTGCGGAACTGGAAGGCGATGTTCTTCACCGCTTCGGGGGAAGCTTCCCCTTCAAGTACGATGAGTTTGATGCCGTTAACGTCCACCGCATTCTTAAGCAGGCTGGCCTTCAACTGAAGGGCTTTTTCAGCAGCCAGGGCTTCCAGTTTTTTCTGGATTTCCTGGTTTTCGGCCACCAATTTTTCAATCGCTGCTGCCAGGTTGGGGGTGTTGTTGAAGTAGGAGCGGATGGTCTTCAGCTCATCTTGCATGCCGAAGTACTGGTCGTCGGCACCGCTGCCGGTGATGGCTTCGATGCGTCGGATGCCGGCGGCGATGGAGCTTTCGGACACGATGCGGAAAGCACCGATTTCACCCGTGGCGCCCACGTGGGTACCCCCGCACAATTCAGCAGAGGTGCCGAAGCGGATCACGCGTACTTCTTCGCCGTATTTTTCGCCAAACAAGGCCATGGCACCCATGGCGCGGGCTTCGGCAATGGGGGTATTGCGGTGTTCATCCAACGGCAGGTTTCTGCGGATGGCGGCGTTGACGCGTTTTTCCACCTCGCGGAGTTCTTCGGGAGTCACTTTTTGGAAGTGGGCGAAGTCGAAGCGGAGGTTCTCGGGGCAAACCAACGAACCTTTTTGTTCTACATGGGTACCCAGAACCTCACGAAGGGCTTCGTGCAGCAAGTGGGTGGCCGAGTGGTTGCGGGAAGTGGCCTTGCGGTTTTCAACATCAATCACGGCAGTAAAGACGGCTGTCGGGTCGGCCGGCAGTTTCGAAGTGATGTGGACGCTCAGGTTGTTTTCCTTGTTCACGGTCTCGATGGGTAGACGGACGCCGTCAGCTTCCAGGTAACCGCTGTCGCCCACCTGTCCTCCCATCTGGGCGTAGAAGGGTGTCTTATCAAGTACCAGTTGGTAGAAAGTCTTGCCTTTCTGGGACAACTGCCTGTATTTCAGTATTTCGGCTTCGCAGGTGGTGAAATCGTAGCCTACAAAGGTGGATTCTTGGTCTTTCAGAATGACCCAGTCACCGGTTTCCACGGCTGCGGCGTTGCGGGCGCGTTCTTTCTGCTGCTGCATGGCAGCGTTGAATCCTTCGATGTCGGCTTCCAATCCGTTTTCGCGCAGGATGAGTTCGGTGAGGTCAACCGGGAAGCCGTAGGTGTCGTACAGGGTAAAGACGTCCTTGCCGGACAGGGTTTTGCTCTTGGAGGCCTTGACGTCGGCCATCAGCTTGTCGAGCAGGCGGATGCCGGTTTCAAGCGTGCGCAGGAACGATTCTTCTTCTTCCTTGATGACCTTCTCGATGAGCGATTGTTGGGCCGTCAATTCGGGATAAGCCGAACCCATGGACTGGATAAGGGAAGGAATCAGTTGGTACAGGAAGGCGTGGCGGCGTCCCAGGAAGGTGTACCCGTAGCGGACAGCGCGGCGAAGGATGCGGCGGATCACGTAACCGGCCTTCGCGTTCGAGGGCAGCTGCCCGTCGGTGATGGCAAAGGCTATGGTGCGGATGTGGTCGGCGATGACGCGCATGGCGATGTCGGCGGCAGCATCGGCGCCGTATTCCTTTTGGCAACGGTTGGCTATGGTCTGTATGATGGGTTGGAATACGTCGGTGTCGTAGTTGGAGGTTTTGCCCTGGATGGCCATGCAGAGGCGTTCGAAGCCCATGCCGGTGTCTACGTGTTTGGCGGGCAGGAGTTCCAGCGAGCCATCGGCTTTCCTGTTGTACTGCATGAACACGTTGTTCCAGATTTCAATCACCTGTGGGTGGTCGTGGTTGACCAGTGTCAGACCATCTACCTTGGCCCGTTCGGCATCGGGACGCAGGTCGATGTGGATTTCTGAACAGGGACCGCAGGGACCGGTGTCGCCCATTTCCCAGAAATTATCTTTCTTGTTGCCATTGATGATGCGACCAACGGGCAAGAATCGAGCCCAGATGTTGGCGGCTTCGTTGTCGCGGTCGAGTCCTTCGGGTGCGTAACCTTCGAAGACGGTGGCATACAACCTGTTGGGGTCAATTTTCAGTACGTCTACCAAGAATTCCCAGGCCCAGGAAATGGCTTCTTCCTTGAAATAGTCTCCGAACGACCAGTT
>CAYPLF010000023.1:14283-30581 GCA_964411555.1 uncultured Bacteroidales bacterium | reverse complement strand
GCCTTGTTGGGCGAAAAAGACATCCTGCAAACCATCCGGCAACTGTCCGGTATCCAATCGGTAAGCGAAGGAAACAGCGGCCTGTATGTACGCGGAGGAAGCCCGGGCCAAAACCTGTTTCTGCTGGACGAGATGGAATTGCTCAACCCAACCCACCTCATGGGCGTCTTTTCCGTATTCAATCCGGGCACCACAGGATCCGTTTCCGTATTTAAAGGACAAGCACCCGTCAACCAGCAAGGACGCCTGTCTTCCACCATTACCGTCAACAGCAAAGCCCCCACAGCCGATAACCAGGGATTGACATTCAATCTGGGCACCGTCACTTCGACCGTTTCCTGGATCAAACAACTGTGCAACGGAAAACTCGACATCACTACCGGGCTGCGAAAAAGCTACCTGGAAGCAATGGGCCTTGTGGTAAGCCCTTTCCTCAGTGACGAAATCAACTACTTCAAATCGAACCACTACCGCTTTGTCGATTTCAATGGAAAAGCCACCTACCACCTCGATTCAGCCAGCAACCTGACCTTATCGTGGTTCACGGGCAACGACTTCTTTAGCTATAACGATACCAATATGGATTACCAGGCCACCAATGAATGGGGAAACGATGCTGTAACCCTGCAATACAGGCACATTGGAACAAATCACAGCCCAACTGTCCACAACGGAAGTGCCTACACCACATTCGAAACGACCCTGGCTTACCATGATACGTATTCCGGTTTCAAGGGCGACATCATTTCCTACGAAATGGATGCCTATAGTTCATTCAAGGAACTGCAATGGAAGAACCAGTGGGAGATGACACGCAACAACCACCGTTTCCATGCTGGCTTTTCACTGTCCGGTCAATTTACGATGCCACTCGACATGGAGTTCAACTACAACACCGACACGCTTCAGCAATACCACACCTATATCAACGGACTGGCAACCCTGTTTGCGGGCGATTACCTAACAGCCCTTTCGGGACGGCTGAACGGATACGCTGGCCTACGCTTCAGCATGAACAAACCCTTGGCCAACAACCAACCGTCCGGCACCCACACATCCATTTTCGCAAACCTGTCACCCGTATTTTCCCTTTCGTACCTGTTCACGCCCACACAATCGCTGAAACTCTCAGCCTCCATAAACGACCAGCATGTCCACCTGGCCGCACTCGGTTCAGTACCCGTGCCCAACGACATCTGGGTACCGGTCACGGCAGGATTGCCGCCAGAAACAGCCAGCCAACTGACTTTGGGATACATGAAACAATGGAAAAATGGCAACTTTTCACTGGAAGTATATGGGAAGAAGATGGACAACCAGCTTATATTCAACCTGCTGACCGACAATGCAGACGCATACGTTTTTGAAGACCGGTTCTTTCACGGCGAAGGACTGGCCTACGGAGTGGATGTTTCCGCTGAAGCCACCCGTGGAGCCTTCACCGGTCAGGTCAGCTATTCGTATTCCCGATCAAAACGCTCATTTCCGGACATTCTGAATGGCATATGGTTCAACGACAAGTACGACAGACCCCACGACCTGAACATACTGATAGCCTATACCCCCAACAAGACCTGGGACTTTGCGGCCAACTGGGTGTATGCTTCGGGCAGCAACATGAACTTACCGGCTGGAAGGTGGTGGCTGATGGGGCAGATCATGAACGATTACGACACCTTCAACGGCTTTCGATTACCTGATTTCCACCGATTAGACGTATCGGCCAATTGGCACCTAACCAGCAAACGATTCAAGACCTCTGTCATCAACTTCTCCATCATCAACCTGTATAACCGGGCCAATCCCTATTTTGTCCGTTTCAAGATGTACCAGGAAAGCAACCGGTACAACATTGAAATACGATCCAGTCAAGTATCCCTATTTCCCATTTTGCCATCCATCAGTTGGCAATTCAGTTTATAACAACCATGAAGCACCTATCATACCTCTTCATCCTGATTGACCTGGTGACAGCCTGTGCCTATCCAATCGAACTGGAACAGGAACCCTACGATGCCAAAGTGGTGGTAGACGGATACATAGAATCGGGTGGCTATGCCAACATATTCCTTACCTGGAGTTCTCCCTTCCTGACAGCGTACGATTCAGTATCCATTCAAAACTCGTTTATCACAACAGCTTCCATCACACTGTCCAGTTCAACCGGAGAAACCGAACCACTCACCCTGTTTCGCAACAACCGGTTTTTTCCCCCCTTCGTTTACAAGTCAACAACCATGACGGGTAAAACCGGAGAAACCTACACCATCACCATCCGGTACAAAGGAAAAATCATCACAGCAACCACCAGCATACCCGAACCACCCAGAGTAGGCATCTTATCGATGCGGACACAGTCGGATAGCGCCGGACAACTGAACCTGAATGTATTTCCCTGGACGTCTGAAGAATCCTATTTGTTCGTACAGGTAAAAAGTTTCTACGCCAACGAAAACTACCACACAACTTTGTCACCCGTATTCAAACTCAAGTCGAATCCGGAGGAAGGCATGCATACCGTGCCCATTCACCGTGTTGCCGAAAGCAATTTGCACGAACTGGACACAACAAGAACGTTCTATTCATATTGGCCAAGATACCTTTATTCCTTGAACGACATCATTGCTGTCAAATACGGAACCATAGACTTTGAATCCTACCAAACAATGAAAAGCATTTTTGCCGACCAGGTCTTGCAAACAAACCCGTTTGCCATCAATACCATCGGTATTCGAAGCAACATCAACGGGGGAACAGGAAGATGGATGGGCATAGGATTGGCGCCCATACTTGTTTATTCGCCGTTAAACTGATAAAAAAAGCTTAAAAAACGACACATAAGGCTCAATAGTGAGAAAAAAAACAACTATCTTGAGCGCTGAATTGATCGAGCTTATATGAACCATGAAACACATCTGGCAAGTAAAATTGCCAGCGCAACGAACCTGAACGTAGCTACCTGTTACCAATGCGGAAAATGCGCAGCCGGCTGTCCGCTGGCCAACGACATGGACCTTACATCAAGCGCCGTACTCCGGTTGCTCCAATACAACACCGAAGCCACCGACACCGAAGTCTTGCGCTCAAAAGCCATTTGGCTATGTCTATCCTGTGAAATGTGCCTGTCGCGTTGTCCCAACCAGATAGACATTCCCAAGATGATGGACTTCCTCAGGCAGGAATCCGTCCGCCTTCGTCTCACCCATCCGGCATCGCGCAACATCCTGCGTTTCCACCGTTCTTTCCTCGACCAGGTGCAATACACCGGACGTTCGTTTGAAGTCGGGCTTGTACTCGATTACAAACTACGAAGCAAACGCCTGTTCGACGACCTGGCCCTGGCACCCCGCATGTTCCTGAAAGGCAAACTGCGCCTGCTCCCCGAGTTTATCAAAAAACGGAAAGAAATGCAGCAGCTGTTTAAGCAAACGCTGAACAATCAAGGGCAGAGCATCCAGGATTCAACGAATCAGGCATCGGGGAAACAAGCACAGAATAATCCGACTCAGGTGCTGAACATTGAAACCACGGCCAATCATCTTCAATCAAGCAGCCAACACAAATGAGTGCAAACAATACCCGCGTAGGGTTCTATCCCGGCTGTTCCCTGAACGGAACGGCAAGCGAATACAAAACATCTGTTTTGTCCCTGGCCGAAGCCTTCGGCATCAAACTCGACGAAGTGCCCGATTGGAGTTGCTGCGGTGCCACCGCCGCCCACAACCTGAACAAAGGATTGTCGCTGGCCCTGCCTGCCAGGATATTGGCAAACGCAGCTGAAGCCGGGATGAAGGATATTCTGGTGCCCTGTGCCTCGTGTTACAACCGACTGGCCATGACCCTGCACGCCCTTCAGGACGAAACGGTGCGGACAGACATGGAAGTGCTCCTCGAAAAGCCGCTGGATCCGGACATCCGGGTCATCAACATGATCCAGTTTGTGCAACAATACATCCAGCCCCATCTGGACAACAAGCTTAAAAAACCGTTTTTCGCCAAGACCGCTTGCTACTACGGTTGTCTGTTGGTCAGGCCGCACGACGTATTGCAGTTTGACCGCCCCGAAGACCCTCAATCCATGGACGAGGTCATGAAAACGCTGGGCGTGGGCACCATAGACTGGCCCTTCAAGACCGAATGCTGCGGAGCCGGGCTCACCATGAGCCGTACCGATTTGGTAAACAAACTTTCCGGAAAAATTGTGGCCGACGCCGCCGAACGGGGCGCTAAAGCCATAGTGGTGGCTTGCCCCATGTGTCACGCCAACCTGGACATGCGTGGGCAACAGACAAGCGACAAGCACGGTCAGAAGGCCGGTGGGAACGGTTCGAAACCCATTCCCATCTTGTACTTGAGCCAGGCCTTGGGCATGGCCATCGGTCTGGATGACAAGCAAACCGGCATCGGGCACCATCTGACATCGGTGAAGCCGGAGCGGCTGTGCGCTGCGAGGGCCTTCGTTCAACCCACGGCAGCCGCTGAAGCCAAGCCCGCCGCCCCCGCTGCGGCAGCCGCCCCCGCCGCCCCCGCTGCTAAAGTCGCTGCAACTGCTCAAGAAGCACCTGCCGCCAAAGCCGATCCAACAGCCCCGGCCGCTCAGAAAGCCCCGGCCGCTCAGAAAGCCCCGGCCGCTCAGCCCGAGGCTAACGTACAACCCAATCACCTAAAAGAATCCTGATATGGCACGGATAGGCGTATTTGTCTGCCATTGCGGCGAAAACATAGCAGCCACTGTCGATTGCGGCAAGGTGGCACAACAAGCGGCGAAACTACCCGGCGTAGCGGTTGCCATCGATTACAAGTACATGTGTTCCGACCCCGGCCAGACCAAAATCAAGGAAGCCATCAAGGAACACGGACTCACCGGCGTGGTCGTATCGGCCTGCTCGCCCAGGATGCACGAAGGCACCTTCCGCAAGGCCTGTGCCGAAGCCGGGCTGAACCCGTACCTCTGCGAAATGGCCAACATCCGCGAACAATGCTCCTGGGTGCACGAGAAAAACGAGCAGACCACCCAGAAAGCCTACGAACTGGTACGCACCCTGGTTGAAAAAGTGAAGCACAACCACCCGCTGGAACCCATCAAAGTGCCTGTCAACAAGACAGCCGTGGTCATAGGCGGGGGCGTTGCCGGCATCCAGGCATCCCTCGACATAGCCAACGCAGGGCATCATGTGGTACTGGTGGAACGCGAACCGTCCATAGGCGGGCACATGTCACAGCTGTCTGAAACCTTTCCCACACTCGACTGCTCCCAATGCATCCTCACACCCCGCATGGTGGAAGTAGCCCAGCACCCCAACATCACCCTCTATTCCTATTCCGAAGTGGAAGCGGTGGACGGGTTTATCGGCAACTTCAACGTAACCATCCGTCGCAAGGCCAGGTATGTGGACGAAAAAACCTGCACCGGCTGCGGCACCTGCACGACGAAGTGCCCCACCAAAGATATACCCAACGAATTCGAGCAGAACCTGACCACCCGCAGGGCCATCTATGTGCCCTTCCCCCAGGCTGTTCCCAACAAACCCGTCATCGACCGGGCACACTGCCGCTACTTCAACACCGGCAAGTGCAAGGTGTGCCAAGCTGTCTGTCCGGCCAAATGCATCGACTTTGAACAGGAAGACGAACGCATCCAGCTGAACGCAGGGGCCATCGTACTGGCCACGGGCTTCGACATCAAACGCACCGATTTCTTCCCCGAATACGGCTACGGCAAGTACCCGGACGTCATCGACGGTTTGCAGTTTGAACGCCTGGCTTCGGCCTCAGGACCCACCCAGGGCGAAATCCGCCGACCTTCCGACGGGCAAGTGCCCAAAACCATAGTCTTTGTGGCTTGTTCCGGTTCCCGCGACGCCGCCAAAGGCATTCCGTACTGCTCCAAAATCTGCTGCATGTACACCGCCAAGCACACCATGTTGTACAGGCACAAGGTACACGACGGCACGCCCTATGTCTTCTACATGGACATCCGGGCTGCCGGCAAAAACTACGACGAATTCACCCGCCGTGCCATCGAGGAAGACGGAGCGCGCTACGTCCGCGGCC
The DNA here is from genome assembly GCA_964411555.1 of uncultured Bacteroidales bacterium. GTDB lineage: Bacteria > Bacteroidota > Bacteroidia > Bacteroidales > UBA1402 > UBA8389. The sequence goes on along the minus strand of CAYPLF010000023.1, from coordinate 24,527 downwards.
GCGTTTCCACCATTTACGAAGAAAAAGGCAAGCTGGTGGTGCGTGGAGCGGACACCCTGATGGGAGGGAGGCCGGTGGAAATCAAGGCCGACATGGTGGTGCTGGCCACTGCCGCTGTTGCCAATACGGGCGCTTCTGCGCTGGCCCAAACCCTGCACGTTTCCTACGATGCTTACAACTTCTTTTCCGAAGCCCATCCCAAGCTGAAACCGGTGGAAACCAACACGGCCGGCATCTTCCTGGCCGGAGCTTGCCAGGCGCCCAAGGACATTCCCGAAAGTGTGGCCGCCGCTTCCGGAGCAGCCGCCAAGGTCATCGGCCTCTTCTCGAACAGCGAATTGACGCGCGAACCCCTGGTGGCCAAGGTCAACCGGGTACCGGCACCGCCCTTTTCCACCTGCATGGGCTGCTTACTGTGCGTCAGCGTCTGTCCCTACCAGGCCATCGGGCAGGAGGAAATCCGCGACAGGCAAGGGAAACTCATCAAGACCATTGCCAACATCAACCCGGGACTCTGTCAGGGTTGCGGCACCTGTGTTTCCGTCTGCAAGTCGAAATCCATCGACCTGGAAGGCTTTTCGAACCTGCAGCTGTTGGCCGAAGTGGAGGCCGCCTTGCATGGTTAAGTGGTTGAAACGGTTAAAAAGTTGAAACGGATAAACAGTTAACTAGTAGAAAATTACTTGAAGCGAACCATACGGCAATAAGCCTGAACATGAACAATAAGCCGGAACATGAACAATAAGCCGGAACCTACTAATATGGAACCTAAAACCTGGAACCAACTAACATGGAACCTTTCGAACCAAAAATAATAGCCTTTGTCTGTAACTGGTGCACGTACGCCGGTGCCGACCTGGCTGGAACCAGCCGACTCAAGTACGCCTCGAACGTGAAGATCATCCGCTTCCCGTGCACCGGCCGCATCGACTTCATGCTGCTCCAGAAAGCCTTTGCCAACGGAGCCGACGGCATCATCGTGTCGGGATGCCATCCCAACGACTGCCACTACACCTCGGGCAACTACCACGCCCGTCGTCGCTGGACCATCTACAAGGAACTGCTCGATTTCACCGGCATCGACACCCGCCGCATCCGGTTCACCTGGGTTTCAGCCGCTGAAGGAGGAAAGTGGGCCGAGGTGGTCAATTCCACCGTGGAAACCATCCGTCAACTCGGTCCTTACAACGACATGAAGGAACTGACTGAAGAATCGATGTACGATTTGATGGCTGCGTTCAAAACGGAATCGAAACAGGAGCCGTTGCACGAACCGTTGCACGAACCGTTGCAGCAACCGGCCGAAACTAACCAAACAACCGAATCACGATGAATACCCTGCACGAACTATCCCGCCAACAACTCGAACAAGGGGCGCAGGTCATCATTGGCTACGCGGCGGTTTCTACCAGCACTTCCGGCAGCGCTTCAGCTCCCGGCGGTTTCACCAAACCCTTTTTCGCCCAACGCCCCGAGGACGTGGAACAGCTGATTTTCGACGACACCTGTCGCTCCAACCTGGCCGTTTACCTCACGAAAAAAGAAGTAAAAGCCCTGGGTAAGAGCGTAATCTGTGCCACTGTGCCCACGCTGCGCAGCATCATCCGCCTGGCCGTTGAACACCAGCTGAACGAAGGCGACGTTGTTGCCATCGTACGTGCTGAGAGCATCAATAACACCACATCCGAAAACACCACATCCAATAACGCCGAAACGGGTTATACCCTGCTCAGTACACTGAAAGAGATGGAAGCCTTTCTGAACGGCCGCGTACAGGAACTTTCGCCCGAAGACAAGGCGCAATTGGAAAAACTCCAGGCCATGAGTCGGGAAGAACGCTGGGCTTTCTGGAAAGAAGCCTTCGAAACCTGCATCCGCTGTTACGCCTGCCGGCAAGCCTGCCCCCTGTGTTACTGCGCCACCTGTGCCGCCACGACCAACCAACCCCAATGGATACCGGTGGCACAACACCCCCTGGGCAATACCGAATGGCACCTCATGCGCGCCATGCACCTGGCCGGACGCTGCATCACCTGCGGGCAATGCGGCGAAGCCTGCCCTCTGGGACTACCCGTCCACCTGCTGGCCTTCCACCTGGCCGAAACCGTCCAACACGAATACGGCGCGGTTTCCGGTCTGACACTCGACGAAGCCTCGCCCATGAGCGTGTACAAACCCGAAGACACCACGAACTTTATCCGATAGATTATGCCTACCTTGGTCAAACTACTTAAAAGTGCATCCTATAATACCCTGATAGAGAATCTGTTGGGTGAAATCCAGGTGTATGCGCCCGTCAAAAAGGGTAAACACGTGTATTACAACCGCATACAGTCGGTCAGCGAGATGAATACCGAAGACCTGTTGCCCGTGCTTTCGCCCAAATCGCTCCTGTTTCCACCCGTTGAAACCTTGTTTACCTATGAAAAGAAGCAAGATGGCGTGACCATTTCGAATGCTGCTGTGGAAGACTATCCCGAACGCGTGGTGTTTGGTGTACGCCCCTGTGATGCCCGCGGCCTGGCCATTTTGCGGCAGACCTTTGTTCAGGAACCCGTCGACCAGCTTTTCGAAGCCCGCTTTAACAAAACAACCCTGATTGGTCTTTCCTGTGCCACCGCCGACGAAGCCTGCTTCTGCGGCAACAGGGCCGGCGATACCACGGGCAGCGACATCCTGCTCACCCAGGTGTCCAACGGCGATTACCTGGCCGAAATCATCACTGAAAAGGGTCAACGGCTGATGGAACGTCACGCCGACTTGTTTGAAACGCCGTCGGCATTGCCGGATAAAGCGGCGTTTGTGGCTACCGTAAGAGGGTTGGGGGACAGCGCGAACCCATCCAGTTCAGGCCAGCCCAAAGCCGGCCAGCCCAATGCCGATCAGTCCAATGCCGATCAGTCCAATGCCGATCAGCCCAATACCGATCAGTCCAATGCCGGAAACCAGCCGAACGAGCCCCTCTTCATCATAAAGGATCTCCCCGAACGCCTGAAAGCCTTATTCGAAAGTAAGGCGTTCGAACAACAATCGCTGGCCTGCATAGGCTGCGGCACCTGCACCTACGTGTGCCCCGTGTGCGGCTGCTTCGACATGCAGGACGAAACCCAAGGAACCAAAGGACGCCGCGTACGGTGCTGGGATAGTTGCGGCTTCAGCTGCTTCACTGTCCACACCTCCGGCCACAACCCCCGTGAAACCCAGGGGCAACGCTGGCGCCAGCGCCTCATGCACAAATTCAGTTACCTACCGGAAAGCAACCATGTATTCGGTTGTGTAGGCTGTGGCCGTTGCATCCGCAGCTGCCCCGCCAACCTTGATATTGCCAACCTCATAACTCAACTCGCTCATGAGCAGCTCAACCAATAGTTACGTTCCCTACCAAATGCGGCTGCAGAAAATCACCCGGGAAGCTCCTGGTGTGAAAACCTTCCGCCTGGAATTCATCAACCCCGAAGATGCAGCACGCTTCAGCTTCCGTACCGGTCAATTTGCCGAATACTCCGTGTTTGGAGAAGGAGAAAGTACCTTCTGCATAGCCTCTCCCCATACCCGTAACGGTTACGTGGAATGCACCTTCCGTCAGGCAGGCCGCGTCACCACCGCTCTGTCCGGTTTGGAAGAAGGCGACGTGGTGGGTTTCCGCGGCCCGTACGGCAACACCTTCCCCATAGACGACTGGAAAGGGAAGAACCTGGTGTTCATAGCCGGCGGAATAGCCCTTCCGCCCATGCGCAGCGTGATTTGGTCATGCTTGGACAACAGAAACGATTACCAACGCGTGACCATTGTATACGGCGCCAAAACCGTGGACGACCTGGTGTACAAACACGAACTCGCCGAATGGGAACAACGTGAAGATGTCGATTTGTTTTTAACCGTCGACCCCGGTGGCTCAACGCCCGATTGGAAGGGTAGGGTAGGCTTTGTGCCCACCATCCTGGCCGAAGTGGCACCTTCATCCGAGAACACCATTGCCATTGTCTGCGGCCCGCCCATCATGATCAAAAACACCCTGCCGGTATTGAAACAACTTGGTTTTTCCGACGAACACATATACACCACCCTGGAGAACCGGATGAAATGCGGCTTCGGCAAATGCGGGCGCTGCAACATAGGCGGCACCTACGTCTGCAAAGACGGCCCCGTCTTCACCGCCGCCCAGCTAGCCCTCCTCCCCAACGAATTCTAATAGGGATGCCATCCTTTTTTGGTAGATGGAATCCCTTTTGTAAAGATGGAATCCCTTTTATAGAGATGGAATCCTTTTTTATGGGATGGCATCCCTATAAAAGGGATTCCATCTACCAAAAAAGGATGGCATCCCTTAAAGGAAAGAAAATTGCAAAAGGGTTTTTGTAGTGTGTAAAAATTAGTATCTTTGCGGGGTTTTATAAAAAGCGGGCTGACACGTGGGAAAATTCGACCAGTATAAAATAGAACTCAAGGCGTTGCCGGGTGGAATCCACACGTTTGAGTACCTGTTGGATACCGAGTATTTCCGGAAAATAGACAGTCCCGAAGTAGAACGCGGCAAGGTAAACGCCAACGTAACCGTAAAAAACAACGAAGGCGAATACGAAATCCGCTTCCAACTGGAAGGCATCATCCAGATTCCCTGCGACCGCTGCCTCGACGATATGGAATGGCCAGTCAGCCAGAAGAGCCGCTTGATTGTAAAACTGGGTAAAACCTATTCCGAAGAAAGCGACGAAATCATCGTCATTCCCGAAGAAGAAGGCGAAATCAACCTCGCTTGGTTTTTATACGAATTCATAGCGCTCAGCATCCCCGTTAAGCATGTACATGCACCAGGGAAATGCAACAAACTGATGTCGAGCAAGTTGAGCAAGCATATGGTGAAGTCGTCCGACGATGAAGGCGACAGCGACGCAACCTTTGCAGATGCCGACGAAGAAATGCCCGAAGAACCGGAAGCAACCGATTCCAGGTGGGACGATTTAAAGCAATTAATTGATAACAACTAATAAAGAAGATCATGGCACATCCCAAACACAAACACTCAAAAACCAGAACGGCCAAGAGAAGAACCCACGATAAAGCCGAAGCTCCCACACTGGCCATCTGCCCACAATGCGGAGCCATGCACATCTACCACACCGTTTGTGGCGAATGTGGCTACTACCGTGGCAAAATCGCAATTGAAAAAGAAGCGGCCGTATAAGCCGATTTTTTTACACGTATAAACCCCGCATAAACGGGGTTTTTTTATTAAAACACGTTGAATGCACCAATTTTTTCTGTATTTTTGCACAAAAATTCACTAAATGAGAAATTTTAACGCGATTATTACAGGTGTGGGCGGTTATGTACCCGAAGCCATTCTTACCAACGAGGACCTTACCAAACTGGTAGACACATCCGACGAATGGATCACCACCCGTACCGGCATTAAAGAGCGCCGTATCCTCAAAGGAGAACACATAGGATCCTCTTTTATGGGCATCAAGGCCGTAGAAGAACTCCTCCAAAAGACCCATACAAAACCCGAAGAAGTGGACGTGGTGATTTGTTCCACCACCAGCCCCGACTACATATTTCCCTCCACCGCATCCATCATTGCCGAACAATGCGGCATCAAGAACGCCTTCGCCTACGACCTCACCGCAGCCTGCAGCGGCTTTATCTTCGGTTTGGTGAACGCAGCCATGTACATTGAATCGGGACGGTACAAGAAAGTCATCATGGTTTCCACCGAAAAGATGTCATCCATCACCAATTACGAAGACCGCACCACCTGCCCCCTGTTCGGAGACGGTGCCGCTGCCGTGATGCTGGAACCGTCAACAGAACCATATGGATTGATAGACAGCGTGTTACGTACAGATGGGGTTGGTTTCCCCTACCTCCAGCTGAAAGCAGGCGGATCCGTGAACCCGGCCAGCCATCAAACCATAGCCAACCGCGAACACTATGTGTACCAGGAAGGCCAACAAGTATTCAAAGCAGCCGTATCCAAACTGGTGGAAGTATCCGAAGAAATGAGGACACGCAACCACCTCACCCCGGAAGATGTAACCTGGGTAGTGCCCCATCAAGCCAACATGCGCATCATCGATTCCATCGCCCGCATGATGAAGATGCCCATGGAACGCATCCTGGTAAATATTGAAAAATACGGCAACACCTCCTCAGCCTCCATCCCCATTTGCTTGTGGGAATTCGAAAAGCAGTTCAAGAAAGGCGACGTCCTCATCATGTCCGCCTTCGGAGCCGGCTTCACCTGGGGGTCCGTTTACCTGAAATGGGCCTATTGATAAGCCCATTAATCAACCCATTAATGAGCCTGCAGATAGAGGAATAACCGAGAAAAAAGCCTATCTTTGCGCTCTGAACGTAAAGAAGATGCACAAGGCGGGGTTTGTCAATATCGTAGGAAATCCGAATGTAGGGAAATCCACCCTCATGAACAATTTGGTGGGGGAACGCATTTCCATCATCACATCCAAAGCACAGACCACGCGGCACCGCATCATGGGCATCGTGAACGGCGACGACTTCCAAATAGTCTATTCCGACACCCCCGGCGTACTGAGTCCCAACTACAAGCTGCAGGAATCCATGTTGCATTTCTCGCAGTCAGCCCTGGTGGATGCCGACATCCTGTTGTACGTCACCGATACGGTGGAAACCTTCGACAAGCACCAGCAATTCATCAAACAAGTACAGGGACTCGACATCCCCGTGCTGGTGGTCATCAACAAGATCGACCTGTCCAACGAAGAAGCCCTGGTCAAACAGGTGGATGCCATGAAGGCACTGTTTCCCAAAGCCGAAATCTTTCCCTTGTCGGCGTTGCGGAAATTCAACATCCAAAACCTGCTGAACCGCATCAAAGAACTACTGCCCGAATCGCCGCCCTATTTCGACAAAGACACGCTCACCGACAAACCGGCCCGCTTCTTTGTGACGGAAATCATTCGGGAAAAGATTTTGCTCTTTTACCAAAAAGAGATACCCTACGCCACCGAGGTGGTGGTTGAAGCCTTCGAAGAAGGCGATAAGCTGGTGAAAATCAGCGCCGTGATTATTGTTGAACGCGATACCCAGAAGGGCATCATCATAGGCCACGGGGGAAAAGCATTGAAAAAGATAGGCACGGAAGCCCGTCACGATATCGAAGCCTTTCTGGAGAAGAAAGTCTTCCTGCAACTCTTTGTGAAAGTCGAGAAAGACTGGCGCAACAGGGATACGAAATTGAAAATCTTCGGTTACCAACCGGAGTAAAAAATTGGAACAAAACTGACTGGAATCATACGGATTGAATTAAGAATGATTGAAGCAGGGCTGATTGAAACTGACTGACAGCATCAAAACGCAGAAAACACAAGAATTATGGGAAATATAGTAGCCATTGTGGGACGCCCCAATGTAGGTAAATCGACGCTGTTCAACCGCCTCACCAAAACCAGGCAAGCCATTGTCGATGAGACATCAGGCACCACCCGCGACCGTCAGTACGGATTGGCCGAATGGTGCGGCACCGAATTTTCCGTCATCGATACCGGCGGATGGGTCGACAAATCGGGCGACGTATTTGAAGCAGAAATCAAGAAACACGTCCAGATAGCCATCGAAGAAGCCGACGTCATCATTTTCATGGTCGATGTCCAAAACGGACTCACCGACCTGGACCTTTCAGCCGCCAAAATCCTGCGTACCAACCAACAACGCCCCATCCTGCTGGTAGCCAACAAAGCCGATACCTTCGAAATGGAGTACGGAGCCGCCGAGTTTTACAGCCTGGGCCTGGGCGATCCCATCGCCTTGTCAGCCATCAACGGTTCCGGCACCGGTGATTTCATGGACTTGTTGGTCAGCAAATTTCCCAAAAAGGAAACCCAGGTGGAAGAACTGGAAGAATTACCCAAAATAGCTGTGGTAGGAAGGCCGAACGCCGGAAAATCCTCACTGATCAATGCCTTGTTGGATGAAGACCGCACCATCGTGACCGACATAGCCGGCACCACCCGCGACACCATTTATACCCGCTATTCCAAATTCAACTTCGATTTCTACCTTATCGATACGGCCGGTATCCGCAAAAAAGGCAAGGTGACCGAAGACCTGGAATACTATTCCGTGGTCCGTTCCATCCGCGCCATCGAGAACGCCGACGTCTGCGTGCTGATGATAGACGCGACAAGGGGCATAGAAGCCCAGGACATGAACATTTTCTCCCTGATCCAAAAGAACAAGAAGGGTCTGGTCGTAGCCGTCAACAAATGGGACTTGGTGGAAGACAAAGACAATAAGTCCGTAAAGGTCATGGAAAACGCCATCCGCGACCGCTTCGCCCCCTTTGTCGATTTCCCCATCATTTTCACTTCAGCCACCACCAAACAACGTATTTATAAGGTGTTGGATACCGTCAAACAAGTATGCGAAACGCAGAAACGCCACATCAACACCAACCAACTCAATGAATTTTTCCTGCCGCTGATTGAAAATACCCCACCACCAGCCAACAAGGGAAAATACATCAAGGTCAAATACGTGACCCAACTCAAAGGCCCGTTGACGCCCACGTTCATCTTTTTCTGCAACCTGCCCCAATACGTGAAAGATCCGTATAAACGCTTTTTGGAGAATCGGTTGCGTGAACAATGGGATTTTCGCGGAGTGCCATTGCAGCTGTTTTTCCGACAGAAATAGCACCGCATTAACCATCTTTAACCATACGATTCTAAGTAATTTACAGCCTTTTTTGTATATTTGCCAAGCAGGCGCGAATGACTGATGTAACTGGTTGACCTGCAAAGGGCAGTAAATAGGAGCCGGCACTTTGACGTTGAAATCATTTTAATGCATCACCTTATTTTTCTCTTTCCCAGATCGGAAACGGTTTGGGAAAGAGTCATTTTAGGGGTTTGCGTCGTATCCAATCTAACACGGATTTGCTACCTTTGCAACCAACAAACCAATATCCCTTATGCCGAACACATCTCAATCACCCATCAAGAAAGAACGCATCGTCGTTGGTCTTTCCGGCGGAGTGGACTCGAGTGTGGCTGCATGGGTGCTGAAAGAACAAGGCTACGAGGTAGTTGGCGTGTACATGATCAACTGGAAGGATACCGTCGGCACTCTTTCGGGCGATTGTCCCTACGAAGATGACCTGCTGGTGGCCGAACTGGTGGCCCGTAAACTGGACATTGAATTCCACGTGGTCGATTTGAGCGACACCTACCGCGAACGGGTGGTAAACTACCTCTTTTCCGAATACGAACAGGGCAGAACGCCCAATCCCGACGTGTTGTGCAACCGCGAAATCAAGTTCGATGCCTTCCTGGAGGCAGCCCGCAACCTTGGAGCCGCCCGCGTGGCCACCGGGCACTACTGCCGCAGGGATACCATCTATGTGGACGAACAGGGCAGGGCAGTTGATTCGGTTGATTCGGTAGCTGCGCGGCCTGTTCACCGACTACTGGCCGGACTTGACCCCAACAAAGACCAATCGTACTTCCTGTGCCAACTTTCCCAGGAACAACTGGCCGTCTCCCTGTTTCCCGTAGGCGACATCAAGAAACCCGAAGTGCGCCGCATTGCCACCGAGCTGGGATTGGCCACTGCCAAGAAAAAAGACTCTCAAGGCATCTGTTTCGTAGGAAAGGTTGATTTACCCGTTTTCCTGCAACAAAAACTGGAGAAGAAACCAGGCGTGGTGGTGGAAATCCCGGCCGACCTGAAAGCCTACAGCCGCATGATTCCGGAAGCCCTGGAAGACAGGCTGCGCAAGCAGGCCAAACCCTATTTTTACCGCCTGAAGGACGGCAAGGTGGTGGGGAACCATCAAGGTGCCCATTTTTACACCATAGGTCAACGCAAAGGACTGGGCATAGGTGGACACGAGCTTCCCTTGTTTGTTTTGGCCACAGACACCACGGAAAACGTGATTTACGTGGGCGAAGGTGACACGCATCCGGGTCTTTACCGGAAAACCCTGAAAATTGCTACCGAGGAAATCCATTGGGTACGTCCCGACAAGGCACTGCAACCGGGTGGCTCCCTGTCCCTGCAGGTGCGCATCCGCTACCGCCAACCGCTGCAACAAGCCACCCTCTACCAATTGGAAGACGGTTTGTACATCGACTTTGAACACCCTCAGCAAAGCATCACACCCGGTCAATTCGCTGTTTGGTACGACAACGACGAAGTCATCGGCTCGGGCCCCATTTGCCAGTAACCGAAACCAGTAACCGAAACCATTAACCAGCCCAGTA
>CAYPLF010000023.1:5900-14183 GCA_964411555.1 uncultured Bacteroidales bacterium | reverse complement strand
CCAGTATAGACAACCAGCACCAGTAACCCATTACAGCAACAACAGCAACATCCAACTACAACAACCGGCAGCCAAACACCATACTTGGTTTTAACCCTGCATTAAACCAGTGCGTATAAACCGTGTCAAAGGCTAATACGAGCAACCAATGCCGGCAACACTTGTAAAACCCAAAAAAACTATGAAAACACCGCGTCAAAGTTCATCGAATGTAGGCAAGTACTTGTTGGTTTCCTTACTATTTGTAGTTACCCCATTTTTGCTTGCAGCCCAATGGACAGCGGAATCGGTTCCTAATGTGCGCGCTACAGACATGCGCCTCCACACCGTCGATCCCGACAACTTGCTAGATGATGCTTCTCAAACACAAATTGACCAACTGCTCACCACGGTAGAAGAAACCACCACGGCCGAAATCATGGTCGTTGCGCTACGGTCGGTAGGCGATGTGTTCATCAAAGATTTTGCCACCCAATTGTTCAACTATTGGAAGATAGGAAAAGCCGATAAAGACAACGGTCTGCTCATACTCATGGTGGAAAACCAATACAAGGTGAGTATTGAAACCGGTTACGGCATGGAAGGTATTTTACCCGATGCCATCTGCATGCGCATCATCAACAATAAGATCAATCCGTATATGATGCAAGGCAAGTACGGAGAAGGCCTGCTGAGCGGTGTGCAGGAAGTAGTCCGTTTGCTCAACGACCCGGCCGCCGTGGCCGAAATCAAAGCCGATATGGCAGCAGCCGAAGCAGCCGAACGCCAAGCCACCCTGACCAGTATCCGGAACTTCGTTATCGGCTACCTGGTTGTGTCCATTTTAGTCCTGATACTGTGCGTACTCAGCATGCGCAAAAAACGGTTTTCCACCCGGGGTGTGGCCACATCGGTCTTAGCACCCTATGAGGCCTACAAACTACTGGCTTCAGCCAAAACCGGCTACACCGTACTGACCTTCATTTTTCCCGTCACCATGATTTTCTTCCTGTTGTGGTACAACCTGCAACTACGGAAATTACGCCGCATGCCGAGAGCCTGCGCCAACTGCAACAAGCCCATGACCCTGCTCACCGAAAAACAGGAAGACGCCTACCTGAGCGTAGGACAGCAATCGGAAGAACTGGTGGGTTCCATCGATTACGATGCCTGGGTCTGCCAGGACTGCGGCAAGCGCGAATTCTTGCCCTACAGCAAAGCCTTTACCCGCTACAAACCGTGCCCGGTGTGCGGTTACAAAACCTACGCCCAAACCGGTGACCGCGTCACGTTGATGCCAACCCCGCTTTCAACCGGTGAAGGAGAGCGCATTTACCGCTGTGCCAATTGCAACCACGAACTGCGCAAACGCTACGTCATCCCCATGATCATTGTGGCTGCCGGCGGTGGCAGGGGAGGCAGCGGCTTTGGTGGAGGCGGCGGCTTCGGTGGCGGCTTCGGTGGTGGTATGTCCGGCGGTGGCGGCGCTACTGGAGGCTGGCGGTGAAACCTGCCGATTACAGCGGATGCCAAGCATCAACAGGTACGTGACACTGACAGTCCGTCATAGACCGAAAACTGGCATACTTTTTGCATGTTATGATACAATGAAACGAGCATGCTTGTGAAAGCATCCAGGCTTGGATAAAGATGGGCATGCGGCGTTACATACTTCCATAAACGAAAAAACAAAATTGTATGAAAAAAGGAGTGATTATTTTGATAGCTGTTATAGGAGTCATTGCCGTGGTAGTCATAGGAACCATAGGTTGGGGCGTAGGCCAATACAACAACATGGTCAGTGCCGATGAAGCCGTAGGTACCCAATGGGCCAACGTGGAAAGCCAGTACCAACGCCGTTCCGACCTGATTCCCAACCTGGTGAATACCGTGAAAGGCTATGCCAAGCACGAAGAAGGTACGTTCACCGCCGTGGTGGAAGCCCGTGCCAAAGCTACCCAGACCGTGATTGACCCGTCCAACCTGACCGAAGAAAACCTGGCTGCCTACCAAGCTGCCCAATCACAGGTTAGCAGTGCCCTGAGCCGCTTGCTCGTTACGGTGGAACAATACCCCGAATTGAAAGCCAATCAGAATTTCCTCGAACTCCAGGCCCAGCTTGAAGGTACGGAAAACCGCATCAGCGTAGAACGCCAACGCTTCAACGAAAGCGCCAAAGCCTTCAACACCATGATCCGTCAGTTCCCGAAAAATATCATTGCCAGCATAGGTGGATTTGAAAAGAAAGCCTATTTCGCGGCTGAAGAAGGCGCTGAAAACGCCCCTGAAGTCAGCTTCTGATCCAGTTAGTGAGCCGGCTTCCTATCCGGTTTTTAATCCGAATTACCCCGGCAGATAAATTGAGCAAAAAAATTACTCATTTAAGAACCAGTAGCATGTTTTCAGGAATTGTTGAAGAAGCAGCCATTGTAACGAAACTGAGGCAGGAGGGGGGCAACCTCCACCTGACCCTTCATTCATCGTTCACCCAGGAGTTGAAAATCGACCAGAGCGTGGCCCACAACGGCGTCTGCCTCACCGTGGTAGCCATTGAAGGCGACGAATACACCGTCACGGCCATCCAGGAAACGCTCAACAAGTCCAACCTGGGGCGGCTCAAACCCGGCGACAAGGTGAACCTGGAACGCAGCATGATGATGAACGGCCGCCTGGACGGGCATATTGTCCAGGGCCATGTCGACCAAACCGCTGTTTGCACCCATGTGCTGGAAACAGATGGAAGTTGGAGGTTTGGGTTTACCTACGACTTCAACGCCTCGATGGCCAAGGAAGGCTACGTAACCGTGGAAAAAGGCTCAGTTACGGTCAACGGCGTCAGCCTCACGGTGTGCAACTCCACCCCAAACAGCTTCGAGGTATCCATCATCCCCTACACCTACGAACACACCAACTTCCACCAGATTCAGGAAGGCACGGTGGTCAACATCGAGTTTGACATCATTGGCAAATATTTGAGCCGGATGATGATGTTTCGCTAAGCGGGAACCATTGCTTTCGGTAAATCATGATTGAAATTGGGTAGAATCTTAGCCATAGACTACGGAAGAAAGCGCACGGGGTTGGCAGTGACCGACCCCTTGCAGCTTATACCGGGCGGACTCACCACCCTGCCCAGCCACGAAGTGCTGGCCTTTGTGCTTGATTACTGCGCCCGCGAAAACGTGGAACGCGTGTTGGTGGGCAATGCCAAGCAGCTGAACAACGAACCATCCGAATCGATGACCTACATCGAACCCTTTTTCCGCTCCCTGCAAAAACGCCTCACCATCCCCGTCGAGTACATCGACGAACGCTTTACTTCCGTACTGGCCCACCGCGCCATGCTCGACGGGGGGCTCAAGAAAAAAGCCCGCCAGAACAAGGCCCTGGTCGATGAAATCAGCGCCGTCATCCTGCTCCAAACCTACCTCGATTCCCGCTAATGGGGTTCCATCTCCCTAAAAAGGGTTCCATCTCCCTAAAAAGGATGCCATCCCTTTTAAAAGGATGCCATCCCTTTTAGGGAGATGGAATCCCTAAATAAGGCATTTATCATTTTTTAGTGCTAACAAGCACCCTTGAAAAGGGTTAAAGTGTTACCTTTACATTCAAATAATGTAGATAGACATGCAATTACCCATTTATCTGTACGGCAATCAAGTGCTTCGTAAAGCCACCCAACCCATCACTCCCGACTATCCAGGGCTGAACGACCTCATCGCCAACATGTTTGAAACCATGTCCAAAGCCGATGGCGTCGGATTGGCCGCTCCCCAGGTAGGACTTTCCATCCGCCTGTTTGTGCTTGACCTCACACCCATGGCTGACGAAAACGAAAAATACGCCGACTACAAAAAGACCTTCATCAACCCCGAGATACTGACCTTTTCCGAAAATACCTGCACCATGGAAGAAGGCTGCCTGAGCGTACCCGACATCCACGAAAACGTGAGCCGCAGCAACAGCATCCGCATCCGTTACCAGGACGAACACTTCGTCAACCACGAAGACACCTTTGAAGGGTACGAAGCCAGGGTGATCCAACACGAATACGACCACCTGGAGGGCAAGGTCTTCACCGACCGCGTGTCACCCATCCGCAAACAGCTCATCAAGTCGAAGCTTGTCGGCATAGCCAAAGGTAAGACCGTTCCCCGTTACACCTATCGATCGTAATTCAACCGGGTTGTTGGTCCAGGTGCCAACCGTCCGTATGTTATAACAAGTACTATGAGATTCCGTGAACTGTTGCTTGTCACCGCCACCGTCATACTGGGTTTGAACAACCTTACGCCGGTTTCCGCACAAATCAACACCGAGCGGGTCATGATCATAGGCCGAAACGCCTTGGCTCTGGAAGATTACGTACTTTCCATCCAGTACTTCAACCAAGTCATCAACGCCAAACCTCACCAAGCCGAACCCTATTTTTACCGGGCTGTGGCCAAATTGCAACTGGGTGATTACAAAGGGTCAGAAGAAGACTGCACCCAGGCACTCCAGCGCAACAAATTCCTGATACGCGCCTATTTGTGCCGCAGTTATGCCCGTATGAATCTCAAGGACTACAAAGGGGCCATTGAAGACTGCGAAAAAGGCATTGAATTCGATCAGGAAAACCTGACATTCCTGCAAAACAAAGCCGTCAGCCAGCTCAACGCCAAGCTGTACGACGATGCCGAGCGCAGCCTGAAGGAGTTGGAACAACGCGACCCAAAGTACGTATATACTCACATGATGTACGGTCAGCTCCACATAGAACGGGGAGACACACTGGCCGCCGTAGAAGATTTCAGCCGCGCCATAGCCATCGACCGTCATTTTGCACCGGCTCGTGCAGCCCGCGCCTACGCCAACCTCTTGCTGGAAGACTTTGCGAATGCGGTACCCGACCTCGACGAGGCCATCCGCCTGGAGCCCGAGGTGACGGGTTATTACATCAACCGTGCCCTGGCCCGGTACCACCTCAACAACCTTAGAGGAACGCTGGAAGATTTCGACCGTGTCATCGAGCTGAATCCTGAAGACGAGCTGGCTCTGTACAACCGCGGGCTTATCCGTTCCCAAGTGGGCGATTTGAACCGCGCCATCGAAGACTTCGACAAGCTAATCAAGCTCGATCCCACCCATTTCACGGCCATGTACAACCGTGCGTTGTTACGTGCCCAGGTGGGTGACCTAAAGGGTGCCATTCAAGACCTGACGCTGGTTATCGAGGAATACCCCACATTTACGCCGGCACTGTACCAACGTTCGGAGGTGAAGAAAAAAGCTGGCGATGCAGTCGGTGCCGACAAGGACTATTTCGCAGCCTGGAACCTGGAAGACAAGGTGAAGAAGGAACGCGCAGACCGACTTAAGAATCCGGCCAAATACGCAGCTGCTGACAGTATCAAGTCGGCTGAAAAGGAGAAAAAACGTGACATTGACCGTTTCAACCGAACCATCCTGGCTGAAACCGATGAAGCGGCGCAAACCCGCTACAACGACCCCCTCAAGGGGCGTGTACAAGACAATGACGTGGACGTGGAACTGGAAGACAACTTCACCTTGACGTTTTACGAAAAAAAGGAAGCGGGCATTTCACGCCCCATCATGGATATGACCACTTATTTGAACCCCTTCAGCCAGGCGGGTTTGGATAATTTTTCGCGTCTGCTGGTCACCAACCGTGAGGAATCGCTCAACAACCAACAGGTAGCTGAACACTTCAAAGCCATCGACCAACTTTCAGGCAATATAGCCCGGCAACCTTCCAACACCACCTTGCTGGTGGCGCGGGCCATTGAATTTTCGCTGGTGCAGGACATCAACAGTGCGCTTGAAGACTTGGAACGCGTCATCAAACTGGATTCAAAGCATGTCTTGGCCTACTTTATCCGCGCCAACCTGCGTTACCGCCGTCTGGACATTGCCAACGAGGATGAATCGCCCTTGCTAGGTGCTGCTTCAAGTGCTGCTGCTTCAAACGCCACTGCTTCAGGTGCCACTACCGGTTCAGTTCGGAGTGTAGCTTCGCGTTCCGCTTCAGGCGGTGCTTCTGCCGTTATTCCCAACGCGTTTGGTGCCGGTTCTTTCGGTTTGGATTACGGGCTAATCATGAACGACTACGAAACCGTGACAAAACTGGCGCCGAACTTTGTCTATGCCTGGTTCAACCGCGGCAACATCCGCTGCCTGCAACGTGATTACCGCAACGCCCTGATTGACTATACGAAAGCCATTGACATCAACCCCGAATTCGCCTACGCCTGGTTCAACCGCGGTATCACCCAGATTTATTTGGGCAACCGCGCCCAAGGCATATCCGACTTGCGTATGGCCGGGCAATTGGGTATGTACAAAGCCTATAACCTTATCAAACGATTCGAAAATTAAACGCATTGAAAAACAACCGGGAATATACTACCCGGCCTGATTTGTCGTTATACAAGCAATATATGCACGCGCATGAGTAACACCGTTCAACGCATCGATTTACAGCGGATACCTGACCCAAGAGGCAATCTGTCGGTGGTGGAACAGTTGCGCGACATTCCCTTTGCCATCAAACGCGCATTCCTCATGTACGATGTGCCCGGAGGCGAGGTGAGGGGAGGACATGCCTACAAAGAAAGCAAGGAATTCATCATAGCCCTGTCCGGCAGCTTCGACGTGGTGACCGACGAAGGCGGCGTCAAACGCACCCATTCGTTGAACCGCTCATACTACGGCCTGTACATACCCAACGGCGTATGGCGCCACATGGAAAACTTCTCCACCAACTCCCTAGCGTTGGTCCTGTCTTCCACCCACTACGACGAATCCGATTACCTGTACAACTACGAAGAGTACCTGGCCTGGTATTCAAGGGATTCCATCTCTGTAAAAAGGGATTCCATCTCTGTAAAAAGGATGCCATCCCTCCAAAAAGGATGCCATCCCTCCAAAAAGGATGCCATCCCTGATTTTTTTGAGCTACCTGAAGGTCAGCATTTCCTCGAAGCAGTGACCCTGATGGACTTGCCCCGCATCGAATTCAGGGAAGGCAACATCACCCCCATGGAAGGCTGGAGGGCAGCCGAAGCCTCTTTAGACTTCAATAGAAGCACCCACCAACTTCCCTTCACCATCAAACGCGCCTTTTACATCTACGATATACCCGGCGGCGCCTCGCGTGGAGCCCATGCCCACAAGCATTGCCATCAACTCATCATAGCCGCCGGCGGCAGTTTTGACGTGGTGTTGGACAACGGCAAGGAGCAAGCCACCATCACCCTGAACCGGCCCTACCAGGCCCTGCACATTCCACCCGGCATTTGGAGCCACGAAGAAGGTTTCTCATCGGGTGCTGTCTGCCTTGTACTGACCTCCGAACTCTTCGACGAAGACGACTACATCCGCGACTACGAAACCTACCTGTCAGAGGGATTCCATCTACCTAAAAAGGATTCCATCTCCCCAAAAAGGATGGCATCCCATGAAAAAGGATGGCATCCCTTGAAAAAGGATGGCATCCTTTTTTATGATTTGCAGCGGATCACCAATTTGCATGCCGGGAGTATAAAGGCTGCTGTGGGGCGGGTGATTGATTCGGGTTGGTTTTTGCTGGGCAAAGAAGTGGAATCCTTCGAGCGGAATTATGCAGCCTATATCGGCACCAAGCACTGCGTGGGCGTAGGCAACGGCCTCGATGCGCTCAGGCTCATCCTGCGCGCCTACAAAGAACAAGGAACCCTCCACGAGGGCGATGAAATCATCGTACCTGCCAACACCTACATCGCCACCATCCTGGCCATCACCGACAACTCGCTTACCCCCGTCCTGGTGGAACCCGACCCAAGCACCCTTCAGCTCAACCACCGGAACCTGGAAGCCGCCCTGACCAAAAAAACCAAAGCGGTGATGCTGGTGCACCTCTACGGACAAAACGCCTGGAACGAGGCCATTGAAGCCTTCTGCAACCAACAGGACCTGTTGCTCCTCGAAGACAACGCACAAGCCGCCGGAGCCGTGGTCAAGACACAAGCAGGCCGCAAGAAAACCGGCTCACTCGGCCACGCCGCTGCCCACAGCTTTTACCCCACCAAAACACTGGGAGCCCTGGGCGACGCAGGCGCCGTCACCACCAACGACAAGCAGTTGGCTCAAACCATCCGCAGCCTGGCCAATTATGGTTCAGACCGCAAATACAGCTTTCCCTATCAAGGCTACAACAGCCGGCTCGATGAAATACATGCCGCTGTCCTTGTAGACAAGCTTACTTACCTCGACAACGAAAATGAACGCCGCCGCAGCATAGCCCGCCACTACCAACGCAGCCTG
>CAYPLF010000023.1:0-5890 GCA_964411555.1 uncultured Bacteroidales bacterium | reverse complement strand
CGCCCTTACCAACGGCGAAGACAACGTCTGGCACCTGTTTCCGGTAGTGGTGAAGACCGCCACCCTACGCGACGAATTGCAACAACACCTGGCCGCCAACGGCATCCAGACACAGGTTCACTACCCCATACCCCCTCACAAGCAAACCTGCTACAGGGAATGGAACACCAGGACATACCCCATCACCGAAGCCATACACACAGGCGAACTGAGTTTGCCCATCAGCCCGGTGATGATGGAAGAAGACGTAGAGCGCGTGATTGAAGCGGTCAATAACTGGAAACCTGCAGCACCCGTAAAACCTGCAGCACCTGCACCAAACAAGTCAACCCTCGCATGAACCACAGTGAAACACCATACGAAACGTCTATCCCGGAGACCACACAACAAGATTCCGGCAACACGAAACCAGGGAAACCCCGGCTCAAAAAGAGCCCTGAATCCGTTGTGCCCATCCGGAAACACTCAAACACCGTGCACTGGTATGCCCTCTACACCGCACCCAGAGCCGAAAAGAAAGTGGCCCAACGCTTCGCCGATAGCGGCATCGAACACTACCTGCCCATCCAAAAAGTCATGCGGAAATGGAGTGACCGGATGAAAGAAGTGGAAGTTCCCGTGGTGAACGGCTACATATTCGTCCACATCAACGAACTGCAGTTCGACGCTGTGTTGAAAACGTATGGCGCCATCCAGTTTGTCCGCGAATTCCGCAAACCCGTACCCATCCCTGACCAGCAATTGGCCAGGCTGCGCTTCATGGTGGACAACGCCGAGAGCCCCGTCGATTTCAGTTTGGAAGACCTGAAACCCGGCATCCCCGTTTCCATCATCAGAGGCCCCATGCAAGGCATGATTGGCGAGCTCAAGGAAGTAAAAGGCAAGCACCACGTCATGATCCGCCTCGATAAATTAGGGTGCGCACTGACCACCATCCAACTTTCGTTTATCACCCCGTTGAACCCCGGCGCAACCCTCGGCTCAGGCGCAACCCTCGGCTCGGTCGCAGCCCCCGGCTCAGGCGCAACCCCCGGCTCAGTCGCAACCCCAGGATCAGGCGCAATCCCAGGATCAGGCTCAACCCCCTTGCAAGTCGCAACCACCGGCCCAGGCGCAGCCCCAGGCCCGGACCTCCCCCCAAAAAACAGCCCCAAACCATGAAAAAACCGCACGTCGGACAATTCGGGAAGGTGCTGATCCGGTTCGCCTCGGCACAAGTCGTTACCAGCATGATGAGCATGCTGGCCGGCTTTTTGGTCGTCAGCAAGATCGACCCCAACGAATACGGCCAATTCAACGGAGTAGCCGTATTCCTCGGATACATCCTCCTGGGACACGGCGGTATCCTGAACGGACTCAACCGCGAACTGCCCTACGAACTGGGACGGAAAAACGACGCCTACGCGCGCGAACTGGCCTCCTCCTCCTACGTGGTGGCCAGCCTGCTGAGCGCCGCCGCCGCACTGGTGTTTTTGGTCATCAGTATAACAAAACTCCTCGACGGCCAAACCCTGACCGGACTGATTTACCTGAGCTACGTGGTCATAGGCGGCCTGTACCTGATGAACAAACAATTCCTGCCCTCCCTGTACCGCACCAACAACGACTTCGACTCCCTGTCCAAGCAAAACGTCTACGTAGGCATCAGCAACCTGCTCACCGTAGCCTTCGTGTACCTGTTCGGACTGTACGGCCTGCTCATGAGAGGAGTCTTCCAAGCCCTATTCGAAGGCTACCTGCTCTTTAAGAACAAACCCTATCACTTATCTTTCAGCGTTCAAACCGCACACCTGAAAAAGCTCCTGAAGACCGGCTTTCCCATTTATCTGGTCGGCCAGGTGAACAACATCTGGGTTACGGTGATGAACAACCTCCTGTTTGTGAAAGGCGGCCCCACCAATTACGGACTGTACGCCCTGTCCAACATGCTGTTGGGTATAACCGGCGTTGTCCCCATCGCTTTCGGACAAGTGATTTACCCCCGCATGAACATCATGCTGGGAGAGGGGCAATCCTTCAACACCATCGTCAAAGCCAACCTCAAACCCCTCTACCTCCAGTTCGCCTTGCTCATGGGCATAGCCATCACAGGCGCCCTGCTCTTACCCATCGTCATACCCTGGCTGCTCCCCAAATACGTAGGCGGCATAGCACCCGCCCAATGGATGCTGTTCGTGCCAGCCGCCCAAGCTTTCGGGTCACTGAACAACCTCTACAACGTGGTCAAGCACCAACGCTGGTACTTTGTATCCTTGATAATCGGAGCGTTGGCAGGAGCCGGCTACGTCATTATCCGCTACAGCCTGGAAGGCTTCAGCCTGGTCATCTTTCCACAGGGATTGCTACTGGGCAATGTCATCCAACAAGGCTTGAGCCTGGCATTTTTGCCAACACTGAGAACGGTGATGGAGAACCGGGCAACGAACACGACTGAAACAGAAGACGAACACGACTGAAACAGGAGACAAACACGACTGAAACGGACGAAACACGATAACCCCAAGCAAGCATGACCCCATTCCAACACGCCGAAACAAAGCTGAACACCCTGCTGTTTGAAGGCCTCCCCCTGGGATACCTCATAACACAGTTTTTTGACGGCATCAACATAGGCGTCATCATACACGACACACGGGATTATCCCTTCTTGGTGACGAAAAACCTGCTGAAAGCCCTGGGGAAGCGCCACTACCTTACCGATAGGAACGCAAGCCTGATCTATTACAAATCGGGGAAAAGCCGCCACCACCAAGCCATGGAAGCAGCCGTCAAGATGGCGGAAAGCCCATCGACACCCCTGTTGGTCATCGGCCCGAAGGGAGCTTCCGACATACCCTCAGGCCATGTGTTCTTCCACAACAAACTGACAGACCTGTTTCACGCCCTTAGTTTCCAATACCGTCACCGGAAGCAATTGAAAAGCATCCTGGACGAAACCCCACTAAGCGCAGCACAGCGCCGCCATTTATCAGCCTACCTGCTCGTACAGCAGCTCAAAGCCCTTTCAGCCCTACGCTTTCTGCGCTGCCAACGCCGTCTTACCCACCTGTGCGTGGATTACGACCGCAACAGCGAAGCCTGTTTGCTGGTAGCCGCCGCCAAACAACTCAACCTGTATACCGTCACCCTCCAGCACGGCATCATGAACCCACCCACAGGCTATTTTCCCTTGTTGGCCGAAACCTGCCTGGCCTGGGGAGACATGAGCAAGCAACAGTTTATCGAACTGGGAGAATCCGCCGAAAAAATCATCTGCACCGGCACCCCCATCCTGGAACCCATCACACTTTCCGACACCTTGCGGGCAGATGCCCGAGACCGCTACGGACTGAAACCGGGCCGCACGTTCCTGTTGGCACTGAGTGGCCCCAACCGGCCACTCGACGAACAACTGGCCGCCTTCCTGGCTGCGGTCAAAACCACCTACGGCACACCCGACGACAATTTCGTGGTGAAGACCCATCCTTCGCATCCAACGGTGGATTACACCTGGTTGGAACAAAAGTACGGCCTGAAGCACCTGCCCCTGCTCATACCCTATGCAGACGTGATGAACCTGGCCGACATCGTGTTGACCCATACCAGCGGTTTCGGAGCCGAAGCCCTGCATTTCGGCAAACAACTGGGCATCATCAACATACCTGGATATGACGCGGTAAGCGGCCTTGAACTCCACAAATACCTGGGCGTTCCCCTGTTACAGGAACCCGGCGACATGGAGCCACTGCTGACTACCCCCACACAAGAAGCTCCCGAAGCACGGAAAGCAAAGGAAAACCAGTCCCGCAAGCTGTTCCTGCATACCGGAAAAGAAGCCGCTCAAGCCATAGCCGATTACCTGTTGAAAATCATGAAAGAACAGCCCGAAAACAAGAAAACCGAGAAAAATTCGTAACTTGGAGCCGTTTTAGCGCAGAGCGAAACGCAGAGCAACAAGCAGAGCGAAACGCAGAGCGAAACGCAGAGCAACAAGCACAGTAACACGCACGGCAACAACCACAACAACCAACAAAACCTTACCAGCAATGCTCAACGATAAATCCATACTGATCACCGGAGGAACCGGATCATTCGGAAAAATGTTCGTAAAAACCATTTTGGAACGCTACCCCAACGTCAAACGCCTCGTGGTCTATTCCAGGGACGAACTGAAGCAATTCGAAATGGCCCAGCATTATCCCCATTCCAAATACCCCCAGGTCCGCTTCTTCATCGGCGACGTGCGGGACGGCGCCCGCTTGAAACGCGCCCTGGAACAAATAGACGTGGTCATCCACGCTGCCGCCCTGAAGCAAGTCCCCACCGCCGAGTACAACCCCGACGAATGCATCAAGACCAACATAGGCGGAGCCCAGAACCTCATTGACGCCGTGCTGGCCACCAACGTGAAAATCGTCGTCGCCCTGTCCACCGACAAAGCCGCAGCCCCCATCAACCTGTACGGCGCCACCAAACTCGTTTCCGACAAACTCTTCATAGCTGCCAACAACATCAAAGGCAGCCGCGACCTACGCTTCTCCGTAGTCCGTTACGGCAACGTCATGGGCTCCAGAGGCTCCGTGATACCCTTCTTCATCGACAAAGCCAAAGCCGGCGGCGTGATCCCCATCACCCACAAAGACATGACCCGCTTCAACATCTCGCTCAAAGACGGGGTGGAAATGGTGCTGTGGGCCATTGAAAACGCCCTGGGACGCGAAATTTTCGTCCCCAAAATACCCTCTTACAAAATTGAAACCGTGGCCAGGGCCATAGCCCCCAACGCCACACTGGAAGACATAGGCATCCGCCCCGGAGAAAAAATCCACGAAGAAATGATCACCGAAAGCGACGCCTACAACACCATCGAATTCGACAAATACTTCGCCATCCTGCCCAGCGATGTCGACAAACAACGCTTCCTCGACCACTACCACGCCCACGCCGTCGAACCCGGGTTCAAGTACAACTCCGGCACCAACACCGAGTGGGAAACGGTGGAAAGCCTGCGCGAGAAAATCAAACAACACGTAGACCCGGCCTTCACACCCATAGTCTGAAACCCAGTAGCCGAACCCAGTAGCCGAACCCAGTAGCCGAACCCAGTAGCCGAACCCAGCACCCCGAACCCCATGAAAAGAATACCTTACGGACGCCAGCACATCACCGACGAAGACATCCAGGCCGTGGTGGACACCCTGAAGTCAGACTACCTGACACAAGGCCCCCACATCGATGCCTTTGAAACAGCCTTCGCCCGGTACATAGGCAGCCAATACGCCGTAGCCGTCTCCAACGGGACAGCCGCCCTCCACCTGGCCGTCATGGCCCTGGGGCTGGAACCCGGCGACAAGGTCATCACCACACCCATCACCTTTTCCGCCTCCGCCAACTGCGTGCGCTACTGCGGAGGCGAAGTCCTCTTTGCCGACATCGACCCGACCACCTACCTGATTGACCTGAAGCAAGTCAAACACCTGTTGGAAAGCCATAAGAAAGGCAGCATCAAAGGCATCATCCCCGTAGACATGGCCGGCAACGTGGTCAATACCGAAGCCCTGAAAAAGCTGGTGGA
This sequence comes from uncultured Bacteroidales bacterium, assembly GCA_964411555.1. Lineage (GTDB taxonomy): Bacteria > Bacteroidota > Bacteroidia > Bacteroidales > UBA1402 > UBA8389. Next base: position 336 of record CAYPLF010000023.1, on the reverse strand, counting down.
ACCCTACGGCTGCTGGATCCTCGAAGACGCCTGCCACGCACCCGGCGGTTATTTCAAAGACAGTCAAGGCGTTGACCAAAACGCCGGCAACAACCACTATTCCGACGCCACCGTCTTTTCCTTCCACCCCGTGAAACACATAGCCTGCGGAGAAGGAGGAATGATCACCACCAACGACGAAGACGTGTACAAAGAGCTCCTGCGTTTACGCTCACACGGCATCACCAAAGGCGACGACGCCTACACCAATTCCATGGATTTGGCCTGCGCCCTGGAAGGAGCCACCGAATACCCGGGCTGGTACATGGAAATGCAGCAACTCGGCTTCAACTACCG
>CAYPLF010000022.1:0-30720 GCA_964411555.1 uncultured Bacteroidales bacterium | reverse complement strand
TCAGAAAGCCGCATGCCTGTTTGATAAAACAACTCCATGATTAGCCGGTCACGGATTGACTCAAACGGATGCTTTTCTTCGTCTTCCTGCACGATAGCCCTGGCAACCTCCTCTTCTTTCAGAAACACCGGAAGGGGCTTCTTTGTTTTAGGCGATGGTACACGTTTGACAGGATTGATTGTCGTCAAACCTTTACGTGCCAGAAACCGCCAGTAAGATTTCAGGCAAGAGAGTTTCCGATTGACCGTGCGCGGACTCAAACCCTGATCCAGCAAGCTCATGACCCACGAGCGAATTACATCTGAAGTCAGCTCCTTTGGACCAGTGGCTTCATGGTGCTGTTGAACATAGTCAAAAAAATCGGAAAGGTCACGTTCATACGCAACAACGGTATGAGTAGAATAATTCTTCTCATACCGTATATATTGGATATATTCGTCGACCCACATGCCTCGTTGCTTACTATGGCAACGAATATACAAAAAAATAACGACAGCTACAAATAAATAAGGTGCGTATTCCGCACCCTGATAACCATCATGCCCGACTGAAACAAATTAGTCTTCGGTCTGGTGCAATTGTTGGATGTAGATGGCTTTAGCTTTCATTTTCCGGTTCACAACGGAAGGTTTTGTAAAAGCTTGTCTGCCCCTGAGTTCCTTTACGATGCCTGTTTTCTCAAACTTACGTTTGAACTTCTTAAGTGCCTTTTCAATGTTTTCGCCTTCTTTTACAGGTACTACGATCATACTGTTTTGACTTTGATGGTTTGTTTTTATCGGACTGCAAAATTAGAGAAAGGCTTTGACATACCAAACAAATTTTCAAAAACTTTTTTTGTTTTTTTCCCTTGTGGCCGTTTTTAACCGTATTTTTGCACCATATCCGCACATATGTCAACAATTCACCAAACACCGGAAAGCGAGAATACCGACCTCCTGCTACCGCAACGCATCCGTCTCATCCGGGAAAGACTTTCCACATTAAGGACCTATTTGTTGGAAAACAAATTGGACGCTTGCTTGATTCCCACTTCCGACCCCCACCAGAGCGAATACCTGGCCAATTACTGGAAGTTCAGGGAATACTTGTCCGGATTCACAGGATCGTTTGGCACCCTGGTTGTTTCCACCCATGCAGCCGGTTTATGGACAGATTCCAGGTATTTTCTTCAGGCTGAAACCGAACTGGCAGGCACCGGCATCAGCCTGTATAAAATGGGCATTCCTGGATCTCAATCACCTGAGGCATGGATAATCGACAACAAATGCAGACACGTTGCACTCGACGGAAGATTATTCGCAACCGACGAGGTAAAACGACTCAACCACTTCCTGGCCAAATCATCGTCCACATTACACACAAATTTCAACCCATATATAAAGGTGTGGCCGGACAGACCCTCTTTACCGCTGGAACCCGCTTGGTTGTTTCCCAAAACCGCCAGTGGTGAATCCACCATTGACAAACTGAGTCGAGTCCGACAAGCTATTCAGGAAGCCGGTGCAGACGCCCTTCCTGTCACAATGTTGGACGATATTGCCTGGTTGCTCAATATCAGAGGTACGGATATTGATTATAATCCGGTGGTGATGGCCTTTGTCTACATTGATCCCAACCAATGTATCTTGTTTACCGAACCTTCAAAAATAGGTTCTGATGCAAACAGTGAACTGCAGAACGCCTCTGTCAAATTGGCTCCCTACCAGGAATTCCTTCCCTTTATGGCCGGACTGGAAAATCGCAGCATTTTGTTTGATTCCTTCAGACTGAACTACCAGTTATACGAACAGGTCAAGGACCACTGCCAGCTGATTGACGGATTGTCACCCATCAGAAATCTTAAGGCAATCAAGAATACGGTGGAAATTGACGGTTTCAGACTGGCCATGGAAAAAGACGGAATTGCCTGGGTCCGCCTGCTCATGTGGTTGGAGAAAACGACATCGGCAGGTGGTGTTTTACCATCGAACTGTCCGACGGAATTTGAAGTAGGTGAAATGATTGCTACCTTTCGCCGGCAGGACGGAGCCTACATCGGTGAAAGTTTTGCACCGATTGCTGCTTTCTCCGATCACGGAGCCATTGTTCATTACGAGGCCGATTCAAAAAGCGCTTACCCGATTCAAGGCGAAGGGGCTCTGTTAATGGATTTTGGCGCGCATTACCTACATGGCACAACAGACACCACACGTACAATCTACCTTAACGGACATCCTTCGGACACCTTTAAATCAGACTACACCTGCCTGTTGAAAGGATTGATCGACCTAAGCATGGCCATCTTTCCCGAAGGAACCCGGGGAACCCAGCTTGATGTGCTTGCCCGGCGGTATCTGTGGAACAGGCAACTGAACTACTTACACGGCACCGGGCACGGCATTGGACATTGCCTGTTTGTTCACGAGGGCCCCCAAAACATTCGCATGAACGAGAATCCGGTGTGCCTTGAACCCGGCATGGTCATTTCCAATGAACCCGGGTTGTATCGTACAGGAGCATACGGCATTCGGTTGGAGAACGTCATCCACGTGGTTGCAACAAAAACAACCGAATCGGGTCGTTACTTTGCGTTTGAGACATTGACACGGGTACCCTTCAACCTGGACTGTATTGACTGGAACCTGCTCGAACAAAGACACAAAGACTGGCTGAACGAATACCACCGGAGCGTATTCGAATGCCTTTCTCCTTTGTTGAACGCAGAGGAACGCAACTGGTTACGAGAAAAAACCCGAACAATTACACACGACACCTTTAATAAATAGCACTATATGGCTTTGATCAAATCTGTCAGGGGTTTCACCCCCATTTATGGAGAAAATTGTTTTTTTGCCGATAACGCGACCATCATTGGTGATGTAGTCATGGGTGATGGATGCAGCATTTGGTTCAACACCGTACTACGTGGCGATGTGAATTCGATTCACATTGGCAACAACGTCAATATACAAGATGGATCCGTCTTGCACACTCTTTACCAAAAATCCACGATTGAAATTGGCGACAACGTTTCGATTGGTCACAATGTAACAATCCACGGCGCCACGATAGAAGACAACGCCCTGATTGGAATGGGTTCGGTCGTGCTTGACCATGCGGTAATTGGCGAGGGTGCCATTGTAGCTGCTGGCTCCGTAGTACTCAGCGGCACCAAGGTTGAACCGTACAGCATTTACGCCGGAGTTCCGGCCAAGTTTGTCAAGATGGCGGACCCGGAACAGACCAGAACCATCAATAAGCGTATTTCAGACAACTACCAGTTCTATGCCAGCTGGTACAAACCTAGCACGGAAAAACGCTCGTTACTTGATCCCGATTGAACACATAATGTGTAATTTTTTATAAAAAAGGGGTTATCTGTCTTGTTTTTTATAATTTTGCGGCGCCATTTTTGGCGAATGCATGAAACACCTCCTTTCGATGCCAAGCAACCTAGTCATAGTTGAATCTCCTGCAAAAGCAAAGACCATCGAGAAATTTCTCGGTGAGGATTACAAGGTACTTTCCAGCTTTGGACACATCCGTGACCTCAGCAAAAAGGACTTTGGAGTTGACATTGTCAACCAGTTCCAACCCATTTACGAAATTCCGGCTGACAAAGTCAAGCTGGTACAGGAATTGAAATCCAGCGCAAAAAAAGCAGATACGATTTGGTTAGCCTCCGATGAAGACCGCGAGGGGGAGGCCATTGCCTGGCACTTGTCGGAAGTTCTTGGTTTGAACAAAGAAAACACCAACCGCATTGTTTTCCATGAGATTACCAAGGATGCCATCCTTTCTGCCATCAAACATCCCCGCCAAATAGACGGAAATGTGGTCAATGCTCAACAAGCCAGACGCGTACTCGACCGCATAGTAGGGTTTGAATTGTCACCTGTACTTTGGCGAAGAATCAAACCTTCCTTATCCGCAGGGAGGGTACAATCGGTTGCCGTCCGCCTCATTGTAGAAAAAGAGCGGGAAATTATGCATTTTCAAACTGATGCCAACTATAAGGTAACGGTCAACTTCCTGTTGAAACAATCGAATGGAAACCAAACCACTCTAAAGGCAGACTTGACTAACCGGCTGAAGACCAAACAAGAAGCCATTGATTTTCTCAACCAATGCAAGACTGCCTCGTTCAGCATAGACGACATCATTACCAAACCCGGGAAGAAAACGCCGGCACCTCCCTTCACCACGTCAACCTTACAACAAGAGGCTGCCCGGAAATTAGGATTGTCGGTTTCTCAAACCATGATGATTGCGCAACGGCTGTACGAATCGGGGAAAATCACCTATATGCGTACCGATTCCGTCAACTTATCGAGCTTGGCCATCAATACATCCAAAGCTGAAATCACAGCCATGGCCGGTGACAATTACGTAAAAGTACGTCAGTACCATACCAAGACAAAAGGAGCACAGGAGGCACACGAAGCCATCCGGCCCACTTATATGAACGTTCATTCCATAGAAGGCAGCGCACAAGACAAACGGTTGTACGATTTGATCTGGAAACGCACCATTGCCTCACAAATGGCAGACGCCGAGTTGGAAAAAACCACGGTAGTCATCAACATGTCCAACTCAGCCGAAAAGCTTGAAGCTGTGGGTGAAATCATCACCTTTGATGGTTTCCTCAAGGTGTATATGGAATCGAACGATGATGAAAACGACAACGAAGGCGGTAGCAGATCGCTGCCCTCCATGGATAAGGACGACACACTTGAATTGGAATCTGCCTCGGCTACTGAACGGTTCACACAACGTCCTGCCCGTTATACAGAAGCCAGTCTTGTCAGAAGACTCGAGGAATTGGGCATAGGCAGACCATCCACCTATGCTCCCACCATTTCTACCATACAGCAACGTGATTATGTCAAAAAAGAGGACAGAGAGGGAGAAATCCGTAACTATACCTACATTGAACTCAACAAGAAGTCCCTTGATGAACGCGTGTTGACCGAAAAGGTAGGCACAGAGAAGTCCAAGCTCTTCCCTACCGACATTGGCATTGTTGTCAACGATTTTTTGCTGGAATCTTTTCCCGACATTCTTGATTTCAACTTTACCGCCTTGGTTGAGCGTCAATTCGACCAGATTGCCGAGGGCGAAACACCTTGGAATCAAGTCATCTCTGATTTCTACCGCACATTCCATCCTGCCGTTGAACAAGCCACCGTTTGGACAAAGCAGAAAGTGGGTGAACGTATGTTGGGCAGTGACCCGAAGACAGGCAAACCCGTATCTGTACGCATCGGGCGTTTTGGCCCCATTGTTCAAATCGGACAAGCCGAAGATGACGAAAAACCTCAGTTTGCTTCGTTGCAAAAAAACCAACGGATGGAGACCATCACCCTTGAAGAAGCGTTGGAATTGTTTAAATTACCCCGAACAATTGGCGAATTTGAAGATAAAACCATTACGGTTGGCGTGGGTCGTTTCGGACCCTATGTCAAACACAACAGCATCTATGTTTCCATACCCAAAACACTTGATCCGTTGAAGATAGACCTGGATGGCTGCATCACACTTATTGAGAAAAAAAGGGAAGAAGAGCGCAACCGTATCATTAAAACGTTCGAACCGGAAAACATCCAGGTATTGAACGGTCGATACGGCCCGTACATTTCCAAAGAAGGTCTGAATTACCGCATCCCTAAATCGACAGATCCAACCACATTGACGATAGACGATTGCTTGAAACTCATTGAGGACCAAGCTGACAAACCCGTCTTCAAGCGCAAGAAAGGAGCCATAAAAGGGGCAGCTAAAACCACCAAGAGTGTAATCAAGAAAACCACTGCTAAAAAACCTAAGGCTGCCACTACAAAGAAAAAGGCAGCCAATGCAAAGTCAAAGGCAGCCTCTTCGAAAAAGTCCGGAAAGGGCGATGAGCCAACTAAGGCTTAACGGTAATCTTTCAACACGTTTTGTAACCGTTTTCTGGCAAAAAAGATTCGGCTTTTAACAGTGCCTAATGGCAGATTCATCTCTTTTGCTATGGTTTCATACTTGAAGCCGGCTACATGCATGGCAAATGGTTGCCTGTACTCCCTGTTGAAACCGTTAATGGCCTTTGTGATTTCTGAAAGAGCAAACGCTCCCTCTGGTGTGTCTAATCCCGAATTCTGCGGTATATTGAGGTAGAACAGGTTGTCAGACTGATCTACATAAGTTTGCTCACGCACCGCTTTTCTGTAGTTGTTGATAAAAATGTTCCGCATCAACGTGTATGCCCATGCTTTGAAGTTTGTCTCCTCTGCAAACTTGTCGTAGTTGTCCAATACCTTTAATGATGTATCCTGCAACAAATCGGAGGCATCATCTCTGTTCCTGGTCAACCTGTAAGCAAAACGAAATAAATCGCTTTGCACTTCCAATAAATGGTTGTTAATTCCAATTGCGTTCATGGTAAAGAGGTTTAGATTCATTTTCCTGGTGAACGTAATAAAACCTACAAATGCAACGTTTTTTCACATTTGTTTACATAAATATAGAAAAAAACCGCATCTTATAAGCCGACTTTCTGTTATAAAAAACCTGTTTTTTGTTATTTGATGATTATTTGGCTTATTTTTGCTTGTATTTGCACCTTTTTACCAATTATCTACTAAACATATACTTGTATTTTGTTGTTCCATTAACTGAAATCAAGTCATTCAATGAAAAATTCCCTATTATCTTCCACATGGGTTATCTTGCCTTATGTATTTATCATAGGCATAATAATCACCATGTCAATTCGTATGTATATTGCCAACAAACGAACGTATCGTTTGAACCGAAACCTGAATAAATACATCAATACGGTTCATAATCTTCAACATGAACTTGTGAAGCTAAATCTCTCATTACAGGATGTTTCATCCAACGAAAAAACCGACCCTGTCATTAACGATAAAATCAGACTTGCTATCTGGCAAATCAACACCATCCAGAACACACTTTGGAACCTGATCAACCTTGAAAAAGAAACCACATGGATACAGAACAGAAAAACGCTTGATGAAAAGAATGATCCCTTCATATCACCAGCACAAACAATTGAGAACAACAGTGACCCTGCATTGGTAACCATTGTTCCAACTGTCAACGATCAGCAGTTTCTCGAAAAGATGTTTGTTGTAATCCGTGAGAACTTCAACAACCCTGATTTTACTGTTGACACCCTTAGTTATAATATGGGTATGAGTCGTTCCTCCTTATTTAACAAGATAAAGGCAATCAGCGGCCAGGCGCCTGCCGATTTCATTCGACAATACCGCATGGAGAGAGCCAAGGAATTGCTGAGGACCAAGCAGTATACCATAGCCGAGGTTGCCTATAAATCAGGATTCTCGGATGTAAAGTATTTTAGAGATGTCTTTCGGAAGAAATTCAACCAAAGCCCCAGTCAGTTTGCAAAAAGCAATAAACCGACCGGGCTTTGATGAATTTCTATTTTTTAATAAATGCAATGATGGCATCCATCAACCCGTCTGCCAGGGGTAGTTCAGGATTGTTGTACGTGGCCAGGTTGGCCTCACGCTCGCTTTCAGAAATACGTAACACGTGATTCATCCTGTCAATCAACATCAACTTCGCTGAAGGTTTGGCGGCCGATAACCGCTTGGCATCCTCCACAGGCACCTGAATGTCATTGGTGCCTTGAATCAGCAATACGGGAACCTTCAGCTGTTTGATTGATGCCAGAGGATCGTACTTAAACCAGGAAATCAAGTAGGGTTGTACACTCGTACGAAAAATGGATTGCATCGTTGGATCAACCACATTGACTGACATGCCTTGAGCCAAACTATCAATGAGAGGAAAGGCTAACCGTTTAACCTCTGCCCCTTGTGCCTCAAGCTGTTCTTTAAGCAAATCCGAAGCTGGACGACCAATACCGGCCACAGAAATGTATTTATCGGCTTTCGCCTGGTACGCTGCGCACATACCAATCAAAGAACCCTCACTGTGCCCAATCACAACAACGTTTTTAAAGCGTTTATCAGCCTTTAACAACATTATCCAGGCAGCTGCATCTTGCACGTAGTTGTCGAAAACAAGGTCGGATTCCCGTTCCACGGAAGCCACACTCTCGGCAATTCCCCGTTTATCATACCGCAAAGAAGCAATGTTGTTTTTCGCAAGCTCATGGGCAATTTTCTTGTAGGTGTCACAGGTCATGGATGGATTGTTGCCATCCCGGTCGGTTGGACCAGAGCCGGCAATGATCAAGACCACCTGTCCTTTTTTAAAGCCCTTGGGTTCCGTCAATGTCCCGCAAATGCGGCCTGTTTTTGTCTCCAAGACTTTAGGGATTTCTACATAGTTGGCATTTTTGTCTACCGTAGGCATCTCAGTCGCTGTCACAGCCTGAAGGTTCTTTGTCAACACCAAGGGAAATGACTGGCCAGCCTGCTTGAAGGTTCCGACCAACGTATTGTTTTCTGGCTTTCCGGTATAACTCATACCGGCAATGCGTAACTCAATGGTCAACAGAGAATCCTTAAACGTAACATGGCTCATTTTCAAACCCTTGGCTTTTTGATCGGGGCTATCCATGGTTGCCGAGTATCCGTCAGCTGTTTTGTTGATGTGAAACACCAAACGTAATGAGGTATTTTGAACCGACAAGGTGCCGTTCCATTCGCCGGTAATATCCTGACCCATCGTGGCTGTCATACTAACAAGCATCAACAATACTATCAAATAAAGCTGTTTCATTGCACTATGAAATTACGGGCATTTGCACCATGTTCAGCAAAAACAGGACTGTTTTTGAAACAATTTCAGCCACTATAACTGCCACTATAAAGGCAATGGTCAGTTTGGAGCCCTTGATATCACACGAAATTTTCAGTGCATTGAACATCAACGTGATGTTCCACACGACAACCGGCAAACTCAACACCATGATAACAATGAATGAAACCGATGTGAATATACCGAAAGGATCTTTCATCACTTCTTGTATATCGGGTGTCGTGGTAAAAAAACCGGCAATGGCCAATATTAGGTAAGGAGCTCGTGCCAAAGTCATTGTTCCCAAGATATCGATGAAACGAAAGGTTTTGGAAACCAACAGGGCAGTCACCCACATGACCAGCACCAGACTCGCTACACTGATGGCCTGTATCAACAGTGATTTTTCCAGTGTCAGTTCCATCAAATGCATGTCGAACACGCCATCAAATACCACCCCGCTGTAAGCACCGACCACACTTGTCACAAGCAAGATGAGCAAGCCAATTGCAAAAGCTTGCCAGCCGGCAATTCGAGTAAACGGATTTATCAGAAATCCAAAAAGGCTGTTACTTTTCATAGCTGATGATTGTTTCAATAATTTCGTTCAATTTGTTTCGAACGGTAGGATAACTCAGTTTCATAAGCGAAGCCATTTCCTTCAGGCTTCCACTGCTTTTTACAAAGCGAAGGATAAATTGTTGGTCATCTTCAGAAAGCGTGGCCAACAATGGCAAATCATAGGAACCGTTCACTTCAGTTCCGCATTTTTCACATTTCAAGCGTTGCACTTGAAGCCGCTCATGGCAGCTCGGACATTTGGTTGGTAACATAGTTGATTGTATTTACGGCACAAATATACAAACATATTTTACTTTTTATGCATTCCTACTATATTATATTTATTTCGTATTTAATTTTATTAATTTTTGACTCAAATAGGCCAAACTGATGAATAGCAAGAATTGCCATCTGATTCGCAAGAAATGCCAACAAGCAACCATTCATGGATTCTACTTTTGCGGCATAAAAAAATACGTTATGTCATCACAAAAACAACCCAACGAAAACAATGTCACGTTGACAATGTCAGCACTCATGCTCTGTCTATTTCTTTCTGCTCTCGACAACTCCATCGTTTCTACCGCTATGCCCCAAATTATTCGTGATTTGAACGGGTTGGAACACTACTCATTGCCCTTCACCTCATATTTGTTGTTTTCTACCATTATAATACCAATAGGTGGCAAACTATCGGACGTTTTTGGACGAAAAACCGTGGTGCTTTGGGGTATCGTATTATTTATGGGAGCCTCACTACTGTGTGCAACATCCTGGAACATGACCTCCTTGGTACTTTTCAGGGGTCTCCAGGGAGTCTGCGGAGGCGTATTGGCTTCCAGCACTTTCATCATCACATCAGAACTCTTTCCGCCAAAAGAACGTGGTAAAAAAATAGGCATGCTGGCATCCATGCACGGATTAGCCAGTCTGACAGGGCCATTGGCCGGTGGGATGATTACCGATTATTTCTCCTGGCACTGGATATTTTTTATCAACATCCCGATAGGCATCATCGCATTCACACTCTTAAAAAAGAACTTGTCGTTGATGAGACACCTTGAAAACGAGGGAGGTCTTGATGTAAAAGGCATTTTGGTTTTCCTATTGGGCATCTTTCCCATTTTGTTCTGCCTGGCAGAAGGAGGAAAACTACTTTCCTGGGGCTCTCCTCTTATGGTAGGATCGGTGTTTTTTTCCTTACTGATGCTGATGGTATTCATCCGGATTGAAAAAAGCTCTCATTCCCCCCTTCTACCTACGGGGTTACTCCGCAATGCTGTTTTCAAACACGCTGCTTTTTCTGCATCCATGGCTTATGTAGCTATGTTCGGACTCATTCTGTACGTTCCCTTTCTCCTGCAAATTGTTCACAAAAAAGACGCCACCTATTCAGGACTAGCCATGTTGCCAATGTCCATATCCATGGTAGTGGGAGGTATGGTTGGTGGGATGTTGATTTCCCGATTTCAACGTTTCCGAAAAGCAGGCTCCATTCATTTCCTGATTGCCATGTCGGGCATGGGATTGTTATTGTGGCAATCAACATCCATTTCCACCCACATGTTAATGCTTAGTGTATTATTGACAGGACTTGGCATCGGATTAAATTTCCCCATAATCAACCTAGCCCCTCAAGCTGTTTTTCCAGTTGCTCAATTGGGCATAGTAATCTCAACGCTTGAATTCTTTCAGGTTATGGGTGGTGTCGTTTCAACATCTGTTTCAGGTTCACTGATCCGACACTCAATGAACGGGGTTCTTGTTTTTGGTCTTGTAGCATTAGCAGCCGGTTTGATTTCCATGCTGACACTCAATGAAAAGAAGGTACACGAAGGTTTTGCCAGCAAACGTAACGCGACACATGAATAAACCGATAATGAACAACCATTTATTCACAGAACAACCGTTCTTTCACGAATAAACAGCTCTTGCCTCCTGATCGGGATTTGTCTCAAGGCTGTAGAATCATTTACCTGGTTTAACATGCGCATCAACAAAATCAGATGGGCACAATAGGGATAGCGATTTCGTATTCCAATACCTCCACCCCGTTTCGATGCAACTCAGGTGGGTATAATTCCAACGTCGGCTTGTCGTCGGGAATATACCCGCTTTGAGGCAACCAACCCCCATACAGTAGGGCATACGCATCGGTAATATCTTCACGTTTACCTTTAAAAGGTAAAACCACATACCTTGCCGGAGAAATGGTTGCTGTCCGGACATCTCCTTTGGTTTGTTCAACTGATTCATCAACTGATATGCAGGCTCGGTATCGGCACTTTTCCCTGGGTGTAATGCCCGGGTTGTCAAATGGAATGCCAAAATAGATGGTATTGGATGAAAACAGATTATGTGTTTCAGCATACTTTATCAATCGTGACCATGAAGAGGGTATTCCGTTGGAATAGCCGCTGAACACTTGTTTGTAGGCATAATGGTAACCGGGAAGCGTACGAAAAGAGATGGTTGTAAAATCTTCTTCAGTATACACTCGTTTTCGTTTAGTCTGAGGGACATCTATGGAATGATAGTCCAATTGGTGCTGTTTCAAATAGTCACTTGGCGATACGCCGTGGTACTTCCTAAATGCTCTTGAAAAGGTCGAGACCGAAGAATAACCGCTTTCCAAGGCTGTATCAATCATTGGACGTTCAGGCACAGTACACAAACGGTTTGCTGCTCGTTCTAGCTTACACCGTTCAATGTAATCCCTGGGGGTTTCCCCTGTTATCGACAAAAAAATACGGTGAAAATGAAAAGGAGAAAAGCATGCTTCCGTGGCCAGTATGTCCAATGTCAGTTCTTCCGATATATGGGCATGGATGTAATCCAATATCCTATCTATTTTTTCAGTGTAGGCTTTCTTTGATTGGTCTGAATTCATGGAGCAGACAGGTTTGTGTTTGTTCTTGTATTCCTATCACTTGCCAAAGTTACTGCAATTTACATTAAAAAGACACAACAAAAAAAGCCTGCAGAATCTGCAGGCTTCTTGAGTGGTACCACCAGGAATCGAACCGGGGACACAAGGATTTTCAGTCCTTTGCTCTACCAACTGAGCTATGGTACCATCGCTTTAGCGGCCACAAAAGTACGACTCCTTTTTGAATTTACAAAGTTTTGAGCAACTATTTTTCCCATAAATCTGATTTTTTGTATTGGATAAACTGATTGCATTATTTATCTTTGCATCGCTTCAATCGGGATGTAGCACAGTTGGTAGCGCGCTACGTTCGGGACGTAGAGGTCGGAAGTTCGAGTCTTCTCATCCCGACAAGACCACCCAAACCGCGTATAGAAAACGTAGTTTGGGTGTTTTTTATTGAGGAAAACGCGCGTACACACTTAAAGGAAGCACGCGACCGGCTTGATCAATCACCGTCAACTCTCCGTACTCAATGCTCTCCATGGGGCGTTTGAAGTAATGGTTCAACAGATTGGCAGCAATGATGGGTGAAAAACCCATGGAATACAAATTCAACACGACAAAGCCACCTTTGTCAAGTAGCTGCGCACACGCTTCGAGCAAAACCGTAATCTGGTCTTCCAAAATCCATTTTTCACCGGCAGGCCCCCTTCCATAGGCTGGCGGATCCAATATGATACCTTGGTAGGTTGACCCCCGCCTGGTTTCACGCTGCACGTACTTGAGGGCATCTTCCACTATCCAACGAATGGTTTGTATACCGGAGGCCTCAGCGTTTTCCCTGGCCCAGGAAACCACCGGTTTCACTGAATCTACGTGAGTCACCACCGCTCCCGCTACTGCTGCAGCTAGAGAAGCTCCTCCTGTATACGCAAACAAATTCAGCACCTTTGGTTCCGGTACTGTTGAAGCGGCAACGCTGTCGTAAATGAAGCGCCAGTTTTCGGCTTGTTCCGGGAAAATACCAATGTGTTTGAAGGCTGTCATGCTCAATCGAAACGAAAGGGGTTTTCCATCCACAGCATATTTAATGATCCAACGGTCAGGCATACCGCGTTTGCACACCCATTCTCCGCGCTCACTACCATCGGGAGAACGATCTGATTTGCTGTTTTTGAACCAAGCATCGGGTAATTCTTTCCACGTGGTCTCCGGTAGTCTCTTGGGCCACAATGCTTGCGGCTCGGGCCTTCGAAGCACGTATTGCCCATAGCGTTCCAGTTTTTCGAACCCGCCGCTGTCGAGCAATTCATAATCATCCCCGTGAGTAAGCGTTTTATCCATAATATGCTGTTCGTTTGCGGGCAAACGTACAGTTTTTTTGGGGGACGTCAAAATCTTTTATGTACTTTTGGGACACTTCTAACATGCACCCCACATGGAAAAAATTACCAGCCTGCAGAATCCTACCGTCAAACGCATCGCTCAGCTGTCGAAAAGCAAGGAAAGACGCGAACAAGGCCTGTTTGTGATGGAGGGAGCCAGGGAACTGGGCTTGGCTAAAGACGCAGGCTACGAAGTGGAATCCGTGTTTGTCTGCCGGGAAATCTTTGCCAACAGCGAATACCCAAACGTACTCATCGGTTTGACCGAACGCATTGTCACAGAAATAACGCCGGCCATCTTTGAAAAATTAGCCTACAGGGAACACTCTGATGGCATCATTGCCTTGATGCGCCCAAGAAAACATGACCTATTTTCCCTTAACTTGCCGGAGAACCCGTTTGTCATCGTATTGGAAGCGGTTGAAAAACCCGGGAATCTGGGTGCCATCCTTAGAACGGCCGATGCGGCTAAAGTGGATGCCGTTATTGTGTGTGATCCGAACACAGACATCTACAACCCCAATGTGATTCGTTCCAGTATTGGTTGCCTGTTTACGGTTCCTGTAGGCGTTTGCAGCTCAAAAGATGCCCATGAATGGTTGCAATCAAAGCATATAACCACCTATGCCGCCGAGTTGACTGCTGCGAAGTGGTATCATGAAATTGATTTTAGGAGCCCTTCGGCTATCATCATGGGGACTGAAGCGGACGGATTGACACCCTTCTGGCTAGACGCTGCCGATGCACGCATCAAGATCCCCATGCGGGGAGCCATCGATTCCTTGAATGTGTCGGTATCTACGGCCATCCTTACCTTCGAGGCCATGCGGCAACGCGGGTTCTGACGTAAGGAACGGATTAAAGCCTGATGTGGGCTGCCTTTACAGGATGATTGGTAAACAAAGAAGCACTTTCTTCAAACTTACGTTCCGATTCTGTGGTGAGGTATGAACAGCTTCCTTCCTTTGAGCATCTTTCTTCAATTTCCGGATGTCGATACAGGTAATCTTTAAGGCTACCTGCCACATAGCTTCCTTGTGAGATGATGTGCACGTGCGCTGGCACAAAACGGCGAATTTGAGGCAATAATAAAGGGTAATGTGTGCAACCTAACAACAGGGTATCAATCGATGAGTCCTGGCTGAAGAGATGCTCCAGGTTCTTGTGTACGAAGTAGGCTGCGCCTTCCGATTCATATTCCCCGTTTTCAACCAACGGAACCCACATGGGGCAAGCTTCTTGCCTGACAACAATGTCGGAATACAACTTGTTGATTTCAATGGGATAAGAACCCGAAGCTATGGTGCCAGGAGTTCCAACAAGACCTACGTGACGGGTAACAGTCAACGAACCCAATACTTCTACCGTTGGCCTTAGAATGCCCAATACCCTAAAAGCAGGATCCAATCGTGGCAAATCTACCTGTTGGATGGTACGGAGCGCTTTCGCTGAAGCGGTGTTGCAGGCCAGGATAACCAAGGGACATCCTTGCTCATATAGGTATAAGACGGCTTGGCGTGTAAACTCATACACCATGTCGAACGATCGGTTCCCGTAAGGTGCTCTGGCGTTATCTCCCACATACAAATAGTTGTATAATGGCAGCGCCTTCTTGACTTCTTCCAGAATGGTCAATCCACCGTATCCGGAATCAAATACACCTATAGGGCCTTTATTCATATCGACAGTCTGTTCCAAAAAGCAGGGAAGCTGCCTCCTTAGAGTACAGCTTCCCAAACATTCAGTTGGTTAACGCTTATTTCATTCCAAGCTTGGAGCGGAGTAAATTCGTCACATCCAAGCATTTATCAACCGAGAAATAAGATAAGTCGGCCTTGGCTGACGTATCAAAAATGAGGAGGAAATTATTATCCTTTCCAACAGCCTGAACAGCTACTTCCACTTTTCTGGTTATGGGAGTAATTAAGTCTTGCTGTTGTTTGCTCAGATTGTTTCTTGAATCTTCAACAAATGACCGGAGGCGGTTATCCAGGTCCTGAATCTCTGCTTCGCGACGAAGGCGTATGGCTTCGGGCATGGTATCCCTTCCTGCTATGTATTCTGAACCTTTTTTGTTGTACTCCTCTTGAATCAATGAAATTTCCTTTTCATAATCCATAGCAAGCTGATCTATTTTCTTTGTAGCTTCAGTATACTCTGGCATGCTTTGGATAAGGTTGACACGGTTGTAGTAACCCACTTTTATGTCTTGAGCAAGGACGGTCAATGGTAAAACGCAGGCAAGTAAAAAAAGAATTTTCTTTATCATGTTGAATCTATTTAGTTAGTTGAAATCAGCGGCGGCAAAAATACGTGTTTTTTTTCAATATCCCATTTTTCCCAACACAAGATCACTCACATCAATCTTGGGTGAAGCAAATAAGATGTTCGAACCTGAAGCTCTGTCTAAAACCAACGCATAACCCTCATCTTCAGAAAGTGCTTTGATTGCGTTGTAGATTTCGTCAAAAATGGGCTTTTGAAGGCTTTCACGTTTCTTGAACAATTCTCCTTCCGAACCAAAATAGGTCTTTTTCAAGTCAGCCGCCTGTTTTTCTTTAGCCAGAATTTCTTCCTCACGTGTCTTCTTCATGTCGTCGGATAAATAGACCCTTTCAGATTCATATTTTGTATACAAATCTTTGGCGGCCTTGGCTAACACATCAATTTCAGCCTGCCATTTCTTCGAAGCTTGGTTTAATTGATCGTTGGCCATTTCGTAAGCTGGAATTTTACCTAAAATGTATTCCATGTCGACCAAGGCAAATTTTTGAGCATGAACACTTAGTGAAAACAGCACCAGAATAAACAAGGCTGCTGTTTTAAACCATACCATACGGTGAGTTGCCTCAGAAACAGATTTGATGTTTTGGGAAACGGTGTTTTGCATTGATTCCATAAATGGTAGAATTAGGAAATTATAAACCCAAATGTACGGAATAGTTTTATTGAAAAGCATTAAGAACGGTTAAAATTCCTGACCGATAATAAAGTGGAACTGGCTACCGCCCTTTTGCGTCGATGTAGGCATTGGTTTATCAAAGCCGTAGGCCCAATCAATTCCCATCAATCCAACCATGGGCAGGAATATACGTAAACCAAAACCGGCAGACCGTTTGAAATTGAGAGGTTCCCATTTCTTGGATTCCTTCCATACATTTCCGCCTTCTAAAAACGCTAAGGCATAGATATTGGTCGAGGTTTCCATCAACAAGGGATAGCGTAATTCCATGCCCACGCGTTGATAGATATTGGCTGTACCCAGCGATCCATTCTCATACCCTCTCAATGCTACAGTTTCATTGGTATAGTAGCTGTTGTAACCCGTTGTACCATCACCACCTACATAGAATTGTCCAAAGGGTGATTGACGGTAATAATTGTAGTGTCCCAGATACCCCAAGTCAAAACGGGTCATCAAAACCAGCTTTCCATTAGAGGTAATGGGTGTGAATGTTTTGCATTTTAACTTGATTTTATAGTATTCAATCCATTTGTACAATGCTCCATTGTCTCCATTTTCGTACAGTTTTTGATCATAACTGTCCGGCTTATTGTCCAATAAAGAATAGGGAGGTGTAATTTGAGCCGACAGTGTAAAGTCTGAACCAAATCGGGTATAGATGGGGTTGTCAATGGATTTTCGTCCAAAGGTCAGATTCAAATTGAAGTCATTGCTCAGTCCGTTCCTAATGACAAACCAATCCCAGTTCTTCAGATTATAGCTTTGGAAAGATAACTCACCATACAATTGAAAATAATCATCCGGCCAACTCAGTCTTCCACCAATCCCGATAGCACCTCCCCACATCTTGATGTACTTTTCAGGGTCCATTTCATACATAGAAGCGGAATACGAGTCTTGGTAATAATTGTTGTAGTAATAGTCATTAAGCGGATTGTACGAACTGTAATACCTGGAGCTCATGCCACTCTGACGTGAATAGAATCCGGATACACTGAGTGAATTGGGCCTTTTTCCTCCCAACCAGGGTTCAATAAAGGAAAAGCTGGCTGAATTGTAATAGTTTCCGTTTGAGCGACCCGTAATGGAAAACGTTTGGCCGTCTCCCTGTGGAAGTATTCTGTACGTTCCTAGATTCAACAGATTCCTGAGTGAGAAATTGGTAAACTTCAGACTGAGCGAGCCCACCACTCCGGTTGCACCATAACCCATTGACAGTTCAATCTGGTCATTCGAACGTGGGGTCAAATTCAGGTCAATATCAACTGTTCCGGCCTCTTCATCGGGTATAGGGCGAACGGCATTGCCCATCTTTTCCTGGTCGAAATGCCCCATTTGAGCCAGCTCACGGATAGAACGCTTCAAGTCAGACATATTGAAAAGAGCCCCCGGCTTCATACGCAATTCCCTACGGACAACATGCTCATAGACCCTGTCGTTACCACTGATGTTGATGCGGTTGATGGTCGCCGGACGACCTTCCATAACGCGCAGTTCCAAATCGATGGAATCACCGTCAACGGCCACTTCCACTGGATCTACCTGAAAAAACAGATACCCGTTGTCCGTATACAAGTTTGTGATGGCATCTTCATCGGGAGAGTCTCTCAAGCGATCCATCAAGTGTTTTTGATTGTACACGTCGCCCCGGTTAATCATCAGGCGGGTATTCAGCTGTTCAGTGTTGTAAACGGTATTGCCCACCCAGCGGATATCACGGTGGTAATACCTGTTGCCTTCATCAATGTGCATGTAAATATTGATGGATTTATCATCAAAGGAATAGACTGTATCCTGAAGAATAGCTGCATCCCTGTATCCGTACTCGTTATACTTTTCGATGACAGCCATCTTGTCCTTGATGAATTCTTCTTCTACAAACTTCTTGGTGCTGAAGATGTTTTCCAACTTACCTCTTTGGTTGGTCTTCTTCATCGCACGGTTAATTTTGGAGTCGCTGAGGGCATAATTGCCATCAATGATGATTTGGTTGATCTTCACTTTATCCTTACGATCAACATTTATGTCCACAAACACCTGATTGGGGGTTGAGGGATCCTCCTGTTGAAGCACTTCTACAACAGCATTTTTGAACCCTTTTTCATCGTAATAACGCTTGATGAGGGTCTTGGCCCTGTCGGCCATATTGGGGGTAATTTGATTCCCCACAATCAGCCCTATTTTCTTTTCAATTTCTTCTTTATCCACTTTCTTGATCCCTGAAAAACGGATCTCTGAAATGCGGGGTCTCGGACTTAATTGAACTTCCAACCAAACATTTCCTCCTTCGATTTTTGAAGCAACAATCTTAACATCCGAAAACAGTCCATTTCTCCAATATCTCTTAAGTGCTTCCGTAATTTCTTCTCCGGGAATCATGATCTCTTGCCCTACAGATAAACCGGACAATCCAATCAAAACATATTCCTCGTAACTTTCCATACCGGTCACTTTAATATCGGCAATGGTGTACGATTTGGGGGTTGCGTAGTAAATCTCCGGCTTTTCGTCATCAGCAGGTGCAGCATACGTCGGCACAACCTGGAAAAAGGTTATCCCAATCAACAGACTGGCTAAGACTATGCTTTTCATATACATAATGGATGAAACTGTCATGGTTGAACTTGTTCGCTTGTTTTACCAAATCGACGTTCCCGTGTTTGGTAGGAATATATAGCCTCATACAAGGCCTCTTCCCTGAATGCAGGCCAATGCGTTTCTGTAAAATACAATTCCGAGTACGATAACTGCCACATGAGAAAATTGCTGATGCGTACCTCGCCCCCCGTTCTGATTAGCAAATCCGGATCGGGCATAAAGTTTGTTTTCAACCGGGTAGAAACCAGTGTTTCGTCGATGTCATCGACAGCAATCAATCCTTTCTTCACATCGGATGCAATGCTTTTCACGGCTTCGGTCATTTCCCAACGGGAAGAATAGCTGAGTGCCAAAACCAGCGTCAATCCATTGCATGCTGCAGTCTGTGACATACACCAATTGGCTCTTTGCTGCAATTCCAAGGGTAGACGATCCATATCACCCATTACCAACAGACGTATTCCGTTGGTTATCATATCGGGGGTTTCACGCTCTATGGCCTGAAGCATGAGATTCATCAGTCCAATCACTTCCGATTCAGGTCTATTCCAATTCTCGGTAGAAAATGTATATAGTGTAATGTAGGAGATGCCTAACGTTCGGGCAGCTTCAATGACATGACGAACCGAAACGACACCTTCCAAATGGCCATAGGAACGATCTTTCCCCATGGCTTTTGCCCAACGCCCGTTCCCATCCATGATGATGGCCACATGTCGGGGCAGTCTGGTTTTGTCTATTTGTTCGTAATAAGACATCATTCAAAACATTTAGATCCTGTACTTACAAGGTCAATACTCAGGTTCATCGTAAATACGCTGTACCAGTCTTTATTCTTATTCCGACTGCTTTCAACCAACCAAGGATCTGACAGTTGAAAACCGGCACTGTTTATCACGTAATCCAACTTATCGGTGTACGTTTTGCGGAATGTCCACTCACACCCCAGGTTGTATCGTTTTGCCACCTTCCATTTTAGTCCCAATCCCATTGGAACAAAAGCAGCAGTTTCAAACTCAGTTGTATTCATTCCAAGTATTCCAATGCCTGCACAGATATAAGGGGTAATAGACGTGGAACCTATGATGTAGTCCGGCATTCCAAACTCATAGAAATTAAATTCCAGTTGAGCGCTTGCATCGAACACCCTTCTTTTAAAATTCAACTCCACACCTGGAGGAAAGTTGAAGACCTGACCCTTCGTGGAACCGGCAATTCCCGATACACCAGCCAAACCCTTGATTGAAAAACGCCCATTCAAGTTATACCGGTACAACAGGTTCATTGAAGGCCGTGTATCCTTAAACAACGTTTTCTGATTGGCGTCACCCATGTAAAAAGACCCACCTGGAGCCACTCCGACTTCCATACTGTATGCCTGCGCGAGTCCACTTTCCATGGAGCAGACCATCATCAGGGCAAACACTATAAAAAGAACAGTCGGGCGGTACATGTGTATCTTTATTTCAAACGATTATCGTCTTTCAAACAAAGCCTGATATTCGTAGGTTTTCCACATGGAGTGACTGGTTTGAGTTCCGTTCATCCCACCAATTCGCCACACAAAAACCCGGTCTTTATCATTTACTGTATCTTCAATCCGGTCAACCAGTACGCTGCCATAGGAATCTCCCGTTTCGAGAGCAGGTATAACCCAGTTGCTTGGTGCGCTAATCCAAGTTTTTCCGTGATCTTTGGATATATGCAGCTTGGTAGCGTATGCACCCGATGACAAAATGCCACCATAACACACCAGTTTGTCTTCGTAATAAAACAGATTTGCACCTTTCCTATTGGCTATTGGCAACTTCTGTTCCTGTGATATCTTAATCCAATATAAACCATCTTCGGTGGCCCACGCTGAAGAAGAATACGCACCATCGGCACGAAGTCCCGTCATGACCGATATATACTGGCGATTCGTTGCACTCTTCCAGGTAACACTGGCATAATCGTTGACGGGAAAATCTTCATTCAACTCGGCTCCAACTTCCCAGGTAATACCGTCAGCACTTCTGGCGCTGTGGATAGCACCGGTGATGTCTTCGGATAATCCAATCAGGTAACTGTCGTTCACGTCAAACAAGTCATTTGAACTCATTGAGCCAAATAATGTGACCAGTGTCAGGCCTGAAGTCTGAATGGCCCAAGAAATTCCATCCGTAGACTTATACAATCTTCCAAGATTGTCAGTGGCATACCAGTTATTTTTAAACTGCTGAATGGACGCCACATTCATGGTACTTGCCAAACCCGAAACCGATAAGGTTGAACAAGCCCAAGAAGTTGTATCCATTTGATAGACAGAAAAACCTCCACTGGCCAATGGACAGTACCACCGGAAAGAGCCGTCGCTCATTCGGAAAGCCCGGTTTCGTGATGAATCTGCCGGTATGTTGGTTTTACGGTCTGAAACAATCAATTGGGTTGGATCGACCTGATGTACCTTGACGTTGACGGTATACGTCCTGGTAAATTGACCGTCAGCAGAGGTATTCTTCAGCAAAACTGGCGAACTGAAGTCCAACGTGTCACGAACGGAAAACAAGGTATCGTTAAAGTACACCAATCCATTACTTGAATAAAACTCTGGGGTAGGTATCAGATAATCGACCTTCCGACCATAGGGAAGAGAATCACCGTTAAACACCAACCCATTTATTTGATCAATGTAAAACGCATAATACTGTATGCCGACACAGGAGCTCTGCTGTTTGAAGTAAAAACGCTTTAAATTGGCCGATGAATAGCTCATTTCTTCAAAATTGTCCCAGCAAGATGTAAATACACTTGCGAGAAAGATCATCGTCAACAAATAAGCAAAGGATCGGTGCCTCATTCTGTTTGGTTTGGGTCGAAAAGCATGAATATGCGGCCATGCCTTCGTTTGAACGGCAAAAATACTAAGTTTATTGTCAATTAACGGCATGCGTATCAAGTTTTATGAAAAATTAGGCTTAACAGAACAAAACGTCTGAATCAATCTGTTTGAGCCTTTTTCTTTGTAAGACATACTGGTAAGAAGATTCATTTGCATACTGTCAAGCATGGGTGCAGGAATACCGGAATGAATCAGCTGATCGGACGTTTCCGTATGTATTTCATCCCATAATCCCGCTTCCAAAAAGGAGTGATGCAGGGTAGTTCCACCTTCCACTAGCAATGTTTGCAGGTTTCTTTCGAATAAATCATGCAACAACTGTTCCAAAATGGGTGATGAAAAGTCGAGTGTCACAAAGGTGACGTTGTGTTTGGAGACTGCCGCCTTTTCTGTATAGACTAGGGTTGGAACTGAACCGTCAAACAGGTGCAGGGAAGCAGGTAACTCGAGTTGACGATCAATAACTGCCCGTACGGGCTGATTACCGCTCCATTCCCTCAGTGTCAAGCGTGGATTATCCAACAATGCCGTCTTTTTACCAACAATGATGGCCGCGTGTTCTGACCGGATTTTATGCGTCAACAAACGAGTAAAAGGGGTTGAAATGGAAAGAGGACCTGTACCGTCTGAAGCAGTACGCTCACGATCAATAAATCCGTCGGCTGTCATAGCCCATTTCAACGTAATATATGGCCGCTTTTCCAGGTGAAAGGTAAAAAAACGCCGATTCAATTCGCTGCAACGCTCAGCTTCAACGCCCACTGTAACTTCAACACCATGTTCCCGGAGTTTGGCTATGCCTCTGCCTGCCACCAGGGGGAACACATCGGGTGTTCCAATGACCACTCGTGGAATGCGTTTTTCCAGTATCAAATCAACACAAGGTGGGGTTTTTCCGTAGTGGGAACAAGGCTCCAGATTTACATACAAGGTGGCCGTTCTCAACAGTTCCGTGTGTTTTACCGAATGAATGGCCATGGGTTCAGCATGAGGAAGTCCGACTTTTTTGTGCCATCCCTCACCAATGATACGCCCATCAGAAACAAGGACAGCGCCCACCATGGGATTGGGCTGGCATGTCCCCTTTCCAGCCAAAGCCAATTGAATGCATCTACGCATGAAATATGCATCAGTCTGTTCACAATCAAGGTTCACTCCTGTTTGTTTCATCCTTTTTTAATCGAAAAGCTTAACATGGTTACCGTTTTTTTTGGTAGCTTTGTAAACTAATTGTTAATCATGCGCACATTCATAGAAAAAGCCAAACAACAACTAGCGCCACTTTATACCCCACAGGAAATCAACAGGATCGTACGGTTGCTGTTGGAAAAGTGGGCATCGGTGGATGCGGTCTCGTTTTATGCAGACAAAGATAGGAAAATTCCCGCATCTGAATTGGCAAAGCTACAGCATGCTTTGGACAAGCTGATCCGAAACGAACCGCTTGAATATGTACTGGGGATGACTGAATTTGCAGGCATTTCATTGAAGGTGGACAATCGCGTGCTTATTCCAAGACCTGAAACAGAAGAATTGGTGGAATGGATCCGGCATGATGCAAACCAGCAAGGAAGCAAGAAGCCGGAAAGAATCCTCGATGTGTGCACCGGTAGCGGGTGTATAGCACTGGCCTTATTCAATGAATGGCCTGCCGCTCTGGTTGAAGGGTGGGATGTCTCAGTGGAGGCACTGGAAGTTGCCACTCAAAATGCAAGCATCAACCAGGCACGCGTGCGCTTTTCCTGTATTGATGTCTTGACATTCGAACCATCAGCTGATGAAACAGGTTTATTCGACCTGATTGTCAGCAACCCACCTTACGTATGTCGCTCCGAATCATCTGACATGTCTTCGAACGTATTGGAATACGAGCCTCACCTCGCCTTGTTTGTAGACGATAAAGACCCTCTTGTTTTTTACACCGCCATCGCTCGTTTGGGAAAAAAGTTGCTCAAGCCCGATGGGGGGATATACGTAGAAATCAATGCCCTATTGGCAGAGCGAACCAAGAAACTGTTTGAAAACGAGGGGTATTCTATGGTATTACTAAAAAAAGACCTGTTTGGCAAAGACAGATTTGTGAAAGCCATGCGTTGAACCCAAGCAATGACCACCATGAAAAAAGAAAATTACACTGAAGCCCTTTTATACGCTGCTCACCTCTGTTCAGTATCCGAGCAATGCAAAGTCGATGTGGAAGAAAAACTGAGGCGTTTCGAATTGGAACCCGAAGAAGCACACCGCTTGATTGAACAACTGGAAGAGGATGGTTATTTGGATGAAAGAAGATATACCAACGCTTACGTGAACGACAAATTTCAGCTGAACAAATGGGGGCGCGTTAAAATCAAATCATACCTCAAGCAGAAAAAAATTACCAATGAAATTATTGACGAGGTCTTGTCCGGATTGAATGAGGCTCTTTACACCAAGACGTTGATGGATTTGTTTCGAAGAAAAGACAGGAGCATACACGGCTCCAACTCATTGGAAAGAAGGGCAAAACTGTATCGGTTCGCATTGGGAAGAGGGTTTGAACTGTCAATGGTCAACTCCTGTCTGCGTGAGTATTTAAACGATTCTGATGAACCCTTCGAAGCATAAAAAGCCCTTGTTTGCACTCTATAGTGGCCTGTTGGACATGGCATTCCCCGAATTATGCCTTTTATGCGACATGCCCATGAACCATATGGAAACATGCATCTGCCACGACTGTTTGTACCATTTCCCAAAAACCCACTATACATCGTATACTGAGAACAAATCGGCTGAATTGTTTTACGGAAAACTTCCGTTTGTCAAAGCCATGTCCGGATTCAACTACCAAAAGGAATCCTCCCTGCAAACGGCCATTGAACTGCTGAAATACAAGGGGAAAAAAGAAGTGGGGAAAGTACTTGGTTCAATGGTTGGACTATCACTTCAACCAGGTGGATTTTTTACCGATATCGACGTCCTGGTTCCTGTACCCCTTCATCCAAATAAGTACAGAAAAAGAGGATACAATCAAAGTGAATGGATAGCAAAAGGGGTCTCTGATGTATCCGGTTTACCGATTGATACAAAGACGTTGCTTCGCGTGGCCGATAATAAAACACAAACTCGCAAACACGTTTTTGAACGCTGGAAAAACGTATCGTCCGTATTTACGTTGAATACCCATGAAACGTTCAAAAACAAGCATATTCTGTTGATTGATGATGTACTGACCAGCGGATCAACCCTGGAAGCATGCGGAAGGACTGTTTTAACGGCTGAAGGTTGCCGGGTTTCGTTTCTGACACTGGCCAAAGCTTGATAAAATGGAACAAATACGTATATTTACCCTGTAAATATGACTAATACGTTCAGAACCATGAAAAGAGCAACTTTATTTATTACACCCATTCTTTTCAGTCTAGTCTTTCAGTTCATAAACCCAGTAACTTGCCATGCGGAAGAAAAAGCCGCGAAAACAGGATTGAATCTAGGAGCCCTGCCGGCTGTTTCATTCAATTCAGACGAGGGCTTTCAATACGGAGTCATCTTGAATTTATTCAACTATGGGGATGGTAGCCAATTCCCAAAATACGATTATTCCGCCTACTTGGAAGCATCGACTTTTACCAGGGGTAGCAGCCTGCTTCGTTTATACTTTGATTCTGAGAAAATCATCCCAGGCGTACGCAGTTTCATTGATGCCAGCTACATTCAAGAAGACCTGTTGTCGTTTTATGGCTTCAACGGGTACCAATCCGTGTTTTCCGCTGACACATTGACTCAAAACCGTACATTTTACAGTATGTCTCAACGTCAATACAGACTGATGACCGATTTTACCGGCAAATTGGGAAACAGCAAGCTGAATTGGTTGCTAAGCTATGCATATTACCATTATACACCAGGAGAAGTTGATTTCAACAAACTGAACAAAGATGTTGATGCAACTGATCCTGACTACCTGCACGGCACTTCTCTGTATAAGAAATACGTCGACTGGGGCATCATTGATGCCAATCAGGCAAACGGAGGTTCAACCCACGCCATCAAAGCTGGCTTGGTGTACGACACACGAAATGTGTTGATCAATCCGAGCCGAGGAATCTGTACCGAAGTATTGCTGGAACTGGCTCCTTCGTTCATCAACAAAATGCCCTACACCAGGTATTCGGTGGTTCACAGGCAGTTCCACGAATTGATCAAGGACAGGTTGAACCTGGCTATCCGTTTAGGGGCACAGGGCAATATAGGCTCGAACAACATTCCATTTTATCGGTTGACACAGTTGATTTCTCCCTTTGCCACGCGTTCAAACGTCACCGGCCTTGGTGGGGATAACAGCCTGAGAGGCATCCTGAAAAACAGGGTCGTGGGAGAGGGCATGGCATTCAGCAACATTGAACTGCGTTGGAAAGCCATCACGTTTGAAGCGCTCAAGCAACACTTTTACATTGGATTCAATGGATTTGTTGATCTGGGAATGGTAACCGACCCCATCGATATGGATCTTAGCCATGTATCATCACTGGAACAAGCCACGTATTTTACCCAAGTGAACGACCAATCTTTACACACGTCTTTGGGTGGAGGGTTGAAACTGGCCATGAACGAAAACTTTGTCGTTTCAATCGATATGGGTAAGGCGCTGGACGAACGGGACGGTAATGGTCTTGGAACATACATCAAAATCAACTACCTGTTCTAATGTTATATTGATGATTTTTTATGATTAATGCAATCTGTTCTTTGTTATCTATGATTACTTTTGCAGAACGATTGGTTGCATTCCAATCAAACCTGCGAAGGTTATACGCATAAACCATTACCCTATGAAAAAGTTAGAACGCATCATCGCCTCCAAGTTGCTTAAAATCAAGGCGGTAAAATTACAACCCTCCAATCCCTTTATTTGGGCATCCGGCTGGAAATCACCCATCTATTGCGATAATAGAAAAACATTGTCTTATCCACCCCTCCGTAATTTTATCAAATTGGAACTGGCCCGCCTTATCCGAGAAAAATACGACAATGTCGATGCCATCGCGGGTGTAGCAACGGGAGCCATAGCTCAAGGAGCCATGGTGGCAGAAGAATTGGGACTACCCTTTGTATACGTACGCTCCTCTCCAAAAGATCATGGACTGGAAAACCTCATTGAAGGCGATTTGAAACCTGGCATGAAAGTAGTGGTCATTGAAGACCTCATTTCGACAGGCGGCAGTAGCCTCAAAGCCGTTGAGGCCATCAGAGCAGATGGAAGTGACGTGCTTGGTATGCTGGCCATCTTCACCTACGGGTTTACGGTTGCAGAAGATGCGTTTAAAAAAGCCAAGGTTGAATTGACAACCTTGAGCAACTACGAAGCCGTCCTAGATTTGGCGTTATCAACCAACTACATTCACGAATCGGAGCTAAAAGCTTTGCAAGAATGGCGTAAATCTCCCGCCACCTGGGAACCAAAATAAGTTGCAGCAATGACTGAATTCACCAGCGACATCTACCCTATACCTCACAGCCAGGAAAGAGTTTATTCTGTACTTTCCGACTTGAACAATTTGGGTAAGTTCCAGAAAAGCCTTTCCGGTTTACCCGTCAAGGACCTCACTTTCGACAAGGACAGTTGTCAATTCAATGCTGAAGGTGTAGGGAAAATTGCCATCCGCATCGTGGAACGGGAGCCATTCAAGACCATTAAACTGGTCTCTGAATCGTCACCTGTCGGCTTTACCGGTTGGATACAATTGGTTGAGGCAGGACCAGACAATACTCGATTAAAACTGACGCTACGTGCCGACATTCCCTTGTTTCTCAAACCTATGATTTCGAAACCCTTGGAGAAAGGAATAAATAAAGCAGCTGAAGCCTTGGCTGCCTTACCGTATTGATGATATTAGACATCGAACTATGAAAAAGTTGTGGGAAAAGACTACCCAGGTAGATCAGGCCGTTGAACGTTTTACCATAGGCAAGGATCAGGAAATGGATCTATACCTGGCGAAATATGACGTGCTGGGATCGATGGCACATAGTACAATGCTGGAAGAAATCGGTTTGCTGACCCATGATGAACTCAACCTGCTGCTGGATGCGCTCCGGGAAATCCATGCCGATATTGAACGGGGCGATTTTACCATAGAGAAAGGTGTTGAAGATGTCCACTCGCAAGTAGAGTTGTTGCTGACCCGCAAATTGGGAGATACAGGAAAGAAAATACACAGCGGGCGATCACGCAACGACCAGGTTCTGCTGGATATGAAACTGTTTACTCGTTCAGCCATACGGGACATACACGATGCCGTTTCTTCCTTAATCGATGTCTTGATTCAACAAAGCGAACGGTATAAAAATAACCTTCTGCCTGGATATACTCACCTGCAAGTAGCCATGCCTTCTTCCTTCGGTTTATGGTTTGGCGCCTACGCAGAATCCTTGGTAGATGATTTGGTACTGCTTGAAGCTGCATACCGTGTCTGCAACCGGAATCCCCTTGGATCGGCCGCAGGATATGGTTCATCCTTTCCATTGAAGAGGCAGTTAACAACCGATTTGCTGGGATTTGATGGATTGAACTACAATGTGGTGTACGCACAAATGGGACGTGGCAAGATGGAACGTACCGTATCGTTTGCGCTGTCTTCCATAGCCTCCACGTTGTCAAAGCTGGCTTTCGATGCGTGTTTGTACACGAGTCAGAATTTTGGCTTCATCAAACTACCCGATGCATTCACGACAGGCTCCAGCATTATGCCTCATAAGAAGAATCCTGATGTCTTCGAGCTCACACGGGGCAAATGCAATAAACTTCAATCGCTGCCATTCCAGATAAATGGCATGGTCAACAACCTGCCTTCCGGGTACTTCAGAGATTTTCAACTGCTCAAGGAAGTGTTCATTCCTGCTTTTGGTGAATTACTGGATTGCCTGGGCATGACAAAGGCCATGTTGTCTCAAATCGAGGTCAATACCGACATCCTTTCCGACGAAAAATACAACCTCATGTTCAGTGTTGAGGTGGTCAATCAACTCACACTGGACGGAACGCCCTTCAGAGATGCCTACAAGGAAGTTGGATTATCCATCGAGTCCGGCACCTTCCAACCTTCAAAAACAGTCAAACACACCCATGAGGGCAGTATCGGCAACCTCTGTAATGAATTCATCCTACAACGCAGAAATGAACTGAGTGCCTCTTTTCATTTTGAGAATATTATAAAGGCTGAAAACAAGCTCCTCTCAAAAAAGAGTTAGACTCTTGCTCCGGCTATATCATCCACTCCAAATGATCAAACCGGAAACAAGAGTCTTTTCACTCAACAACAGGCTGTAAAGTTAAGAAGCCTTTTTCACAAATCCGATAATACAATTACTTGTTATTACTCATTCTTCAATCATTACCCCACTCAGGATATAATCAGATTGGGGTATGGATGGACAGCTTATGCTTTCGCTTGCCAGAGAGGAAGTATTTATTTACTATTGTGTCATATTTGTAAACCCATAATTAGTTTATCAAGAATGAAAAGAATTTTAATCGTGGAAGATGATTGTGACACGGCCAAGATTAATGGTGATTTTCTTAAAGAGAAAGGATACGAAATCATTCATGCCCCCAATCTTAAATTGGCGACAATGTACCTCGAAACTGAAACGTTCGACCTTATATTGATGGACATCCTGCTGCGCGATGGCAATGGATTGGATTACACCCGCATTATTCGAAAGAAAAAAATAATGACACCGTTAATCTTCATGACTGTATGCACTCACATCAATGAAATTAAAGCAGGATTTGAACTAGGATGCGAAGATTACCTGAAAAAACCGGTCGGTACGGATGAGTTGTTACTACGGGTTAAACGCGTATTGGGGGATATGAATTCGGCTGCCGGATTCTTCCGTAGAATCGGAAAATACCGTTTTAACGCACTCACACAGCGCTTGTATTTTGGAGAGGATATTCAACAGCTGGGCACACTTGAATCTTCTGTCTTGAATGAATTGAGTGCAATAAACAACGAGACTGTTCTAAAAGTGGAAATGCTCGAAAAATACTGGTTCGGTGTGTCTTTGTACAGCTCCAGAAACCTGGATAGCACCATCGTCAAGCTTAGGAAGCGCTTCAAGAAAGACCCACAGGTCCATATCATTTCATTAAAACGGTGCGGTTACCGGCTGGTAGTCGATTAAACCGGGAAACAGCAGCATTTTATCGTGCCGATTGTCAACTACTGAGCCGAATAAAATCAGAAAGCTGCCTCATCATTTAGCGATGAGGCAGCTTTCTTTTTGGTTTATATGAACTCCGATACTGTTATTCTTCTTCCAAATCCTCGTTGACAATCTTGTATTGCTTTTTCTGTACCTCATACGCTATGGGAGCGGCAATGAACAAGGTTGAGTAAACACCGGTGATGGTACCCATCAACATGGCAAATGCAAAACCACGGATGGTTTCTCCACCGAAGAGGAAAATGGTCAGCAAGGTGATGAACACCGTCAATGATGTACTGAACGTACGCACCAAGGTTTGGTTCAAAGCCTCATTCATGAGCCGTTTCTTATTCCGTTTGGGATAATAACCAATATTTTCACGGATACGGTCGAATACAACCACGGTATCATTTACCGAATAACCGATAATGGTCAGAATGGCAGCAATGAAGGTTTGGTCTATTTCGAGCGAGAACGGTAAAATATTGTATAATAAGGAGTAACAAGCAACAATGAACAATACGTCATGGACAAGGGCTGCAATCGTACC
>CAYPLF010000021.1:0-30862 GCA_964411555.1 uncultured Bacteroidales bacterium | reverse complement strand
ACGGCCTTCTTCGCAACTACGCATCAGCTCACCCTACCGGCTCCACTGCAACGCTCATTGGGCTTGGGGTGGTGAAACCGACTGTTTGCTTTTTCGATTTTTTGGGACATTGATCAGTCCCCTTTTCATTGTTCAATAAGGCGGTAGAAGCTGTCTTTGTAGGGTTCGCTGATGGGAATCAATTCTTTTCCGATGCGAATGCGTTGGCGTTCAACAGAATGGATGTGTTGTACCGAAACGAGGTATGATTTGTGGACTCGGCAAAACAAGGTTTTGGGTAAGGCATTTTCCAACTCGGCCAGGGGTTGCAGGGTCAGGATTTTCTTCGTGGTGGTTTGGATGCAACGGTAGTCGCCCATACCACTGATGAAAAGGATGTCATTGAAGGCCACGCGTTCCAGCCGGTATTCGGTCTTGACAAACAGGAAGTCGCGTTCCTGGGATTGTGTTTGCGATAGGGTGTTGTACACGCGCTCCACCGCACGAAGAAAGCGGTCGAAGGCAAAAGGTTTCAGCAGGTAATCGCTCACGTTCAGCTCAAACCCCTTCAAGGCGTACTTGTCGTACGCTGTTGTAATGATTACTTCGGGTTTGTGCGAGAGGGCTTCCAACAGTTCGATGCCGGTAAACCCATCCATTTCAACGTCGAGAAACAGCAAATCCACCTCATGCGATTTGAGAAATCCGATGGCCTCAAATCCGTTTGAAAAGGAGGCCATCAGGTTCAGGTACGACACCTGCCCCACATACTCCTGGGTACGCTTCAGGGCCAGCGGTTCGTCTTCAACGATGATGCAGTTAATGATCATGTTTCAAAGGTATGGAAAGATCCACTGTAAACCAACCATCTGAATCGTCAATGCTCAATAGATATTGTTTGTTATACAATAACTCCAGGCGTTTACGGATGGTTTCTATGCCTAGGCCTTCACTTTTTTGCACAACAACGGTTTCCTGTTCGAAGCGATTCTTGCACAACATCCGAACCGTATCAGCTTGTACTTCAAATCGTATTTGCACCCCCTGATCTATGGTTTTGTTTTTGGAAAATTTGAAAGCGTTTTCCACAAAGGGCAGAAAGAGCATGGGGGCAATGGGCTGTTCTCCCACATTTCCATCAAGCTCATAACGTACAAACTCGGTATTTGACGTCCGGATTTTCTGAAGTTCGATGTAGTTTTCAATTTGCTCCAGTTCCTTCGACAAGGTGGTCACGTCTTCTTTGGTCTCGTACAGCACGTACCGCAGGATATCCGACAGTTTTTTCAGGTAGTCCGACGCTTTGGGCACCGACTCTTCCATCAGCACATCGATGT
Organism: uncultured Bacteroidales bacterium; assembly: GCA_964411555.1. GTDB lineage: Bacteria > Bacteroidota > Bacteroidia > Bacteroidales > UBA1402 > UBA8389. The sequence goes on along the minus strand of CAYPLF010000021.1, from coordinate 29,546 downwards.
TATTGAGTGAGTTGAACAGGAAATGCGGGTTGAGCTGCGCCTTCAGCAACAATAGGGCATTTTCGCTTTCCAATTGTTTTTTCTGGAGGGCCTTCTTTTCGGCGATTGAATTAATCCAAAGAATTGTAGCCTTTAACAGAACACCCAATATAGCCATTACCAGAGCGAGAATCGCCGCTTTAAACATGAGTTCAGGTAAAAGTGGTGCCCATGAATTCCAATCGTTTAACATGTCAATTATGGTACCATATGCAACGGCAAAACTGGAAACAATCAGACCCAAAGGAACAGTCAGCAACAATCGACCAATACGCCTCTTCCTAATAAAATCGGGAACAACCCAAGCATAGAATAAATAAAAACTGAGTATGACTCCCAACAATCCATTGGAATAAAATCTGGATACAAACATCCAAAGTAGTTGAACAAACGTTTTGTGATAAGGTGATGCAAGATCAGGGGTAAACTTGTTTTGTATCACATAGAACCACGTTGTTTCAGCTAGAATCAGCACCATCCAAAACAGCACATTGACTCCAATTTCAACTTTCTTTTTCATACAACGATTTATTGGGTTATTACTGCCCAAATATTCAGATTTCCGACATCAACATAAAAAAAGAATCCATCAAACGGCGGGTTTTATCCTTGAATACCTACTAATTCCTGTCGATGACAATCGCAGCAAACCGCCTGTTTAAATCCGTCAGTCGTTCAATGAGTTCGTTATAAGGTTTTGAATCTCCCGGAATCAAAGTGCTTTGCATACTTCGGTAGTCGTTTTCCCAGGCAGCTGACAGGTGAGCCGGTGGTAAGAAATCGAGGGTTTTCGGCCACAATGAATCATAGTTGAAATTGGCCAATCCAACAAAATGACGACGATGTTCAACAATTTCCCTGTAAAGAACAGAGTCAGACAGCGCATCTGTTTCTACCTGCGTATTCATCATTTTTTCCAAATCGTATAAATGCCGAGACATGCGCTCTACTCGGGAAACAGCTCCTTGTTGATGAAAGGTTTCGTGCAGCAGAAATACTTTTTCCAAAAAGGTGCGTTTAGGAACAACTGCATTGACGGGAAAATCAGTATCAGCATAGTGCGCGGCTGGAACAAGCTCGGCCACTACAGTCTTTATTTCTACCACTTCCACCGGTTCTGTCATCGAACGCCCACTGATTTCAATCTTTACACTGGACGGCATATAGTCAATCGACGGAAATAAGGTCTTGAAACGAATATAAATGCTTTCCGGATCAACTGTGGTCACCGACGTTTTAATCACTTCTGTTTTGAACCAATCACGAGGAGTACCCATTGCAAGTAGCCTGTTATCAATCACCTCAACGAATTCTTCCCGAACAAAAGCACACAAGGCCCTTCTTACCCTGTCATTTATTTGATTTTTTGAAAGGACACCGGAAAAACCCAACTGTTCACGTGTTATAGTTATATCAATATCTTCTGAAAAGCGATTGATCAGTTTCCAGCATTTACTCAGCGAGGTTCCTCCTTTAAACGAAAGTTGACTGGAAAAGGGCAACGAAAAAAGCGCCTCGAGGACTGTTGTCACCCACCAGTCCTTCTCTACTGCCTGTACGATATAACCGGTTCTTACCGACACTTGTTCCAAGATGGATTTTCTATCGGCTTCACTCAACTGTATCCAGTTGTAATTCATACCACAGACAAGATGAGCTTTTTAATCCACGCCGGTACCAATGCTAAATCAGCTAAAACATCCTCTCGCCTCTCGTTTGAAATCAGGCTCTTAATCATTGCAAGCTGTTCTTCTGTCACATTATCCTTTCCAATCTCTTTTAAGGCAGCGACCACAAGCATGATTGCTTCGTTTTTGTACGACAATTGTTTTGCCACCGTACGTTTAAACACAATACCCTGCCCATTTCCTATCTTAATTTTACGTGCGGCACCATCGGTCAGATAAACTACATTCATGGGAATTTGGGTAGAAAGCCCAATTACATTGAGTGCATAAACACCTGTCGGAACAATTCGTGCCTTATCTCTTTTGGCAATTTCGCGAGCAATCGAATCTACAGTTGGATAAAGGACTCCAAACCCCAAACGAGTATCCATCTTGGGATACAAATAAATCCCCTGTGCCAGTCGTATCAACAATCCCGATTCTGTTAGCCTTTCCATGGCTTTATTAACCGATTTTGGTTGTCCTAACGAATTAAAATCAGCTGCAAAAAAAATCTTACCCCTTCTGCCGTACTTGATTCTATTTTCTATCTCATTCACAATGCTTTCCACGTATTTTTATACACTAGTATTGTCGCAAATATAGCATATTTTTGCGACAAACAAACATACTATACAACATGTTTTGTATACATTATATTTACTACTTTCCAAAGAACCAGTAATCAAACCGGAAAGGCGTTTCGGTTCCTTTGGCGGTAAAGACCAGGTAGAGGTCGTGGACGCCGGTGGGTCCCTTGATTTTGGTGGTTTGGTTTTTCCACTGCTTGTTGGTGGCAGAAACGGTCAGCTTGCCTACGGAGGGGCCGTCGGGTTTGTCTAAGCGGATGTCGATGCTGCCGCCTTTGAGGGTGGCGTTCACGCAGGCGGTGAAGGAGGTGGCTCCTGCGCCGAAATCGACCGAGCGCACCTTGATGTAATCGCCGTTGCTGATATCGGTCACCAGCATGCCCCCGTCGGTGGAAGCTTGTGTTTCTATGCCTTCACCCCAAGCCATGGTCTCCGCTTCGGTGCGTTGGAAGGGATTCAGGTTCTGCAGGGGTTTGCTGATGCCCGCCTCTGTGGCCTTGATGGTAGGAATGGTGCCGTCTGCGTTGTAGGTGAATTCATCCACGCACACCGAACGGCGTTTATCGTGTCCCCCTGGTAGTACCGCCTTGTGGTAGAAAAAGTAGGAATGGCCTTTGTAGTCGATGATACCCGCGTGGTTCGTGTTGCTTTTGGTATTCAGTTTTTCCATGACCACGCCTTGGTATTTCCACGGTCCGATGGGGCCTTTGGATAGGGCATAGCGGATGTCTTCGGGGAAGTTGGCGGCGTACATCAAGTAGTACAGCCCGTTGCGTTTGTAGGTCCAGGGCGCTTCTTCGAAGTCGGGGCCGAATTCCCGTTTGTCGTCTATGTCGTAGAAATGGATTTTTCCGCTGTAGGAAATCATGTCCTCGTTCAATTTCACCCAGTAACAAGCGTTATTTCCCCAGGTAAGGTAGGCCTGGCCGTCATCGTCGATGAACACGGTGGGGTCCAGGTCGTCCCAGCTGTGCTTGCCGTAGGTGGTTTCACTGTTCTTGATTAACGAATGGCCTAAAGCATCCTTGAAGGGACCGGTGGGTTTGTCGGAAACGGCCACCCCAATGGACACGCCGGTATCGGTCTTGTCGCGTGTGCTTATGTACCAGTAGAATTTACCATTGCGTTCTATGCACTGGGCCGCATTGGCATCGAGCCCCGACCAGGCAAAGTCGGTAATGCGCAACGGGGTACCTCTGTCTGTCCAATTCACCATATCGGTGGTGGAAAACAGGCGGTAATCGCGCATGGTGTAAGTGTTTTCGGGCGCATTGTCCTCGTCGTGGCCTACGTATAAAAACAGGGTGTCCTTATAGACCAACGGGGCCGGGTCGGCCGAATAAAAGGTCTGGATGATGGGGTTTTGGGCGGTACACAGGGTGGTGACTAAGGAAAGGGTAGTCACAACTAGATGCAGTGAGGCGGTTTTTGGGTTCAGTTTCATGGGTATTGGTTTGAATGTCAGCGTACACATTCCCCTCTGTTTTCGCGGGAATGCGTCAGGTAGGGTTTGATTCGGCAACAGTTGTTTCAGCGACAAAGGTAAACGAAGTTCTATTTTTTCTATACCTTTGTCACACTAAAATTAGTGGATGTTCATTTCGTCGTCTTATTCGGATTTGGTACGGTAAACAACCTGTAACCTGCAGGTTGTCCCTTTCGGTTCCCCGGCTTCATTCCGGGGCACGTACTGTTTATCCATTTAATAAAACGAAACTATGACATCACTGAATAACTACGGTTGGAACAATACGTTGGACCAACTCAAAACCACCTCATACTTTCACTCTCTCCCCCACGGACGCATAACCGTGGTGCACCGCACCTGCTACGACGTCATCGCTGAAAACGGCCTCAAAAGCTGCGAACTGTCCGGCTCATTGCTGTACGGAACATCCGATTTTCAACGCCCCTGCACAGGCGACTGGGTGCTGTTCCAACCCTTCGACGAAAACAAAGGTCTCATCGTGGACATTCTGCCCCGAGAGCACACCCTGTACCGCCGAAAAAGCGGCACTATGGCTGACAAGCAAGCCATAGCGGCCTATGTGGACAAAGCCTTTATCGTACAAAGCTTAGACGCCAACTTCAATCCCAACCGGGTGGAACGCTTTTTGGTCCAGATTGTGGAAGCGGGCATCACACCGGTACTCGTGCTCAATAAGGCCGACCTGGACTTCGACCGGCCAAGGGTGGACGAAGCCATCCGACACCTGGGCCGGCACCTGCCCGTGTTTGTCACCAGCATCCAACAACCGGAAAGCATCCACGCACTGAAGGCCTCCATATCGTGGGGCGAAACAGTGGTGTTTGTGGGTTCATCGGGTGTGGGCAAAAGCTCCCTCATCAATGCGCCGTGCGAAAAAGCGGTCCTGCTAACGTCTGACATCAGCGACTCCACGGGGAAAGGACGTCATACCTCGACCCGGCGTGAAATGGTACTGTTGGAAGGCTCCGGCATTCTGATTGATACCCCCGGAGTGCGTGAATTCGGCCTGACGGTGGACAATCCCGATGCCCTGGCCGACCTGCTGGATATTTCCGACCTGGCTCCCTCCTGCCGCTTCAAAGATTGCACCCACACCAACGAACCCGGTTGCGCTGTCCTTGAGGCGTTGGAAACGGGAGCATTGAGCCGCAGGCAGTACGACAGTTATATGAAACTCCAACGGGAAGAAGAGCACTTCACCTCCTCCGAATACGAGAAACGCCAAAAAGGGAAGGCTTTTTCCAAAATGGTGGAAGAAGTGAAAAAGCAAAAGCCACCCAAACAGTAAGTTGCCTGAGCTGATAACACAAAGCCCTTCTCGGAAATCGTGAAGGGCTTTGTGATTAAAATATAAACTGTTCCTGCAAGATGTAAACAATGGCCCCTGAGAAAAAGCCCAGCAAAGCCAACAGACTGATTCTCTTCAAGTACCAGCCGAAGGTGATTTTCTCCATGCCCATAGCCACTACGCCTGCAGCCGAACCAATGATCAGCGCACTGCCACCCGTACCGGCACTGTATGACAGAAATATCCAGAATGAATGGTCCATCGGGTACACAGACAGGTCGTACATGCCCTGCGCAGCCGCTACCAACGGTACATTATCAACCACGGAAGAAAGCAAACCAATCAGAATAACAATGACATTCATGTTGCCTATGCTTTTCGTCAGCGTATTGGCCAAGTCGGCCAGGATACCGGTAGATTGCAAGGCCGAAACAGCCAATAAAATACCCAGGAAAAACAAGACACTGGGCATATCAATGCTTTGCAGCGCCCGAGATACCGAATAGATACCCTTATGCTCGGGTTTTCTGGCGCGGTGCAGTATCACCGTCACAATCCACAACAGGCCCAACCCCAGCATGATGCCCATAAATGGTGGCAGATGGGTCAACGTTTTAAACACGGGCACCATCAACAACACACCAATACCAGCAAACAAAATAATCATCTGATGCCTCCGCGTAAGTGGGCTATCCTCTTTACAGCTATGAGCTACAGGTTTTTCCGCATACCCTTTGAGTCGAAACAAAACAAACAACAAGGGCACAATCAAGCAGACCAGACTGGGAAGTATCAACTTCATGATGATGGTACCGGTGGAAATTTGCCCCCCAATCCACAACATGGTGGTGGTCACGTCACCGATTGGCGACCAGGCTCCCCCCGCATTGGCAGCAATAATCACCACGCCGACAAACAGCAAACGATCGTCTGCGTTTTTGATGAGCTTTCTCAGCAAAGAAACAATGACGATGGTGGTGGTCAGGTTGTCCAACATGGCCGATAAAAAGAACGTAATAAAACCGATGATCCAAATCAACTTCTTTTTGCTGGTTGTGGTAATGACCGAATTGATGAAATCGAACCCATCGTGTGCATCAATCAATTCCACAATGGTCATGGCACCCATCAGGAAAAACAAGACACTCGACACATCGCCCAGGTGTTCAATGAGTTGTTCATTCACCACATGCGCATCGGGTGTCATTACGATGTACACCACCCAGCACAACACACCGGTAATCAATGCCGAAGCCGCCTTATCCAGTTTGATGCTGTGTTCAAACGCAATGGCTGAATAGCCTAAAACAAAGATGAGCAGAATTGCAGGTACCATATAAATAGTTGCATTTAATGAAAGCCAAATATACAGCATTTCTTCAAAAAACACATAATCATGATGACGATTGAAAACAGCAAAAACAATTTGATTTCATCGGAAACACCTTGTACATCAGTCACATTAACCAAGCAGAAAAGGTGGACATCCTTTCGGCTGAAGGCAAGCTGGTCACTTCCTACACCAACGTACGCCCGGGGCAAACAGGCATCAACGTGGAACAACTGCCGAAGGGAGCGTATCTGGTAAGGGCTAACCACGGCAACACCGTATCAGTCTTCCGGTTCATCAAGAAATAGGGATTCAGCAAACCAACATTTGAGGGCTCAACTAGTTTGATGTTCTTTCACCAAGGTAAAAACCTCATCCTGTATCTCCTTGGCACGTAGCTTGTTGAGCCCAACTCTTGATGCCACGGCCATAATATCTTTCGAGGTAGGTTCGCCGGAGTTGTTGACCGTCGTGGTGTGGAAACCGTTGAAACCCTTGCTTGGCAACAGGTCGTAAGCGGGCGAAAGTTTCCATTCTTCCTCCATCAACTGGAAGGAGAAGTTCTTGGCGTGATCGTCCCGGTTCTTGATGGCTACATTGAACACCATCTGACGGAATAGGGCATACACCTCCTCCATGTTCTTGGTCAAGATATGGCACAGTTGCAGCAAATCGCCATAATCAAGACAAGGAATCCGGTAATCGGCGTTCAACAAGCCGGCTGCACTCACCGTATGGACCTTGCCCTGAGTCGTCCTGTCAAACCGTTCCACCCCGAAATAGGACCCCTCAAACAGCCTGGTTTCCGGCATTTTGATGCCACACGTTTTGGCCAGCAACGAATAGGCATATTCCTCTTTGCCCACCGTTTCAGGATCGAGTGCTGCCCTGAATTTGACCAACCATTCCCTGCCATCAACATTCACAAACACCTTGGGCCGTGCACCGCCGGAAGAACCGCCGTATCGATAGAACGTACCGAGTGCATCACCATCATCATCGCTATCAAGCATTTTCTGCGCCTCATTGGCCAAATGCTTGAAGGAAACTATTTCTTCGGTGGTTGCTTCACTGAAATCCGGCCGGTATTCCAAAGCACCGCGCCCCCTACTTCCCACCAACGCCAATCGTTGCAAAAGTGTCAATTTGTCCGGATCCACTCCCTTGTTTTTCAGGTAGCGGTCGAAAACGAGGTTTCCCCACCCATCGGGCAGACTATCGTCAAAGACACCGAAACCGCCGTTGAAAGGCGTGCGCTTTGCAACAAACACTTCAGGTCTGAGGGGAAGGTAAAACGGCGAAATGGAGACCCCCGTTTGAATATAGTCAGGCGAATATTCAAACGCACACAAGGCATCTGGGGTCAATGCGAGCCGACCAATCCTGGTGTCATTCAGGAATACATCGATGACCTTCACCTCATTCATTCCGAGACCCTCGCTTTCTTTTTCGTGATTCTTTCAGGCTTAATAACTCATCAATGCTCTGATACGAGTGCTTCGCAAACAGTTCCAAAAAAGGCTCGGCACCATCCAGGGCAATGGCGCACAACACCAGGTTGCGAAGCGTGATGTCACCGGTGTTTTCAAAGGTACGATAGGCATCATACCCCACCCCGGCACGTTTGGCAAAAGCTTTCTGCGTCAGGTTCCTTTCCAGCCGCCTCTCCTTCACCCGCTCCGCAATGCCTTTAAGCAAGACATCTGGACTCTTGTTTATTATTATGCTTATATCCATAATTAACCACTATTAATCAGCATTATTATGCCTTTCTACATACTTACAAATATAACCACAAATGTGGGGATTAGCAATGAATCAAAAATAAAAACAATGCATCAACAGCTTTTTTTGTCAAATGCCGCACGAATGCCGTACGAAATCACCAAAAAAACCTTGGCGGCCTCCCGCATAAATGCCTATTTTTGAGCAACCTTTACACACAGCCATGAAACAACCGGAACTTGGAGCCACCATTAGCACCATCAGAAAACAGCGGGGCATCACGCAAAAAGACCTGGCCGAATCATGTAACATCGACATCCGCACCCTGCAACGCATCGAATCCGGTAGCGTCACACCACGGATGTCCACGTTGAAACTAGTGGCAGAAGCCCTCTCATGGGACTTCCGTACCTTACAGGATGAAAAGCAAGAAAACCCCACCGGAATATCCATGCCGTTTCTTGGATTCATCTTTGCCATCGGCGTGCTCTTTTTTGTCAACTGGTTGTTTGTGACACCCTGGACATCCCTTTCGCCCGCCAGCCTGTTAGGCAAACACATCCCGATACCCGCGGAATTTTTCCTTACCACGTATGCTTTTTCAGGGATTATCTTTTACTACGGAATCAACCGTCTTGGAAAATACCACGGTAACTTATCGCTTCAAATCAGCTCCGTTGTCATCATGGTCTGCCTCCCGCTGTTTTTGATCAGCGTTCTAATTGCCACCCAACACAACTTTGGTAAACACCTCATCTCGCTGGTCGTGCTGCTCATGAGCATCAACAGCATCTTGCTCGGTATAGGACTTTTCACCACCAAAAGCGCTTTGAAGAACTGGTACAAAGTTGCCGGCATACTACAGCTTCTTATAGCCCCCTTCTTTCTTATCCAACTGCGTACCACCCAGTTCATCGGGTTCTGCCTGTCTGTGCCTTTTCTGCTGTTGTTATTGGTTTTGGTCTTGTTGGAGTATAGGCAATGCCAAAAGATTACTGCTCCACATCGGCCACTACACTGATGCCCACCCCGACCGGCACCGTCTCCCACTGCCCCTGGCTCGTTTTCCGGTAATATGTTTTTGAAGAGAGTGTGGAGCAAAAATGCAGGAATCCAGGCCCCAAATCCTTCACATGTTCAAGCGTCACCAAAAAATCGTCCTCGACCACGATGTTCTTATCCGACAAGTCCAATTGAATCTCATCCTTGATGGCTGATGCTTTTATATCAAGGTAGATAGGCTCCCTGAGTATATTCGTAAACGACTTTTTGCCATCAACCTCGTACACATTGAGCCGAAAAAAAAGGGTTTCATAGGAACACTGGGCAATGTTGATTTTTACCTTCTTTAGAACAGCCGACTTTCTCACTTTCATCAAAATACCGGCTTCATACCCCAACAAATTGTCCTTAAAACCAGCCATGATGGCCTTCGATTTAGTGGTCACACCCAACACCCGCTCCTTAACCTTTCGGGGCTTTATGACCACCTCCTTCAAGGCTATCACCTTTTCTTTCAGATAGAGCGTATTTTCAGCCTTTTTTCTAAGTTCAGCCACCTTCACCTCCATGGGCGCATACCCCAACAGGGAAATAAGCAACACATCGTTATCGAATTCAGGCGCAATATCCAAACTGAATCGGCCCGATGCATCGGTTACCGTCCCCACATTCTTCCCAGTAATTCCAACGTTGGCATATTCAACGGGGTTTCCGGTACCGGATTGACACACCACCCCCTGTATGGTTTGGCCCATCAGCGAAGTGCAACAAACGACAAAAACGAATAGTATAATTTGTCTCATAGTAGCATTTTCAGGTGAATACTGCTGCAACCTGGTTGCGAATAAACAGCCAAATGTATCGGAATTTTTCTGCAATCGAACGGATGGATGACCAAACCATCAAGGAATACATGAATAAAGTAGCCCTAATGGTTATTCCGTTAGGGTAATTTTGCACGATTTAACAGGATGCCTATTATTACCAGGAAACCGAGAACTTTCAAAACTGAGCAAACGCCTTCAATTCCTTCAAATCGCGTTGAATATCACCCACTTTCTTCACGTAGTTCTTCCATAAATAATAACGGGAAAAAATTAACGGAAACGCTATCATAAACAAGAATTTCAATCCATCAAAAACTACTCCCTGTTGTCTAAGATATCCAACAAGTAAAACAAAAACAATAACCAGCGTCACCAAACTTCCAATAACAGTAAATAATATCATCTGTCTTCTGTATCTCAACAAGCTTACTGAAACCCTTTCCACATTCATTGTTGCAAAATCCACCTTATTCAAATTCGTTTGCATATAAAGCGAATACAAAGACGAGGATACACCAAGAACACCAAAGGCAATAAGAAAATACAGGCTGAAAACATCTTTAAAAAAGATGATCAGGACGGGCAAAGTGATAATTACAACAACTAAACCGGAATATGTTTCCTTCCTGCCTTTTTTCTTCATTTCATCCAGCCTTGTGCCTATCTTATTTTTCTCGTTTTCCAGAATTTTCTTGGTTACCACCTCTTCCACTGCTTTTTCAAACAGCTCGCTGTGTTGCCACTTCTGTTTCATTTCATCTATATTCATGGCTTTTACTTATTCGTTTGACAAGTTGATAAGTGCTTCTTTTATGCGGTTAATTTTTGTGGAAACATTGGTGGGCGTTATGCCCATGAGGTTTGCAATTTCCTTATAAGGCCTGTCCTCCAGGTAAAGAAAGATGATGGCCCTATCCCATTTATTCAGCTTGTTGATCAACGAATGAAGTTCTTCGATTTCTAGATCCATGACTTCACTTTCGAACACCTCATCCAAGCCCGAAATGATGGGCACGTGTGTGGGGCGGTTCTTTTCTTTCCGAAACACCGTGACACACGTATTGAGCGCCACACGGTAAATCCAGGTAGAATAATTGCTTTCATGCCTGAATCGTGGAAACGATTTCCACAGATTCAACACCACCTCCTGATACAAGTCGTCAACACTCGCTTGATCCGAATAGATATAAATGACCTTATAAATGATGCGGCTGTTGCATGAAATGACTTCCAGAAATTCTTTCTCCACGATTCCTTGCTTTTTCTACATTAGTCGCAAAGGAGACAAAAATGTCACACGGCAGGCCCAACTTTTACATATCCGACACATCCAAACAGACAGCTTCAATGTCGTACGTGCTAAGTAATTTGTTTTTCAACACATCCACCTTCGTTTCAAATAGCTGTGGCTTGAATTGTTTGCGCTGCCGCTTCACTTCGGCAACCAAGGCTTTTTTGTGATCCAGGGAGATGGCAACAATATCAATCTCATGTTGATTTCCTTTGGGCTCCCACCAAGAACCGATGGCCGCATAGTTGAACGTTTCCTGCAGTTTCTGTTTGAAATAGTATTCCAGCGTTTTTCCCGAATACGTTGGATAGTCGTTCCGAATCAATCTGGACAAACCCTCATAATTACCCAATTCAATCAACGACCTGTTGCGGTCGATGTACCGGAACCAAAAGCGTAGAAAGTGATCGGAAACCTCATACCTTACGGTCTGTGATGCTTCTTTGGCAAAAAGCGGACGCTGCTTCCGTATGACCTCGTACACCGTTTCCAGTTTACTCAATTGCCCCCCAATGCTTTTATCGCCAACAAACGTTTCAATCTGGGACTGCGTCGTCAGTCCAGACGAAATGGCATCCAGAATGGAAAAATAGGTGCCGTACTTTTTGCCAAACTCCTGAATCAACAAGTTTCGACCTTCATCGATAAACGGGGAATCGCTTTGGCACAGGTACTGGACCATTTTCGGCAACGACAACGCTTTATTGTCCACCAGCAGTTCCACATACTTGGGCACACCCCCGGTGTACGTGAACAAAGCCAGCAATTCATCCTTGGTGTAATCGGGTTTGTGATCAGCCATGATTTCCTTCAACACAGCGGTGGTGAACGGATTTAGTTTCATCATAGCATCCGCCCTGCCAAACAACGGTTCCTTTTTGTCTTGAAAGATTTTTGTCATCAACGAATAAATGGAGCCGCTGACAATAAAATTCACATGAGTATTCAATCTATATTGATCCCAGAAATTTTGAATATCGCCATAGATTGATTCGTTGATGTTGATGAATTCCTGAAATTCGTCAATAACGAGTGTGAACGCCCGTGTCTTACCCTGCTCCAACAGAAAACGAAAAACATCCATGAACGCTTCCATGGTTGGAACAAAAACACCCAACTGTTTTTCTATTTCACTGCAGAATTTTTTGCATAAATCACCCTCGCTTTTCCTGCCCACAAAAAGGTAAACCAGGGTCTCCTGCTTGAGTGCATGTAGAATCAGTGAAGTCTTCCCGATTCTGCGCCTTCCTGTCAGCACCGTCAATTTGGAATGGCTACTGTATGCCATCTCCTTTATTTGCTGCAACTTGGAAATTTCTTCTGAACGGTCATAGAATTTCATAGCTTTTACTTTTTTACAGCGGTAAAATTTACAGCCGTTGCAAAGATACAAATTGTTCATCAATATACTAACTGGTTTTCTATTCAAATTTTCACGCATGATCAGCAATGGGAATAACAGATATTGTCTTAAAGTATGCTATCTTCGTTGAGTAAACAAAAACCAAACACCATGCTGCAAGTCGGTCAACAAGCCCCTGCCTTTCAGGGCATCAACCAGAACGGGGAAAGCATCTCCCTGGCCGGTTTACAAGGAAAACGCGTCATCTTGTATTTCTACCCCAAGGACAATACGCCCGGATGCACGGCCGAAGCCTGCAGCCTCAACGATAAGAACGCCTTCTTCATTGAAAAAGGCTTTGTGATTGTGGGCGTCAGTCCCGATTCCAGCGAATCGCACCGCAAGTTCGCCGACAAGTATGATCTAGCCTTCCACCTGTTGGCCGATACGGATAAAAAAATCACCCAAACCTACGGCGCCTGGGGCGAAAAGAAAAACTACGGCAAAACGTACATGGGTCTGCTGCGTACCACTTACATCATTTCAGCCGATGGCCTCATCGAACACGTTTTTCCCAAGGTGGACACGAAAACCCACGCAGAGCAGATCATCCAGGCGTTGGGACTTTGATCGCGGGCGCATTGCGAATTGATGGTATTCAGGGCAAAGAGGGTCCTACCAAAGTTTCTCTCCCGCCTCCATCTTCTTCAAGGTATCCGTAAACCGCGTATAGGTGGGAGAACCCTGAAAATTGGCTACTGCACGTTTTTCCATGGCTACTGCTTCCTCTTTTCTGCCTAGTTTATACAAGATATGCGCATTGGTATCGAGGTAAAAGGTGATTGTAGGACACGCCTGGACCGCTTTGTCTGACCACAACAAAGCTTCTTCAAGAATGGTACTATTGGAAAATGTATTCAGCACATACCCGGCAATAGTGTTTATTTTGCTGCAAAGTTGGCTTCTTGCCAGTTCTGGGAGTCCTTTCATGATTCGTTTCAACACACTAATTTCTGCTGTATCCGTTTCCGAAGCTATCCGTTCTTCATAATTCTTCAGCATCGTATTGTTTTTCATCAACAACTCCTCCGAGTCCAGCTTTTTCAGGTTTTCGGCCATGAATAACCGGGCATGGGCAAGGTACTTGTCCGGTTGTTTGATTTGCTGGTAATAGTCCATAAACAATTCTTCCACCTGCTTATTGTCGGAATCATACGGAATTTGCTGAAAAGCAGCAATGGCCTTTTTGAGCAAAGCCTCATCCTTATACAGGGTGGCCACATCAATGGTATGGTCCACTATATCTTGAAAATCACGGTAATTTTCAGAATATCTTCCTCCGCCAATTTTTACAAGGGTCTCAAAGTAGGCTTTTCTATTTGCCAGAAAGTATTGAAACGGAAATTCGGTTGCCATCAGTCCACCTCTGTTCAACTGAAACAACTGGGCGGCCTTAATGGGTATAGGATCGCTTGCAGGGAGCAACCGCAGGTACGCATCAAACGCTTCATTGATGGGTAGTCGCAGGTCTATTCGTTTATCAATATATTCCAGCAGAAAGGCCGAATCTTTTTTCTTCTTCGGATACTCAGCCTCCCAGGCCGTTATGGGCTTGGGGCTTCTCAGATCCAACAAGACCTTTTTGGCCGCTTCAATGAATTCAGCAGCACCCCCCAAAGCTCCCCCATGTCTTGACAGCAACGACCCATCTGCATTGATAAACAGCACAGCCGGCCGCTTGGTTAAGCCATACTTTTTAGCCAGTTCCAAACCCTCCGTCTTAGAGGCATCCATCTTATAGCACACAAAATAGGTGTTGCAGACATCACCTACTGTTTCACTCGAAAATACCTCCCTGTTCCAGTTCTCATTCGAAAAATAAAGATTCAGCAGTACCGGCTTGTTGGTCTGTTTGGCCAAGGCCAGCGCGTCTTTCCACGAACCCTGTTCAAACTTGACACCTTGCGAAAAACTCAGCAGCGGCAGCAACAGGAAAGCGATAAAAAGAATGGGATGTTTCATAGTTAATGCAATTTAAGTTCATTAGACTCAACATTTCGGGATTGATGCGGATTTCACCACGTTTTCTCACCCGCTTCCATCTTTTTCAAGGTGTCACTGTACAACGTATAGCTGGGAGACCCGCCAAAATTGGCAATCGCCCGTTTTTCCATGGCTATGGCTTCCTCTTTTCGTCCCAGCTTATACAAGATATTCGCATTGGTATCCAAATAGCTAGACAATGTCGGTTTAAACTGGACGGTTTTTTCCGACCATGTCAAGGCTTCTTTAAGTTCAGCCTCATTGGAAGATGTTTCAAAGATATGCCAGGCTAAGCCATTCAATTTACTGCAGAGCTGGCTTCTTTCCAAATCGGGTTGTTCTTTTATCAATCGAGCGATTGTTTTTATCCTGACCGTATCTTTTTCAGAAGCCAATCGTTTTTGAAGATTTTGATAAGTTGTATTGTTTTTCATCAATAATTCCTCAGAGTCAAGCATTTTCAATATATCGGCAACCAACAAGCGCCTATGGGCAACGGACTTGTCCGTTTCGTTTGTTTGCTCATAATAGTCCATGTAATATTCTTCAGGCAACTTCTTGTCCGGCAACGTCATCGGAATTTGCTGACAGGCGTCGACAGCTTTTTTCAGCAAATTTTCATCTTCCAACAGGGTAGCCACACCAACGGTATGCTTTATCGTCCATTCAAAAGCCTGGTAAAATTCACCGCTAAGCGCTTCAAAGTAGGCTGTTTTATTTGCAAGAAAGTACTGATAGGCATAATCGGTCACCATCAATCGAGATGCGTTCGGCTGAAACAAGCCGGCGGCCTGTTTGAACAAAGGCCCGTTTGCAGGAATCAACTTCAGGTACGCATCAAACGCTTCGCTGAAGGGTAACCCCATGTCGATTCGTTTAGTAATGTATTCCAGCAGAAAGGCCTGATCTTGCTTCTTCTTCGGGAATTCAGCTTCCCAGGATGCCATGGGTTTTGAGGATTTCAAATCCAACAAAAGATTTTTGGTCCCCTCCATAAAGTTATCAACAAGAGTCACTGTCTGCATAGTTGACAACAGCCTTCCATCGGCATTGACAAACAGCAGAGTCGGCCGCTGGTCAAGGCCATACTTTTTGGCCAACGCCAAACCCTCCTTCTTGGACGCATCCATCCGGTAGCACACAAAATAGGTTTTGCACACATCTCCCACCGTTTCAAGGGAAAAAAGATATTTGTTCATGCTTTCGTCTATCCTACGATTGATTTCCATATTCGAAAAATCATCCGAAAAATAGATATACAACAGCACCGGCTTGTTGGACTGCTTGGCCAAGGCCAACGCGTCTTTCCATGAACCCTGTTCAAACGTTACACCTTGCGAAAAAGCAAGCAGCGGCAACAACAGGAAAGCGACTAAAAGAATGCGGTGTTTCATAGTATTTGATATTTAGGTTGTAGCTATCACCACGTTTTCTCGCCAGCTTCCATTTTCCGAACGGTTTCCTCCAGTTCTTTTACCTGAGCATTTTCGCGGGTTGGGAAAGAAGCAATGGCCTGTTTCTCCAATGCGATGGCCTCTTCTTTTTTTCCAAGCTTATACAGGATATTAGCCTTGGTATCCATAAACGACGTGTTTCTCGGGTCAAACTGCAACGACCGGTCCGACCAGCGCAGGGCATCCTGAAGGACAGCCACATCGGTGTCCAATTCGAAGACTGTCCATGCGGCGCTATTCAATCCACTGCTTATCCTTTCCCGTTCATAGGTTTCCATGGACGTCTTCACCTGATCCAATTGAGTCTTGTCCATTTGGGCGGGATCCACTCCCATCCCCTTCAGATAATCAAGCACCTGCTTTTCGGCACGGACCTTCATGGCATTGGAAGAGGGTTCAACCTTCATCAAGTTGTTGTTACAGTGCAGAATAGTATATTTCAAATGCAGTTCAGGTTCTTTTGTCCTCCGGTAATATTCCATGAATATCTCTTCCCTGTTCTGTATGGCAGCACTGGCCGGAATTTGGTCGAAGGCAGCCATGGCTGTTTGGAACAACGCTTCATTATTCGTTCGGGCCGCCTCTTTCATCGTGTTCAGTACCCCGTCTTGAAGAATACCATCAACCACGCCAAGGAGTATGACCGTGAATTCCTTCCTGTTCTTCAACAGGTGCTGGTAGGCACCATCAGCCACTTTCAACGTACCGCCTTCCTGTTTGTACAGATTTGCCACCTTGTTTGATACCCGCTCTGCGGCCGGAATCAGCTGTAAATACTCATCAAACAGGGCGCTGATGGGAAGCCCCAGGCTGCTTCGTTTATTCAGGTATTCCAGCAGGAACGCAGGGTCCTTCTTCTTTTGCGGGTATTCAGCCTCCCAAACGGGCAACGGCTTCGGATCGTCCACATCCTTCAAGGCTTTTTTGGCCACCTCGATAAATGCAGCGGCTTCCATGGAACCGAGCTCCCTGGAAAACAACGTGCCGTCAGCTTTGACAAACAAGTAGGTTGGATAAGCCGTGACATTGTACTTATTCGCTAGTTCCACTCCCTCTCCTTTCTCCGCATCTATCTGGTAGCATACGAACGAGGCGTTGTACACATCGCCCACCGACTTGAGGGGAAAGATTTCCTTGCTCATGGTCTTGCACGGCCCACACCAGGATGCGTACACATCGACAAACACCGGCTTGTTGGTTTGCTTGGCCTTGGCAAGCACCTCACTCCACGAACCTTGTTCAAACGTGATACCTTGAGAAAAACACAGCAATGGAAACAACAGGAAAGCGACGGAAAGAAAGGGATATTTCATGATGGAATCACTTTATGAATAGGACATAAGAAGCATGTTCCAAATATACAGTATTCCTTATCATTCACACGAAATACACGGAGATATTTTGTTCTATTTACCGTTTATTTACTTCTCAAGCCACTTCATTCATGAATCATTTTTTGGAAAAGCGGAAAAAATCAACCAATTTTCATTAGAAAAGCGGAAGTCAATACTCCAGCAATTCCCGAATGGCCTGGTAGTAGTTCCGCCCGCTCGTAATCCTGGTTTGGCTGTAATCGTCGAGCACCAGCACGAAGCGGTTGTTGAAATGTTTGTTGACCTCCTTCAGCAGGTTTCTGTTGATGAGGTACGACTTGTGCACCCGGATGAAATAGGCCGGCAGCTTTTCTTCTAACTTTTTCAGACTCGAATCAAGGATGTATGACTTGGCATGTTTGGTCACCACGGTCACGTATTTCTCATCCGCCTGCAGGTAAGAAACCTCGTCGAGCCGTACAAAAACAACCCGGTCGCCCACTTTGACCGGAAGAGAGGTCGTTTCCTGCTTTTTGTATTCCTGGTTGAACTGTTCGATAAGCTTGTTCAGATTCATGGCCGGACCGGTTTCACCCGCAAGGCGGTCCAGTTTTTCAACGGTCCGGGCAAACCGTTCCTTGGTGAGTGGCTTGACCAGGTAGTCCATGCAATTGGTTTCGAACGCCTTCAAGGCAAATTCGTCGAATGCCGTGCAAAAAACAACCTTAGGGTAACAATCCACGGCTTTCAACACATCAAAACCGTTGATTTCAGGCATTTGGATATCCAGGAAAATCAAATCCGGCTGTAGGCGGTTGATTTTTTCAATGGCGTCTTCCCCGTTTTCCGCCTCGCCTATCAGTTCAAACGTCCCGGGATAGTCACGGATCAAGGTTTGCAGACGCACGCGTGCCAGCGGCTCGTCGTCTATGATCAAGGTGGTAAAAGGTCGGTTCGTGTTCATGATTCAACTACATGCTTCAAGGTAATTGTAATGTGTTTGTCAGTTCCGTTCACCCAATTGAAACTGGCATTGTCGCTATAAAGAATGCTCAGCTTGTCGTGCAGGTTCTGCAGGCCATAGCCACTCACCGGTTCAGCAGGAAAATCAGGGCCGTTGTCGTAGATGGCAATGACCAGGTCTTTCTTATGCTGCTTCACTTCAACCACAATCCTGCCCTGTTCTTTAATCTTCGACAACCCGTGTTTGACCGCGTTTTCCACCAGTGGCTGAATGAGGAACTTGGGGATTTGTTGTTCACGGATACTGTCATCCACCTTGATTTCATAGACCAACCTGTCGCCAAAACGGGTTTTCTCAATGTCCAGGTACTTGTCCACCATGTCCAACTCTTCGTCAACGGTAACGTACGTCTTATTTTCCTTGTTGATGGAATACCGGAACAAGTCGGAAAGCCCAAGTGCCATGTGTTCCGTTTTACCGGCATCGATGTGGGCCAAACTCGCGATGGAATTCAGCGCGTTGTACAAAAAATGCGGATTGATGCGCGAATGTAGCGCATTGAGTTCGGCCTGGTTCTTCAGCTCCTTCATCTTGGCAATCTCCACATCCTTCTGGTTGACCATGCTTTGAATGCGGTACTGAATACAGTTGTAGAACACCCGCAAGGCCGCGATAAAGGCAACCGACATGAACAGGTTTACCAATTGAAGCCACAACGGAAGAACCAAATAATTCCATACCGATGATGGACAATCAATCAGATGCAACAGGTTGACCAGAACCGCAGGAACATAAACAGCAATGATTGTACTCAAAAAGACACCTGTTTGTTTGCCGACAAACGTTCTTCTTCTTTTAAGAAAAAGTGGTTCCAGATAGTACAGAATAGCCAATGCCAATATCCCACAACAAATAATGATCACCGATGAGCTGATAAAGAATCCAATCAGACTATTGATTGGAACATCGGAACAAGCTATTGATGTTTTCTGAGAGAAACAGTAAATGGGGAGCAAGAGCAGAATGACTGTTCGCTGCTCAATGTACTGGGCAACGGTTGGATGGTGTTTTCTTTTTGATTCTTTCGAAAGGTAGTACAGGAAAACAAAGAAAATCAAAAGCGCATGCAACGCAGCTGATGAAAAAAATGCCAATAACCACTGTTTCATAATGGACTCATTTTAAAATTTGATCAAATAAACAGGGTTATCCATGAAGCATCCAGTAAAATCCGATGAAGTGCCGAATGTAGGTATTATTCTGTTTTTATTTCACCTCGGCTTAACAAAAAACGTTCGTGTAGAGACTCGGAAATCCCGAATTTCTACACGAACGCTATAAATTAGGTTGGTGAACGACGCTACATCCGGGCAGCAGGGCAATAGCAGATCGGGTAGACAGCGGATTAAACCATCCAAGGAGCGACTAAAACCGCTTCGTATAGACGTGGCAATAGGGTTGTTTTCCCGTTTTGTCGTAATAGTCCTGGTGGTACGCTTCGGCCGGGTAATACTCGGTTGCTTGGGTGACGGCGGTTTTCACATCGTAGCCCTTGGCTTTGAGTAACTCAACGAGTTTTTCGGCTGTCGCTTTTTGTTCCTCGCTGTTGTAAAACACCTCCGAACGGTACTGGTTGCCAATATCGGGGCCCTGACCATCGGCTTGCGTGGGGTCGTGAATCTCAAAAAAGAGCTTGGCCAGTGTTTCGTAATCCACCTTTTTGGGGTCGAAGATGATCCGTACCGCCTCGGCGTGTCCCGTGGTACCGGTACAGACTTCTTTGTACGTGGGGTTCTTGACTGTTCCGCCGGTATAGCCGGATTCAACACTCAACACGCCAGCTTGCTGTTGCATGAGGTGTTCAACGCCCCAAAAGCAACCACCGGCGAAGATGGCTTCTTCCACATCGGGAATGAACTCCATCGAAACGGAATTGACGCAGTGGCGCAGGTTCTTGTCGGTATAGCCTTCTCCCTCAAACACGTGTCCGAGGTGTCCGTCGCAGGTGCTGCATATGATTTCCGTGCGTCTTCCATCCTTGTCGGGGACACGTTTCACCGCCCCGGCTATCTGGTCATCGAAGGAAGGCCAGCCGCAATGCGATTCAAACTTATCTTCCGAGCGGTACAGGGGCGCTCCGCATTGACGGCACACATAGAGCCCTTGCGCCTTATTATTGGTGTACTTGCCCGTAAAGGGGGCTTCCGTACCTTTGTACAGAATAATCTGCTTCTCCAGTTCCGTGAGTGGTTTCATCGTTCCGTTTGTTTTATTTTTTTGCACAGTGCAACTAACCGACACAACAATCAAAAGTAAAATGACCATCAGCTGTTTCATCGCTTTTCATTTTAGTTTCTACTACCAAATATACGAATAAAAAGCGTGCGATGTGCCTTATCATCACTCGAACAGCCAAACGCATTTTTTCCGATAAGTCGCCTCGGTAAGCTGACCTAGGATAAAGGCGGCCACATTCGCACGTGAGATGCTGGGGTTCCCCTTCATCTTCAACGCTTCGGAACCATGTTTCAGCTGTCCGATCATCCCTCCATAGGTCAAACTGCCGGGACGAACGATGGTCCAGTCAAGCTGACTCTGCCTGATTCGGTTCTCGTTAGCCGTGTGGTCTGCCAACGGTACGCGCAACGACAGGTCAGCCACCAAAAACCGTACGGGTTGGGGCATGTACATACGGCTCTCCCCTGCACCAAGACTCGATAAATACACGAAGCGCTTCACCCCGGTTTCTTCCATCAACCGGACGATGGTATCAATGCCCTCCACGATTTCATAACTGTGTTTCGTGAGAGAAGCCCCACCAAGAACAGAGATACAGGCCTCTGATCCGGTCATGGCCGCTTTCAGTTTCTCCGTTTCACTCAATTGTCCTTCTACAACCTCCAACGCCGGATGGTTCGTGTTAAACGCCTCTTTGTTGCGCACATAAGCAACAACCTGATTTCCAGCAGCCAACGCCTGTTCAACCACCAACCTGCCCGTCTTGCCACTTGCACCAAATACGACTAGTTTCATCGTTTACGTGTTTAATTGGTTAGAAGGTAAATGTAAGTAAAAATCCTAAACATGAATACGAATTCATGGGTAACTTCAACAAAGAGATAGTATCCTGCCTACCGGGTTGAACAAGAAGTTGGGAATTAATAAAAAAAGTAGTATTCTTTACCTTATAATACAAATTCACTATATTTGCACAAAATCAGACATATATGATTATGTGCAATATTGATGACCAAATCAAAAATACAGCAGTGTACATTCGTGCAATGTTGGATAAAAATGTAATCTTTGAACCATTACCGAAAGGTCAGCAGGTGCTTATACCAGCCACGGTAGCTGGCCTCTATACGTTTTATACCTCATTCATGATTGGACATGAGGTATTAGTCTGTTTTGCCGTTGATGACACAATTGCCACTCCTGCTCAACTTCAAAAGCACATGTCTCTATTGAAAAACAGAGTCGGAATGCCAGCCATTTTCATCATCAACAAAATTGCCTCTTACAATATGCAACGACTCGTTCAACAGCGAGTGAATTTCATTGTTCCTCAAAAGCAGATGTTTATTCCTGATCTCATCATAGATTTAAAAAAACAAAGGACAAGTGTTGAACAGCTCCATTCCACTATACCGCCAATCGCTCAATGCCTTATACTTTTCAAACTAGAGAAAGAACTTGCCGACGAACTGAAAGTGCAGGATATTATCAATGTGTTTGGAATATCGTACGCCACGGCAAACAGAGCCTTAAGATGGTTATGCAACCATGAAATAATGACGGCTGTGGGTGGTAAAGAAAAAACATATCAATTTTCAACTACCCATAAAACGCTTTGGGAAAAAGCTCTTCCTTTTTTAGATAATCCCATAGAACGGACTCTATTCACGGATAGCTTTGTCAAGAAAGCTTTAAAAAGCGGCATCAACGCATTGTCTTACCATACTCTGATAAATGAGGAAAACGTA
Organism: uncultured Bacteroidales bacterium; assembly: GCA_964411555.1. Taxonomy (GTDB): domain Bacteria; phylum Bacteroidota; class Bacteroidia; order Bacteroidales; family UBA1402; genus UBA8389. The sequence continues at coordinate 7,196 of CAYPLF010000021.1, read as the reverse complement.
CAACATTATGCCATCAGCAAGAAGGAGTTCAAAGATTTAGGTATTGAAACCGACAAAGAGTTCGGGGAAAACACCATTGAAATATGGCGCTATGACCCCCGCAAATTGAGCGACAACCAGGTGGTTGATAAATTATCTCTATATCTGACACTCAAAGACCATCCGGACGAACGCATTCAAATCGAATTAGAAAACATGATCAATCAAATGCAATGGTGAAAGGTCTAGAACAGTTTAAGGCATTCTTCATCGGATTTGAAAACAACTATGTGATCATCGGTGGTACCGCCTGTGAAATCCACGAAGAGAAATATGCCCTGGTACCACGTGCCACAAAAGATATTGACATCATCCTGATTGTAGAAGCTCTAACAAATGCGTTTGTCAGTAAGTTTTGGGAATTTGTCAAGGCAGCCCGATACGGTGAACAAAATAGTGCAACCGTGGAACGTCAGAACAACAAACATGAATATTACAGATTTATGAAACCCGCTAACCCCGAGTTTCCCTATCAAATTGAACTTTTCTCCAGAAATCCGGGATTGGTAAATTTTCCTGAAGATGCACACATAACACCTATCCCGGTTGATGAAAACTTATCCAGCCTTTCTGCCATACTGATGAATGAGGATTATTATCATTTCACTATAGAACACAGTTACATTGATAACGGTGTGCACATTGCAACTATTGAAAGCCTGATCTGTTTAAAATGCAAAGCCTACCTTGAGATGAAATACCGAGATTCACAAGGTGAACAAGTGGATAGCAGGCATATTGCCAAGCACAAGAAAGATGTATTTCGCCTAGCCGGTATGCTGGCACCTGCAGACAGTTATGCATTACCGGAGCGGTTAGCTAAAGACATTGCTGTTTTTTGTGATGATGTAAGTAACGATATTCCAACGGCTGAATTTTTCCGATCTGCAGGGTTGGGGCACGTATCAGGTGAGGATTTGATCAAACAAATCAAACAAAGTTTTTTGCAGCTATGATAAAACTTCAATACGCATCCGACCTCCATCTTGAGTTTGCTGAAAACAGCAGCTTTCTAAAGAATCACCCCATGGGTGTTGTAGGAGACATACTATTGCTCGCAGGAGATATTGGTTACATTGATGATGACAACATAAACAAACATCCATTTTGGGACTGGGCGTCCGACAATTACAAAACAGTAATCGTCATTCCAGGCAACCACGAATTCTATAAATTTTTCGACATCGACCAGCTACATAACGGATGGACCTATGCCATCCGGGAAAACGTAACGTATCACTACAATGCAAGCATACAGCTTACAGAACGTACCGTGTTGCTCGCAACCACCTTATGGTCAAAAATTGACGTAATAAACGCGTATGCTACCGAAAGAGCCATTTCCGATTTTTATAGAATCAGAAGTGGAAAATCGAATATAAACTGGGTAAAATTCAACGAGGAGCATGAACGGTGTTTGGCTTTTCTGAAAGATAGTATAGACGCATCCAAATCCAAGCATATCATTGTTGCTAGCCACCATGTTCCATCGTTCAAACTATTGGCTAAGGAGTTCATCGGTAGCCCCTATAACGGAGCTTTTACCGTTGAACTGGGCAATTTCATTGCCTCAAACCCTATAGACTATTGGATATACGGACATTCCCATCGCAACCTGGACGCTCAAATTGCCAACACCCAGTGCCTATCCAACCAACTAGGCTATGTGTCACACAACGAACATCACACCTTCAATGGCAGTAAAACCATTGATATAGAATAAGCCTCTACTGGTAGTGGTTGTCGCAATCAGTGAGGGCAAGAAGTTGGAAATCAAGATTAAGTAACCACCATCCAGCCGACTTCCGGGACAACTGAAATTAATGGCTTTTTATTCTTTTTGAAATTTATAGCCCCCGGCAACCATATATAACTTACTCTTTTCCTCACAAAGCTTAAGCAATAGAGCATGCATATCGTGATCTGTTTTGGAAAATTCAACTAAAATATCAGTCTTTATTGTGAGGCTTGAAATACCCAGTTTCTTTTCATAGTTATTTTTCCAAGTTCCTTCAACCATCCTCACACCGGTTGAATCGATGATTTGTACTGCTACTACTGAGTCGTTAACCAATTGTATGCTATTAATTTTCACATCTTTGTTTTGGGGCGACTCATCAGAAACAACGCTGTTCCATTTTCCAATTAATTCTGCACTCGTGAATGTTCGATTGCCACTCTTGTCAGATTGCTGATTGGTACAACCGGCAAACACGATTAGTAAAACAAGAAGCGTAATAGTCGTTCCTTTAATAGTACTCATATTCTCTGATTGCTATATTTACAGGTTCTTCACCTGTTTCTGGCTCATAACTTAGTCTTTTTGTCCAGTTTTTATGTTTATCAAAAGCGAGGTATACATATTTTTGGAAGTTAACGGTTTTCCCATTTTTGTCTATCTGTTTTTGACTTATTGGATTTCCATCTTTGTTGAATTCCTGGACAAACGTAAGTTCTTCCGGTTTTGAGATTTTAACCGTTTTACATGTTATGTCGTTGTTATATGTTATATACGTCCGCCCTTGTGAAGTAACGTTTCCATCTTTATTATACGCAATGTATTCAACTTCAACTTTTGAGTGATGAATAAGTTTCGATTTGGTAGTCATTTTACCATCAATGTCATATTGTTCATCTCCAATCACAATCCCATTTTCTCTTTGGGGGACGAGTTTGATTAAAAATTTGTCATTATTGGTATAGTTTTCTACATATTGACTATTTCCTTTACTATCAAATAATGCTCGACTATGAACGCCTATTTCAATATCTCCCTTTTCCCATTCTCCAAACTTTTTTTCTACTTTGTAATAGCGTTCAGAATATGTCTTTACTTTTCCATGAAGTCCAAACTGCTTCCAATCCTTATCAGCAAATGAGGTCCGTACTCCTACCGATGAACAAGAAGCCAGCACGCCAAGGGTCAGCAGCAACAGTGTGATCTTAAAATAGCTTTTGTTTTTCATGTCTTTACATTTATTGCAGCCAATAGATAAGGTTGCGCTTTTCGACCGTAATTGTACGAATTATTAAAATAGCATGCAAATTTTTCAAGAGAAAGCAACCATTCAAATGGGTGAGCTTTGAGAGGTTGTCGCAAAATTTGCGCCAACCACTTCTTCCTTTTTTATTATCTTTGCAGAGCAGTCCCGGTTATTCCTCTCCCAGTTTATTTGCTGGTGATGAAGCCGGGTTTTTTGTTTTCCCAATAGGAAACATCTATCTTTGTGCAATTAGCCGTTTCAACATGAAAACCTATAAATTAGAAGACTTGACCGATACCTATATTGGCAAGGAAGGCACCAAGAATCGCGAGGCGTTTGACAACGAATTGCGTCTTGATTTATTGGGTGAGGCAATCAAACATACTTCAATAACTCTTCCACCAGCCGAAATACAGTAGTTGATGATTCTTCCATTGACGGATTGCTGTGGTCATATTGATTGAAATTGCGTTTTGCTCTTGAAATGGCCAACAGCTTTCTTTTATCCAGCACATCAAACAGCTCCTCTGTAATTCGCTTACTTCCTTTTCCATCGTACGAAACAGAAAACGGCTTCAACAGTTTATTTAGCCTGTCATCATAGGTAGACCTATCCATTTTTCCACCTTGGTGATCATTGAAGTGCAAGATCAGCCAATACTCAAACGCTTGGTTTGAGTAGGCTACTCCAAAACCGTTTGCTTCTGCCAGCTGAATGGCTCGATTGAAATTTGCTGCTTGGTGGAGATTATCAGGTATGGGGTCCGCATCAAACACACACCAAATCTGGTCATACTGTTTTTCCCGACTTAGTTCTTCCGCTCTTCTTACCAAGGAATCGGTACTGTATCCTTCACCGATTGAAACAACGGTTGCTGTTGACAACCTAAACTGGTTGAAATAGGATGGCTCTGTATTTTGACCTTCACAGACAATCAGAATGGTTGGCTTTTCTACGATGGTCGGCTCTGCTCTTTCTAAATTTTGTTCTGCCCTGCGGTTTGATTTAAGCTGCTCCCTGTGCTTTTCTTTTGCTGCCTGTTGTTCAGCTTTTTTGTTTTTCATTCTCATAGCGCGCCAGGGTTTCGTTCAGTCTGTCGAAATTGTTCAAATAGGGCACTGCACCGTACTTGCCCCTGACGTAGTTGTCTTCAAACGATTCGGTTTTCCGTACCGCATCCGATTTGAAGTCTGACAATGAATACAGGGAGGCTTCACCGTACTTATTCTTGTCGGTAAACCAGATTTGATCCCTGCGGAAAAGCCCGGAACTGAGCAAATTGGTATCGTGCGTGTTGAAAATCAGCTGCGCATGTTTTGGATTCAACTCGCTTGAATTAAACAGTGACACGATTTTACAGACCAGGTTGGGATGCAGCTTGGAATCCAACTCATCCACCACCAAGGTATAGCCATTTTCAATCACGTCGAGAATGGGGCCTGTTAGCGAAAAATACTTTGTTGTTCCGGACGATTCGTGGTCACCCATCGAAAAGTATGCATTCTCAATGGGTTTTTTGTTTGCATCGTACACTTTATGGGTTGTGATGACATCTGAAACAAATTCTTTTTTCTTTTCACTCATCTCCTTCACAACCTTATCCTTCAGCTCTTTTGGCATGTCTTCAGGAAGGTGGTCAATATCCAATTTCTGCAAGGTAATGTCATAAATACCCAAGTCAGCGGCTTTCAACAACTCCAGGATTTTTTGTTTTTGCAAGATTTCTTCGGTTTTGGCCATGGTAAACCCTTGAAATTCGTATTCCTTCAATCCGGACAGTGTCTTGAATCGTTTGAACCATTCAATCACGTTGATAGCGGTCTTGTCGTTGAATTGTGCGGCTACCGACACCAACAAGGCATTGTCCCTGACCAGGCCTTCCTTCACCAGCATCTTTCCTTTTGTGAAACTCCGTTCATGCAGGGTGAAATTAGTACCATCCCGATAAAACAGTTCCACTTCTTTTGTTTTTTGCTTGTAGTACAGCCACTCGGAACAGACTTCTTGTTTGGTTGCTTCAAATCCATAGCGGTACAACACCCCGTTGTGTGTAAATACCACCTCAAACTCGGAGGGTTCATGCTCCGTCTCGCTGCTCAACAAGAAAGGCTCAACTTCAATTGAATCGCCCGTTTGGCTGTTTTTTGAACTGTTGATCACAAAGTGCCTCATAAAAGACAGCGCCTCAAACAGCTTGCTTTTTCCGCTGGCATTCGCCCCATACACGACAGCACTTTTCAGTATCCTCATACCATTGTTGGGATCAACAAAAATGTTGTCTGCCTCCCTGGTATCCTTGTCGTAATTCGACGCAACCAGACTCAACGTAGCCTTCTCCCTAAACGTCCTGAAATTAGCAACCGAAAATCGAATCAGCATAATAGTAGTGTTTTTCGTAGCTATCCTGCGAATATACGCTTTATTTTACATTTTCAAACAAAATAAGCGGATTTTTTCATAAAGCAACCCCCACCAAGAGAAAGCGTCCGCTACGCCGGGTAGGAAGGTTAAGCATCAAAGCTTAATTTGAGGTGTCTTCCAAATCCTTCACGAAAAATGCGCATCAAGGTTGATAAACGGATGTCCGAAGCATCATTTTCTATCCTTGAAATATAAGTTTTGGTTGTTCCGCACCTTTGGGCCAACTGTTCCTGAGTCAGGCCTTGTTCTTTGCGCAGTTCTTGAATCATCACTCCGAGTTTGAATGACTCAAACTCCTCCTCAAACTGTTCGCGCTTTTCAGTGCCACGAACACCATATTGCTCATCAAGATGTGATGCAAATGAGGTCAAATTACTGTTGGTGTCTTTTTTCATCGAAGTATTAAGTAATCATACGAAGTGTATTTGGCTTAATTCATTGCCAAAGCCCTGTAATTTCTTTTCAATCTTTTCAATGGTTTTTTGACTGGGTTTACGATGGCCGGTTGCATAATGGCTCAACTGCCCCCTGTTTACTCCGGTTAATTTTTCCAAGCCTGCTAACGATAGAATGCCTGAATAATACTGAAGAAACGAAGAAACATCATATTTGAACACAAATTCCAACTCGTTGAATTCCTTTCCGGTTTCTTTGTAATAGGCTTTCATTTCTTCGTAAGAATTGGCAAAATCGTCCATTGTCTCCTTAACGGTTTTCCCGTCACCAATCAATCCAAAACTCAACTTATTGGAATCCATATAGGCGGAATAAGTTCCGTCTATTCCTCTTTCGATAATTACTGTTACTTTCATAGTTACCATGATTTTTATATATAAAGTTGTAGGCTCAGCAGTTAAAACTTAACCCCTGAGTCTTTGCTGATGCTGTTTAGCGTTCCTGGTTTCACTTCTTCGCTTTTATGTTTGCTAAGTTGAAACTCCTTTCCTGTTATTGGGCTAAACCAAATCGGATGCTTTTTACCATCTCTAACAAAGTAACACCCATGCCTCTTTACTTTTCTTTCGACTTCTGAATACTTCATATTCAACGGCGATTAGCATTCAACAAAGATACTCATTTGAATATCATTTACAACAACATTTCATTTAAAATCATACTAACTGCAAAGACCTTCTTCATCTATAACCACTTGAGGAGCCAAATTGGATTTTCAAGTTTACTTCACTTAAAGTGCCAACGCATTTATGTTTACAAATATATGATTATTTATTAATTTAATAAACAGCGTCCATTCCGCCGGGCAGGAAGGTGCCGCGCCGATTACGAAAAGCGGAAACCTGCATTGCATTCCGCTAAATTTTCAAAGCGTCAGTCACTGCGTTCCTTCCTCGAAGATGAAAATTTTTAACGCTCCATTCCGATTGGTTTCTTAATCGCTTTTCTCCACAAGTCGCCACCGCCCAACAATCCCCCCTCCACTCCAGCCACCCTGAGATCAACGTTCCAACAAAACCCACAAAAAAATCTGCAACATAACCTAAACAAAACTTGCACGCCACACCAAACAATCGTAATTTCATAGCGGAAAACAAAACCTAAATACTTGCCAGAAAAACACATCACCTGTAACGCCCCTAAAAGTTCAATTAACTTTTTTCCTTAACCCTTTCGTTTATTTCTAAAAGCTAATAAAAGAAGCATGTGTGTATATTAATGTGGAAATAAAGCGTTGTCAAAGATTGTATTTTTACCGACACACAGAAGAAACATCGATGAAATAAAGTATTATG
>CAYPLF010000020.1:30080-31167 GCA_964411555.1 uncultured Bacteroidales bacterium | reverse complement strand
AACAACACCTGGAAATGACCCGCAAGTTTGCCCGCCGTTTCAACAACTTCTACGGGGTTGAATTCTTCAAGGAACCACAAGCGTACAACTTCGGGGAGGAACTGGTCAAGATTCCCGGCCTGGATGGCAGCGGAAAGATGGGCAAATCGGAAGGCAACTGCGTGTACCTCTGCGACGAGCCTAAGGTCATCGAAAAGAAAGTGATGAAAGCGCTGACCGACAGCGGCCCCACAGCGCCCAACTCCATCAAGCCGGATTACATTGAAAACCTGTTTACCATCCTCAAGGTGGTATCCACACCCGATACCTACGAATATTTCAATGACAAGTGGAACACCTGTCAGATTCGGTACGGCGACCTTAAGAAACAACTGGCTGCCGACATCATAAAGGTGACCTCGCCCATCCGGGAGCGCTACCTGGACATCAGCAACGATAAGGCCTACCTCCATAAGGTGGCCACCGAAGGAGCTGAAAAAGCCAGGGCCAGTGCGCAAAAAACCATCACAGCGGTGCGCGAGATTATGGGATTCAAACCTTTCTAACACATAACAACCATGAAGAACACACGTCATTATCTGCTTATGGGATTGCTGGGGCTGAGTTGCCAAGCAATGATTGCCCAACAAGACCACGTCAACGTTGACTGGAGACCGCAAAAGAATACCGAGAAATTGGTTCCGTTTTCTGCCAATGTGATTTCACCTGAAGTGAACGATGACCGCACAGTGACCTTCCGTCTGAGGGGGCCCAATGTAAATACGGTAAGCATTTCCGGTTCAATGTTTGTAGGCAGAGAGGCCAGAAAGCAAGTTCCCCTTGTCAAGGGATCGGACGGCATATGGTCGGTCACGATTGGCCCGCTTGAACCCAACGTTTACCTATATTGGATGCAAATTGATGGTGTAACCATGTGCGACCCCAACAACACCTTTACAGGACAAGCCGCCATGCCGCCCTTCAGCTTGCTTTGGGTATACGGAGACGAACCCAACTTCTACGACGCCAAGCCCGGTGTGCCCCACGGAGAAGTCAACAACCTATACTATTACTCGTCTGTAACCAAGGGTACCCGGTACATGCTGGT
>CAYPLF010000020.1:0-29980 GCA_964411555.1 uncultured Bacteroidales bacterium | reverse complement strand
TCAACAACCTATACTATTACTCGTCTGTAACCAAGGGTACCCGGTACATGCTGGTGTATACCCCTCCGGGTTACAACCCCAAAAAGCGCTACCCCGTACTGTATCTGTTGGGTGGCTCGGGCGATATACCCGAAACTTGGTTCCAACACGGCCAAATCAACTTCATCATGGACAATCTTTTGGCTGAAAAGAAAGCCGAACCCATGATTATCGTACTACCCAACAACCAGGTGGTTCACCGCAATAACCCCAAGCATACCGATTTGAGTTTCCCGCTGTTTAACGAGGAAATGAAGCAATGCATCATTCCGTTTGTGGAATCACGGTATAAAGTTATCCAGAATAGGCACGGTCGGGCCATTTGCGGTCTTTCCATGGGTGGAAGACATGCGCAATACGTAGGGCTGAACAACCTCGATTTGTTTGCCAACGTGGGGCTGTTGAGTGCAGCCATAGCTACCGACTTGACGCCCGCCCTCAAGGAAAAGGATATCAATGACAAATTGGACTACTTCTTTGTAGGTGCCGGTACCCACGAAACCAATGCAAATGCACGCCACGAAGTCTTCCACCGTGAGCTGGAAACACTCAAGGTTAACCATGAATACTACGTAGGCGGTGCAGGTGCGCACGACTTGACAACCTGGCGGCACCTCATGTACGAAAAGTTCCTGCCAACATTGTGGAAAAAGAAAAAATAAGGCTTATTTGATGGCGTCGCCGAAGAGTTCGCGCAACACCTCAAATTTCATTTCCATATTCTTATACTCCGACAAGGGCCTGACGTCTTCCTGACGTCGGGGCTTGTCGATGGTAAGATCCAGAAAATCGGGCGCGTAAACCTTGAAGTAACTGGCAAACTGGAAAATGCGCGTCACCGTAAAATCAATCTTTCCGTTCTCCAATTTGGAATACGTGGTGGGGGAAAAATTCAGGTCATCGGCAACATTTTGTTGCGATAAACCGGCCGATTGACGCACGCGTAACAGCTTCATGCCTATGGTGCGGTTCAGTTCGTAATTGATGGCTTTAACGGACATGAATCCTTGTGTGTTGGTGTCTGTTCAAAAGTATGGAAGCAAACAGGGGCACACAACGTACATAGGGTTTAATTTGTTTCTTTTAACGAAGGTTTGTTTCCTTAAAGGCAATATCCACCACCACAAAACAAGGAACATGAACGAAGAGGAAGATTCTCGATTAAAAAGAAAGACGCTTGAGTTGCGACAATCTGTGCGAATAGACGTTTGTTTCCCGATTGAAGATGCCATTACTGTCAAGCCTGTCTATACGAACAGACCCTGAGGCATGGATGATACAACCCTCGGCCATAACCAGGCCTACATGAACAATTCTACCTTCCGGATTGGCAAAGAAGGCCAGGTCGCCCGGTAATGCTTCTACCGGCGATGACACCGGTTCACCCAACAACACTTGTTGGCTCGCATCCCGTGGAAGGGTAATCCCAAGCAATGCAAAGGAGAGTTGGACAAGTCCTGAGCAATCCATTCCCAATATACTTTTTCCGCCCCACAGATAGGGAGCATGCAGAAATCGTTTTGCCACTTCCGATGGATTCAATCCATTCAACGCTTCTTGAACTACGTCTTCAATGAGCTTGTCTTCTTGAAACAACCGGCTTCCAGCGGGCAACAGGATGGTTCTGCCTCCGCATAAACACGTTGAAAGGGGTTGCGTAAGCCGCTTACCCATCTGATTGTCCAATTTATTCCATGTTTCCATGGTGCAGGTGCTCACCATTTTTGAAGCACACCAACCCTGGTACCCATCATTCGTCAATGCTACACGTACCCAGTCAGATTGCTTCTCAAACAAGAGCATTCGTTCTCCGTACAAAGCCTGGGTTACCATTTCAGCCCGTTCTGAAGGTTCAGCCCTCAGCGGAATCAAGGGAAGGCTGGAATAGCCCCAACCTATAACGTTCACAGGGTTTGTTTCAAATGGATTGAAGTGTGCAACCATCACGTCAAGGTTTTAGTTACCGTATTAAAAACGATTGAGTAATTCTTCTTCTGTCAATGACACGATGACTCGCTTTCCATCTGGAGTAAACTTGGGCTCTTTTGTTTCTGACAACCTGACTACCAATTCTTCCATTTCTTGTTCAGATAACAGTCGGCCACAGGGTATGGCCGATAATTTGGCCATTTTGAAGGCTAAACGGTCAGAACGCTCTTTCAAAGCATCAAGACCCGCTTCCTGATCTTCATGTATCAACTCCAATACCCATGCCTCAGGATCAAGCGTTTCTTCACTCATGGGTACCGCTGTAATGTACAGCGCATCGGCTGTTTCATCAAATTGGAATCCAAAGGAAACCAACGCTTCCTTGCTGGTGTTGAAGTCATGGCGTTGTTCATCATCCAACAACAGTTGAATGGGAAACATCAGCACCTGAGATGGCAGTTTGTGTTGCAACAGCGCCTTTCGATACCGTTCAAACAATATACGAATGTGAGCCCGTTGTTGATGTACCAGTACAAATGCTTTTCGACAATTTATGGCGACAAACGTTCCCAGTAGTTGAAACTTTGGTGCATCACTATCGAAGGGACAGAGGTCTTTCTCTTCAATTGAATCCATTTCCATCTGCGTTTGATGCGTGTGTTGCTCGCTGTGAAACCCTTCATACAAACTCGACCAATTGGGTGTCGAACTATGTTGTGGGGTTTTGAATGGATTGTAGGATGGATTGAACGCCACAGTAGGCGGTGTTACGGTTCGGTCGCTCTTGAATACACTGATTTGAGGAGCATCCTCCCGGTCAAAATCGATGGAGGGTACAGCGTTGAACTTTCCCAGGGCTTCCCTGACTGTTGCATGGATTATGGGCCAAATAGCTTGTTCGTATTCAAATTTCACTTCCGTCTTGGTGGGATGGATGTTGACATCCAACGCCTGGGGTGAAACCTCGAAAAATAAGAAATACATGGGTTGCATGCCTGTCGGTAGCAACGTTTCATATGCCTTCAGCACGGCATTCCTAAAGTATTTGTGGCGGATAAAACGGCCATTCACAAAGAAATATTGCAACGGATCGCGGAGACAGGCCGCAGCTGGATCTCCTACAAAACCGGTGATGCTGACAAGTTGTGTTTGCACTTCCACCGGATAAAGTTGCTTGTTCAATTGTCCGCCCGAACGCTTGCCAAACAAGGTAATCAATCGTTGCTTGGTGGTTGAGGGAACAAGCTGGTATATAACCTCTTCATTGTGAGTCAGACTGAACGACAGTGAAGGATAAACCAATGCAATCTGAATGAATTCATCCCGAATGTATTTGAATTCTTTGGCGTTGTCGCTGAGAAATTTACGTCTGGCAGGAATGTTGTAAAATAAATTACGCACGGTAAATCGAGAACCCTGTGCCGAAAGGGTCGGCTCTTCATTGGAAATCACCGATCCGTCCAGTTCTATTTTCCAGGCCAATTCATCCGAAGGACGACGGGTGACCAATTCCACTTGAGCCACAGCGGCAATGGATGCCAGGGCTTCTCCCCTAAACCCCATGGTCTTAATGTGGAACAAATCGTCAGCTTGTCGAAGCTTGGATGTCGCGTGACGCAAAAAAGCCGTCCTTGCATCTTCCGGACTCATGCCATTTCCATTGTCCACAACCTGTATCAAGGTACGGCCAGCCTCCTTGATAAAGACATCTATTTGTGTAGCACCTGCATCAATGGCATTTTCCATCAATTCCTTGACGACGGAAGCCGGTCGTTGGACCACTTCTCCTGCGGCAATCTGATTGGCCACCGAGTCGGGCAATATCCGTATGATGTTTTCCATTAGTTTACCGGTTATCGGGTTCCGTAACCTTGGTTTCCCTGAACACATCCGCCGGATCAAGGGGTCTGATATCTTCCAACCATTTAAATTGATCCAAATATCGTTTTTCAGGGGACAGCTTCTCAAGGGGGTAAAATACCCCTTTGGGAGAAGGCCAAACCACCAGTTTCTCCAATTCACCCTCTTTTCTATACATGGTTAACGAACTCCCCTCCAGTCGATTCAATCCCGTCACCAATCCATTCTTTTCGGTTGGAAGATAGATTGTCTCAGCATTGCCATTGATATCCACCCGCACAATGTCCTTTCCTATCGAATCAAACACCGCTACCAAGTCTCTTCCAGATGATTGGTTGTACAAGGAATCACCGCCGAAGGCTACGACCAAGGCTGAACCATTTACATTAAGCGTGTGTGGTTTGTTATTTTTGGTATGCAGTTCCATGGATTTCCCCGTCAACTGTTGTTGTTCAGACCATAAAACCGGATTTGAAAACAAACGCAGGACTGAATCCATGGTGGAATAATACATCGAATCACAGACTCCCTGCAAATCGGAACGGTAGATGCGTACTCCGTAATAGGCACTCACCTCACGATAAATGGAATCCTCACGGGTCATCAAGGTGTCTGCATGAAGGTACAAGGTGTCCTTGGAAGAATGCTCAATCAAGACGGCATTTTTAGCCATCAATGCATATGCTTTCTTTTCATCGCTGTAACCGTAATCCGAACGAATGATGGCTTGATTTAGGGTATCAATCAGAACAACACGGCCATACCCTATACCGATGCCGGTATTGCTGTTGTAGTCCAGCGTATCAGCTACCAAATGCCTGTTCTTTGTGTTGACGTAGGAACGATTCAACAAATGACTCTGTTCGGTCCGGGTATTGTACCAGCCCTTAGATGTCCGTATTTCTCCGCTGTCTGAAACAATTTTCGTAGCAGAAACAATGCTGGCTATTTCAGTCCCTGTGTTGTAATACAACTGCTCGTTGGTCATCACAAACCGTGGATTGACCAACTTGACTTCATTTTTAAACCAGGCTTCTTTTGTTTTGGTGCTATATTGACCGTATTCAGAAGACAACTCGTTCGATGTTCCGTCTTCATTGGCATCCACCAACAAACCACCATCAAAAAAGTAACCCAGATTGGTCGTCCGGTCGTAATTCAGGCTATCGGTAAACAGGGTTACATCCCTGTTCTCAAGACGCACCCTGTCTCTTGCTTTTGCCAATTTGGCATCACCATCGTAAAATAGGGTGGCAGCATACAGGAACAGGGTGTCACCTTGTTCCATATGAGCATTGCCCATTGCCAACAATGAGTTGGTTGATGGGTAAAAAAAGGCTGAATCGCAAAACAACCGGGCACCCTCATGGCGAAAGACAACATCACCCGAAACAACCTGGTAATCGGGACCCATGGCTTTGTCATAGTAGAGCCTGGCAGCTTGTTCCAAATAAACGGGATCTCTTCCTTGTTTGTTCGTTGACAAGCGCATCTTTTGGGGATCAGCCACCGGTACGTTTTTTTTATCGGTAGCTGTGGTCTTGGGTTTTGTTGTGGCATTTCTAGGAGAGGCGGTGGCATCAATCACCTTTGTCCCATAGCTTTGCTTGGGTTGAGTCTTGACATCGAACGGATTCTTACGAGTAGTCGGTTGGGCCGGTTGAGCCAATACCCACACAGGAAAAAGGCATAAAAATACCATCAGCTGGATTTTATGCCTGTTTCGGTAGAAAGAATAACCTGTTTTCAATAGGTTCATTTGATCCATCCCGGGTATTTAAATGCACACGAGCGCCAGTTCTCACTGATTCTGATAAAGACCTTGGCTTGCTTTTCCTTGATCCAATCATCAATGATTTTGGTTTTCTTCATATTCAATACCAGTTGCTTCAGTGTTTGGAAGTCTTCCGTCAGGGAAGCCTTATGTGCTGTTGTCTTGTTCTTCAATCGAACAATGGCACAGACTTCTTTGTCTTTGTTTTGAGACAACCTGAGAGTAAATGGCTCAGACACTTCGCCTACACGTAAGTTGTATACAATACTGCTCATATCCTGAGGCAGTTCCTCCAGTTTGAAACGTGGGGTCAAGGTCTCGCCGTTCACCATCAATCCGCCGTTGTTACGAGTATCCTTGTCGGAAGAATACAGCCTGGCGGCATCACTGAAACTAAGTTTTGACGTTCTGATTTGATCAGCTATGCTGTCAAGTTGTTGCAGTACCTTATTGCGTTCTTGTACATTGATCTTTGGCTTCAATAAAATGTGCCTGCAGTTTATGCGGTCTCCCATTTTTTCAATCAATTGGATGATGTGAAATCCGAATTCCGATTCTACAATTTTGGATACTTTCTTAGGATCAGACAGCGAAAAGGCTACGTTTGCAAAATCAGGATCGAGCATGGCTTTTCCCATGAAACCGAGTTCTCCTCCCACACGGGCAGAACCCAAATCTTCTGAATACATGACAGCCAATGTGGCAAAGCTTTCTCCGTTGTTGACACGTTCCGTGAAACTCCTCAGCTTTTCCTTAATCGCATCGATGTCTTGCTGTGCGTATTTCGGTTCCAAGGTGATGATTTCCACTTCTACCTCTCCAGAAATGGTGGGTAGACTGTCTTTAGGAATGCTGTTGTAGTAATCCCGTATTTCTGAAGGAGTGACCTTCACATCTCCTACCAATTTATTTTGGACCTGAGACATCAGCGATTGTACCCTGTAATTTTCACGGTACCATTCCCTTAGACGAGGTATGGTCATTTTGGCGGCTTCCTCCAACTTTTCTTTCGATCCCATGTAGGTTATGCTTCTGTTGATTTGCTTATCCACCATGGAAATAATATCACTTTCGTCAACTGTAATACTGTCAAGATCAGCTTGGTGTACATATAATTTTTGTACGGCCAACTGTTCCGGTATGATGCAGTAAGGATCCCCATCAAACTTTACCCCTTCCAGTTGAGATTGAAGCCGTTGAGTTTCTATTTCAGACTTTAGGATGGGTTCATCACCCACTACCCATACAATCTCATCAATCACATTATCCTGAGCATGTGTTATCGTTGCACACAGGAACAGTGTCAGGGCTATAGGTACTACAGAAAGTTTTTTCACGTTCAATTTCATTTAATTGTATAGGGTCAACTCACCATCTTCAATGGCTTTCTTCTTTAAATCGGCTTCCAGTTGCTTTAGAAATGCTGCTTTCCCGGCGTTCAACATGACATTGACCACCACGGGTTCAATGTATTCAAACGGAGCAACGTCTCCTTTTGAAACCTGCTCCGATACATACAATATGTAACAAGAGCCATCCTCCGTTACTTCAAAGGTACGACCCTCCTGAAGTAGCCCCGAACCTTTCTCAGACAGTGAGGGTACCGATCCAACCACCTCGTTCAATGGAGTCCATTGATCCATAAAAGGGTTGAAGACGCTGGCGTATTGAACACAATACGATTCGATACGGGGCAGATTCTTTTCATCAGGATGCAACATCCACTGCTTTAGGTTTGCCAACTTGGGTGCATTGGATGGCACTTTTATAAAGAGGCCTTTCACCAAATGATTGTCTGTTGTGAATCGGCTGCGATGCTCTTCGTAGTACAGCTTGATTTCCTCTTCACTCCTCTCCGATTTGAACCGCTCATTCAATACGCGTTGCTGGTATTCGTAAATCATGAGGGAACGTCTGTAGCTTTCGACCATTTTCTCCAGCTCTTTTGTCTGGGTAATGTTTTCGACTGCTTTATTGTATACCAGCAGGTCGTTGATTCGGTTGTTTAGGAATTCCTTCACAAAAATGGCGCTATCCTTGGCAGATAAGCCTTTTGGCATGCCTTCAAGTGCCTCTTCCAGGTATATACGCTCTCCTTCCACTTCGGCAAGCACCTTGTTTTCACTATTTTCATCAGACGACAAGCACGTCTTCAGCAGTAAGGGAATCATGCAGACCAACCATAAAACAGTCTTCATACCAGAAGTACCGATTACTTGTTTTTAATGGCGGTAAAGATACGCAAAAAAGCAGGAATGCCGTAAGACTTAATTATTATTAACCGACTTGACCACTGCCTTGTCAATACTGACCTTGTACTTTTTTTGCAGCTTTTTTAACCATTGTTCTTCCAACATGTTTTGGTAATCTGAGATGACCAATCCCATGACATCGGAAAACTCTTCCGGTCCATCGTTTAACATTTTTCCTTCCAAAAAAGCCTCAGGGAGATTACTCTGAACGCGGACTGTCGTATTATTGAAGGCCAACCTGTCAACGGCTTTATTATCCCCTTCCTCGAACACTCCGTGTTCTACAATCAAAGAAAGATCGCTATCGGTGTTGAACTCACGATTTAGTAAGATTATTACAGAATCCACCGGCGATTCCTTGACCATTTTAAGTGCTTTTTCTGCTATTTCTTTCGTTGAACATTCTACCACAAAGCCCTTGTACCTTGGCTTATTCCAAGAATATTCTGCTTTATGCGCAGCAAAATAAGCCTTTAACTTGGCCTCATCCGTCGACGCCTTATCCCATACCTCTTTGCTGCTGATCTCAAATAACAGGATGCCATCCTTGTATTCTTGCATCAGATGTCCGAATTCAGGGTATTTTTTTTCCAATCGGGCATCTTCGTATGCAATCACTTTGTCTTTTACAAAGTTGTCAAATGCTCTGTTGATAGCGTTTGCCAAGGTCGGTTTTGTAGACAAATTAACCAGGAAATCTTTTATTGAATAGGTTGATTCTCCAATCGTAAACAAACGACGTTCGGAATTCAAGAGTTGTTTTACGCCGGAAGAATCTTTTTTAAGCCGCAGGTTATTGTATTGCTGGATGATGTCATCCAATGCAGATATATCCACGCGGCTGC
This sequence comes from uncultured Bacteroidales bacterium, assembly GCA_964411555.1. Lineage (GTDB taxonomy): Bacteria > Bacteroidota > Bacteroidia > Bacteroidales > UBA1402 > UBA8389. The sequence goes on along the minus strand of CAYPLF010000020.1, from coordinate 21,281 downwards.
CGTAATCTTTTCTTAGCTTCTCAACCAATACATTTCGGGGTTCTTCAACCCGTTCATCCTTATTGATGATGTTGTCTATCTCTTCCCTCATGCTTTCCATGGATGGATAAGCCTCAGTATTCAAGGTCTTGATAATATGCCAGCCATAGGCAGTTTTTATGGGTTCTGAATACGCGTCTTTCTGTTGTTTGAATACTACCTCTTCAAATTCTATGGGTAGTGACCCGCATAACAGCATGCCTAATTCTCCTCCCTTAAGAGCTGAAGTAGCATCATCGGATACTTTTCGGGCCAGTTCTGAAAAATTTTCACCATTTTTCAGCGATTCATATGCCTTTAAGATTTTATCCTTTGCTGCTTTTTGGACTTCCGGAGCATCCGTATCCTTCACCTTGACCATTATATGAGCAGCACTATACCTGCCAAAAGCCGGTCGGCGACTGTGAACCTTGATGATGTGGTATCCGTACTCTGTTCGTTGAGGTGTACTCACTGTGCCCACCGGAGTACCATAAATACCATTTTCAAAGGTGTAAAAAAAGCGGGTGCCGGTAACAAAACCAATATATCCTCCCTGTGATTTGGTAGCATCATCGGAATAGGTTGAGGCTAGTTTAGCAAAGTCAGCCTGTCCGGAAACAGCCTGTTTGTATACATCCATGGCTTTATTCCAAGCCTTAAGGGTGTCTTCAGGAGTCGCATAGAGCCCTACCCGTATTAGAATGTGGCTAACTTCCACATATTCCCGAATCCTGTCATAAGTCAGTTTTGCAACCTTTTCAACTGTCTCTTTATCTGTAAGATACGGTACAACCAACTGGCGACGGTAACCATTCAGCTCATCGAGGAATGCCTTCTGTTTGTCTAAGCCTTGTGATTCGGCCTCAACTACTTTCAACTTAAAATTGACAAACAACTTCAGGTACTCATCCAATGACTGCTTTTCAAGCGATGATTCATTGTTGTTTTTATTCCAAATATATTGAAATTCAGACTTGGTAACCTTTTTATCACCAATCGTCATGATAACCGGATCGCTTTTCTTTTGGGCCGAAACGGCCATGGCAACTAATAGGAAAACAAGGACACTTGCAATGCGTTTCATATTCTTACTTCTATTGGGCTTATGTGCTGTTTATCGCGCACAAACCAACAAACGGTATTTTATTCAAAAAATTGTGTTTCAACGACTGTTTAAGCGCTTTTTAACAACAATACCAAAAAGTCTCTGATGGATTGAGTCTATAAATCTGTCCGGCTGTAGTTGGGTGCTTCACTGGTAATGGCCACATCGTGGGGATGGCTTTCCGTTACGCCTGCACTGGTTATACGGGTAAATTGGGCATGGTGCAACGCTTCTATGGTTGATGCACCGCAGTATCCCATACCGGAACGAAGCCCTCCAACCATTTGGTAAACTACCTCATACAAGCTTCCTTTATATGGTACTCGGGCTGCAATGCCTTCGGGTACCAATTTTCTGGCATCCATTTCTTCTCCTTGAAAGTACCGGTCTTTTGACCCTTTTTCCATGGCTTCGAGCGAACCCATTCCCCGATACGATTTAAACTTGCGGCCGTTGAAAATGATGGTTTCACCCGGAGACTCTTCTACGCCGGCAAGCATGCCACCCATCATCACAGAATTTGCCCCGGCAGCCAACGCCTTTACCACGTCGCCGGAATAACGGAGCCCTCCGTCTGCTATCAATGGCACATTGGCCTCTTTAATGGCTTGGGCTACGTCATAGATGGCTGAAAGCTGCGGAACACCCACTCCGGCAATGATACGGGTGGTACAGATTGAGCCAGGTCCAATACCTACCTTGACAGCGTCAGCTCCCGCATCAACCAACATCCGGGCTGCTTCAGCTGTTGCAATGTTACCTACCACAACGTCAATGAAAGTAAACGCTGCCTTCACTTCCCGCAACACCTTACATACCGCTTTGGTGTGTCCATGTGCCGTATCAATCACAATAGCATCCACATCGGCATTCACCAACGCAGCAACTCGTTGTAAAACATCGGGGGTTACTCCCACACCTGCGGCCACGCGCAAACGGCCTTTTGAGTCCTTGCAGGCTGCCGGTTTGTCTTTTGCCTTGGTAATATCCTTGTAGGTCACCAATCCGACCAAATGGCCTTCATCATCAATGACAGGTAGTTTTTCAATTTTATGCCGTTGCAGAATTTCTGCGGCTTTTTCCAAATTGATGGTTTGCCTGGCTGTAACCAGATTTACAGTAGTCATGATCTCATCAACCAATTTTCCTGCATCCTGTTCAAAACGCAAATCCCTATTGGTGACTATTCCGATTAGTTTGTTCTCATTATCGACCACAGGCACGCCCCCGATATGGTATTCTGCCATAAGAGCAAGGCACTGGCCCACCGTTGAACCGACTCGAATGGTCACCGGGTCGTAAATCATGCCATTTTCTGCACGTTTGACACTGTGTACTTGCTTAGCCTGCTCGGCTATCGACATATTTTTATGAATCACCCCGATACCACCTTCCCTCGCCAGGGCTATGGCCATGGTTGACTCGGTCACTGTATCCATTGCTGCGGACACAAAGGGCACATTGAGGGGTATGTTTCTTGAAAAGCGTGTGGAAAGTTCCACCTGGTGGGGCAACACCTCAGAATAGGCGGGGACCAGCAACACATCGTCGAAGGTCAAACCATCGAAACGAACACGATCGGCAATAAATGACATACGCTGTGTATTAGTTATTTATTGCGTGCTAATATACGTGATTCCTTCGATTAGTTGCCCATTTCCGAAAGAAACTTGATGCGTACAAGTCTTACTTCTTCTTCGGTGTAGTCTCCGCCCATTTCATCCAGGGCTTCCTGGATGCTGTCGGATGAAGAACTCTTGAAATAATCCATCAGTTCTTCAATATGATCCGCATCCATTATTTCGTTTAGGAAATAATCAATATTGATCTTGGTGCCTGAATATACGATGGCCTCAATTTCGTCGAGCAGTTCGGTAAAGTCAAGTCCCTTTGTCACAGCCACATCATCAAGGGCTATCTTTCGGTCGATGGCCTGAATGATAGAAACCTTGAGTTTGGATTTATTGGCTACCGTACGTACCCGCAAGTCTTCCGGGCGTTCTATCTCATTTTCATCACAGTGTTTCTTAATGAGCGACAAGAATTCCTCCCCATACCGCTTGGCCTTTCCTGCCCCAACCCCGGGAACATTCTGAAGTTCTTCCATGGTGATGGGATACGTGGTGGCCATGGCCTCCAGGGAGGGATCCTGGAAAATCACGTACGGAGGGAGGTTCAGTCGTTTCGATATGCGCTTACGCAAATCTTTCAGCATGGAATAAAGACCGGGGTCGACAGCGCAGGCTGCTCCACCTCGTACCGGTGCTTCTTCTTCCGCATCTTCAAAATCATTATCCTCGGTCACCATGAAACTGACCGGATTGTTCAGGAATTCACGACCGGCCGGCGTAATTTTCAATAAGCCGTAGTTTTCAATGTCTTTGTCGAGATATCTACTGATCAGTGCCTGTCGAATGACCGCATTCCACGTTTTTTCCTCCTCATCTGTTCCACTGCCGAAAACTTCGAGTTCGTCGTGTTTGTATGATACAACTTCCGAGGTATCCTTGCCTAAGAGTACATCGATGACATGGTCCGTCTTGAACTTTTCTTTCAGTGCTACGACGGTTTCAAGCACCGCCAAGAGCAATTCTTTTGCTTCCACCTGTTTTTTAGGATTTTGACAATTATCACAGTTTCCACAATGATCTTGTGTGTATGATTCTCCGAAATAATGCAGGAGTAATTTCCTGCGGCAAACGGATGATTCGGCGTAGGCCGCCGTCTCGAGCAACAGCTCTTTTCCGATTTCCTGCTCGGCAACAGGTTTGCCCTGCATGAACTTCTCCAGTTTCTGCAGATCCTTGTTGGAGTAGAAGGTGATGCAGACACCCTCTCCATCATCACGACCAGCCCGACCGGTTTCCTGGTAGTAACCCTCCAAACTTTTGGGAATGTCGTAATGGATGACAAAACGGACATCCGGCTTGTCGATGCCCATACCAAAAGCAATGGTGGCTACGATGATATCAATTTTTTCCATCAGGAATGCATCCTGATTTTCCGAACGCTGGGCTGAATCCATGCCTGCATGGTAGGCCCTGGCATTGATGCCGTTCACCTGCAATGTTTGCGCGAGTTCTTCCACCTTCTTCCGGCTCAGGCAATAAATGATACCGGATTTGCCGGAATTGGCCTTAATGTACTTGATTATTTCCCTATCGATGTTGGTGGTTTTAGGCCTCACCTCGTAATACAGATTCGGACGGTTGAACGATGACTTGAATACCGTAGCATCCATCATGCCCAAGTTCTTCTGTATGTCATGCTGCACCTTCGGGGTAGCCGTGGCTGTCAATGCAATGATGGGAGCACGTCCAATTTCATTGATCAACGGCCGGATACGCCGGTACTCAGGCCTGAAATCATGCCCCCACTCAGATATGCAATGGGCTTCGTCTACCGCAAACAGTGAGATGGGTATGTTCTTCAGGAAGAGCATATTCTCATCTTTGGTAAGCGATTCAGGCGCTACATACAACATCTTCGTCTTACCCGAAAGGATGTCAGAACGCACCTGGTCAATGGAGGCTTTGTTCAGTGATGAATTGATGAAGTGGGCCACACCGTCCTCTTCGCTGAAATTGCGCATGGCATCTACCTGGTTTTTCATCAGGGCTATCAAGGGAGAAATGACCACCGATGTACCGGGCAACAATAGGGATGGGAGTTGATAGCACAAGGACTTGCCACCGCCGGTCGGCATGAGGACAAAGGTGTCCTTACCCGCCAACACATTGCGGATGATAGCTTCTTGATTACCCTTGAACGAATCGAATCCGAAATGGGTCTTCAAGTTTTGCATCAACACATCCTTTTCTTTCATCTCCTTTTATCTTTCAAGCGCTTTTTAACCGAGCATGACTGATGGCTTCTACCTTCTCTTTCGCGTAATCCAACGTAATCAACAATGTATGTTTGCCACTGGAGGGAGTTTCATACATGGCGTCCATGATGATGGTTTCCGAAATGGCCCGCAATCCCCTTGCTCCCAACTTGAACTCAACAGCCTTGTCGACAATGTATTCAAATACAGCCGGTTCAAATTCCAAGACCACATGATCCATGGCAAAGAGTTTCACATACTGTTTGATGATGGCGTTTTTCGGTTCAGTCAAAATTCGACGCAACGCATCCCTATCCAAGGGATTCAGGTAGGTCAGAATGGGTAACCGCCCGATTATTTCAGGAATCAATCCAAAAGCACGAAGATCCATGGGTGAAACATACTGCAGGAAATTGTTCCTGTCAATGTGTTGTGTACTCTTTGTGGCTCCATACCCTACCACCTTGGTGTTCAGGCGAGCCGCTATTTTCTTTTCAATGCCTTCGAAGGCGCCTCCGCAGATAAACAGGATGTGCTTGGTGTTCACCGGTATCATTTTCTGGTCAGGGTGTTTACGTCCGCCCTGGGGAGGCACGTTCACCACCGATCCTTCCAATAATTTCAACAGGCCTTGTTGAACGCCTTCGCCGCTTACGTCCCGAGTGATTGATGGGTTGTCACCCTTCCGGGCTATCTTGTCCATTTCATCAATGAAGACGATGCCGCGTTCAGCAGCGGCCACGTCGTAGTCGGCCACTTGCAACAGTCGTGTCAGTATGCTTTCAATGTCCTCACCCACGTAGCCGGCTTCAGTCAGGACCGTAGCATCGACTATGGTAAACGGAACGTGTAATTTTCGTGCAATGGTTCTGGCCAACAACGTTTTTCCGGTTCCAGTGGGTCCAACCATCAAAATATTCGATTTTTCAATTTCCACATCGTCACCTGCATCTTTCTGCATCAACCGTTTGTAATGGTTGTATACGGAAACTGACAAAAATTTTTTCGCATCGTCCTGACCAATGACAAATTCGTCAAGGAATGTTTTGATTTCTTTGGGGGTAGGCAATTCCTTCCCTTCCACTGAGAAATTGTTCTTCGACTTCCGTTGCTTGATCTTGACGTCCGAAACCATTTCGTAAGCCCGTTCAGCACACTCGTTGCAGATGTTTCCCGTGACACCGCTGATCAGAAGTTCCACCTGGTCTCTGTCACGTCCGCAGAAACTGCACTTATCCAGATTTTTTGCCATTATTACTTGGTACGGGTCATTACATCGTCTATCATACCATACGCCTTCGCTTCTTCGGCTGTCATCCAGTAATCCCTGTCTGAGTCTTTTTCAATTTGCTCAAACGGTTGACCGGAATGGTCGGCAATGATCTGATACAGTTCTTTCTTCATCTTTTGAATTTCCCTGGCCGTGATTTCAATATCGGAAGCCTGGCCCTGCGCACCACCCATGGGTTGATGAATCATTACTCGTGAATGCTTCAGCGCAAACCGTTTGCCGGAGGTCCCTGCGACCAGCAATACGGCAGCCATGGAAGCGGCCATGCCTGTACAAATGGTGGAAACCGGACTGGAAATAAACTGCATGGTATCATAGATGCCCAGGCCTGAGTAAACTCCACCACCCGGTGAATTCAGATACAGTGAAATGTCTTTTCCGGGATCGCAGGAATCCAGGTATAAGAGTTGGGCTTGCACCACATTGGCGGTATAATCGTCAACCTGGGTACCCAGAAAAATGATCCTGTCCATCATCAACCGGGAAAAAACATCCATCTGAGCGACATTCAGCTGTCTTTCTTCAATGATGGTCGGTGAGATGTAATTGCTGGTGATTTTCATGTAATCATCCAAAGCCGTACCACCCATGTTCAAATGACCGGTGGCGTATTTTCGAAAATCCTTCATACAGATCGTCTTGATTTAATGTGTCTTAACTATTGAAAACCCAGTTCAACCTTTCGGTTGTCACCTGCTATTCAATCAATGCAGGCAGCAATGTATTGACTGTTGAGCCAAAAAACAAATTTATAAATAAAAAAAAGAGTTGAACAAAAAAATGGCCGTGAAATGGAACATTCACAGCCATTATTTTTTATTCAACAATAAAAGAACTCTGCAACGTACTTTCCGCTTGTTAATCAGGCGTATAGCTTATTGAAGTCTTCCATGCTGATGGATTTGGCAGAAAGTTTGATGGCGCCTTTGAGGAAGGTGGACACCACTGCGCTCATAGCCTGGTCGATGATGTTGCGCCTGGACTCTTCTTTTTTGAGCATATCGGCGGCATAGTTGGCCAGTAAATCTTCGGGTACGTTCATCATGCCGTACTGGGCAAACTGGGCGCGGGTTACTTTTTTGGATGTTTCGAGCAAGTCTTCGTCCGTAACCGTCAGGTTGTTTTCCTTGACAATTTGCTCTTTCATCAGATGCCATTTCAGGTCTTCTATCATGGCAGGCATATCTTTATCTACCGATTCCTGAGTCTGACCTTCCTTGGTGGTGAGCACCCAACGTTTCAACGCTTCAACCGGGAACGCCACATCGCTGAGTTTCTTCAGCAATACATTTTTGGCATCGACCATGAAGCGGTAATCGCTTTCCGGTACAAATTGGGCCTGTATGGATTCCTTCACTTTTTCGCGGAAGGCTTCGGGACTGGTCACCACACCTTCACCGTAAATGGCATCGAACAACGTTTGGTTCAATTCTCCTTCTTGATAGCGGGTAATTTCTTTTACCTCAAAGGTGAAATCGGAGGTGATGGTTTTGGCCACTTCCTTTGTTACGTGAAGCAGTGAAGCAATTTCGGCTTCGGCATTGTCATACGCCAGGGCAGGGTTGAACACCACGGTATCGCCCAGACCCAGACCGATAAACTTGGCTTTTTCAGCGTCGTTCTTTATATAGGCAGGCATCAATACGGCATCTTCAACAGAAATGCCTTCAATACCAACCGTACCATCGGCAAGTATTTCAATCAGTGTCCCTTTGACAACGTCTTTTTCTTCCGATGTTTCCACCTTGGTATAAGAACCGTTCCTGGATGACAGTTCCTTAACCTGATTGTTCACCATATCTTCGGTAACCTCGATGGTGTAGTAGGGTACCACATCTTTTTTGTTGAGCGTGAACTGTATCTCCGGAGACAAGGCCACGTCAAAGCGGAAAGTGAATGCTTCCTGCGTATTGAAGTCGACGGTGGGTTGGTCCAGACTGGGCAACGGTTCACCCAGAATATTCAGTTGATTGTCTTTGATGTAGTTGTACAAGGCTTCAGAGACCAGGTTTTGAACTTCTTCCGCCAACACGGCTTTTCCGTACATCTTGTTGATCAAGCCGGCAGGCACGTTGCCAGGACGGAAGCCGGGAACCTGCGCTTTTTTCCGGTAATTCTTCAGGGTTTTTTCAACTTTTTCCTGATAATCGGTTTTTTCCAATCCGATTGTAATGACGGCATTTACCTGATCGATAACTTGTTTGTCTACCTGCATAATTGTAAAAATTTGAGCCGCAAAATTACACTTATTCTTTGAATTGACAAAGCGAAACACGCCTTGATATTTTTAAGGAGAAGACTCGTTGCGGATTTCATCAAACAATCTGCTTCCATTTACCGATTCCTTTGTATTTTTGCATCATTGAACCAATACCATACTATCATGAAACACTATCTACGTTTTACCTTATGTTTGACAACCGGTCTGCTGCTTGCTTTTTCTGGAATGAGCCAGACGTATCCTGCCACGGAATCAAACGGCATCAAGATTGTACCTTCCGTCAGCAAACCGAAAGGTTCTTCCTTTTCCGAAAAAGACTTGTCAGGGTATGTCATGGTCTATTTTAAGGACCAGACGCACTCCGCTTACCTGGCCATCAGTGCCGATGGCTACAACTTCACAGACCTGAACAATGGTAACCCCATCTTCATCGGTTCTGAATTGGCCGAACAGAAGGGCGTCCGCGACCCGCACATTTCCCGCGGACCTGACGGCGCTTTCTACCTGGCCATGACAGACCTGCACATTTCCGGCAGAAGGGCAGGCTTCAGGGATACCGAATGGCAACGTCCACAGGAAAAATACGGTTGGGGAAACAACCGGGCGTTGGTACTGATGAAATCATACGACCTTATCAACTGGACACACACCATTTTTCGGGTAGACCTGGCTTTCCCCGAATTGGGCGACATCGATTGTTCCTGGGCGCCTGAAACGGTATACGATCCCATCAAGAAAAAGATGATGATCTATTTCACCATCCGGTACAACAACAAGGAAGCCAACATGTACTATTCATACGTCAACGATGCCTTTACCAAGTTGGAAACCTCACCCAAACGCATCAATGAAATCGGTGGCATCGATGGCGACATCACCAAGGTTGGTGACACCTACCAATTTTTTTATGTCGCCGGCGCCAAGATCATGCACTCGGTATCTGACAAGATCAATGAAGGTTACAAGGCCGGTGACAAACGCATCGACCCTGAAACCGTTTCAACCGAAGCCCCAAACCTATTCAAACGACTGGGTACAGACTCTTATATTTTAATGTATGATGTGTACGGAGCGCGCCCAAACAACATGGGTTTCAGCGAGACCACCGATTTTGTCGCCTATAAAAATCTCGGTCATTTCAATGAAGGAGTTATGAAAGGCACCAACTTTGAACGGCCTAAGCACGGAGCAGTAACACATTTGACAAAAAAGGAAGTTGAGGCTATTGCTAAGCATTGGAACGTGACATTGGTGAAATAAAAATGGGTAAAGATTCGGTGATTGGACAACTTGCACGCCTTGCCTTTGCCCTATTGGGCGGCATGTTGCTGGCTTGGATTTTTACACTGGCCATTCTTTTGGTGCAGACTTCCTTCGATGTCCAGGCGGCACTTACTCAGACCGAAACCTTATTTCGAAGCACAGAGATGTTGCGCCTGCTTCAGGGTGTCCAATCTCTGTGCATTTTTGTTTTCCCTCCCTTTCTGTTTTGCCTGATCAATGGGGAGAAACCGGCACAAGCATTTCTGTTTAGAAAACCAACAAGCAAGCAGGTGTTTGTGGCCCTGCTAAGTTTGGTGGTAGCTATTCCGCTGATTAACGCCCTGGTGGTCTGGAATGAAGGCTTACAACTGCCCGACTTCCTGGGAGAAATGGAGGAATGGATGCGAATCTCCGAAAAAAATGCCGGGGAACTGACTCAGAGAATGATGTCGGGATCAGCTTGGTACGACCTGGTTTTCAGCCTGTTGGTCGTGGCTATTTTAGCCGGTTTTGGAGAAGAACTGCTTTTCAGGGGTTTGCTTCAGGGTATGATGATTCGCCTGTTGGGCAAAAAGCACCGTTCAACACAAGGTGCTGTCCCATCTTGGGTCATGCACGTCAGCATTTGGACGGTTGCTTTTATTTTCAGTGCCATCCATCTTCAGTTTTTTGGTTTTTTCCCGCGATTATTGTTGGGTGCCTGGTTTGGTTACCTGCTATGGTGGACCGGATCCATTTGGATTCCCATATTGGCCCATATGATAAACAATGCCTTGTCCGCTTTTTTTCTGTTTGCCGAAAACAACGGATGGATTTCCGAAAGTCCCGATCAGCTTGGCACGGCAGAAACTGGATGGATAAGTCTGATTTCACTTCTTTTCATTTTTGCCTGTGCGGCATTGCTAAAACGGGAAAAGCCCAATACATTACTTATGTAAACCCATAGAACAAACAGGATGCAAGCGACTCCACAAAAAAATAAGATTCTTGATTGGTTATCCAACCATACTTTCACCAGACGACTGATGACCTGGGGCTTGACAACCTGGACCTGGGCCAAACCTTACCTTCAACAGTTGTGGGCTTACCTGAAGGTTCAATGGAAAAAACACGTAGCCTGGTACAAGCGTTCACCCTGGTACAAAAAAGTTTTGATTATCATCGGAGACCTGTTTGTTTGTTTTTTTGCCTACCTGATCATGGTCGACCTCAACTTTTTCTGGTTGTTCGGGAAATCACCGGGACTGATGAGCATCAACAATCCAAACCAGGCCTTTACTACAGAGGTATACAGTGCCGACGGCAAATTGATCGGCAAGTATTTTCGGGAGAACCGGACGCCGGTGAAATATGAGGAAATAGATCCCATTGTCATCCAGGCTCTGGTTTGTACAGAAGATGAACGGTTCTACAAACACTTTGGCATTGATGTCCAGGCCTTGTTCGCCGCCGCCAAGGATATGACACAAGGCCGTTCTAGAGGTGCGAGCACCATCACGCAGCAGCTGGTCAAGAACATGTTTAAAACGCGCTCTGATTATTCTACGGGGTTGATTGGCAAGATACCCGGATTCAGGCTCCTCATTTCAAAAACCAAGGAATGGGTCACATCGATTAAAATTGAACTGTTTTATTCCAAAAAGGAAATTTTGACCATGTACCTGAATACGGTTGATTTCGGAAGCAACGCCTACGGTATCAAGACAGCGTGTAAAACCTATTTCAGGACCACTCCCGATAAACTGACGATAGAGCAGGCCGCCACGTTGGTTGGTCTATTGAAAGCCACCACGACGTATAACCCCCGCATCAATCCGGTCAATAGCAAAAAGAGACGCAATGTGGTACTTGAGAATCTGTACATACACGGTTATCTCACCAGAACAGAAACCGATTCTCTGAAAAAAAGACCCATTGTTCTTGATTACTCAGTAGAAACCTATTCGGACGGCAATGCCCTCTATTTCAGGGAGGCTGTCGTTGAATACCTGGAATCCTTTTGCGAACAGAACGATCTTGACCTGTATTCCGACGGGCTTAAAATTTACACGACCCTTGACACCCGACTCCAACAATATGCCGAAGAGTCTGTTGTCAAGCAAATGCGACGGGTACAGCAACAGTTTGATGATCACTGGGGAAAAACCAACCCATGGCAAGACGAGCTGCATCAGGAAATCCCTGGTTTTATCGAAGGCATTGCAAAAAAAACGCCCTACTACAAGTACTTAAAAAAGAAGTATCCGGATAATGCCGATTCCATTGACTACTATCTGAATAAACCGCATAAAGTAACGGTGTTTGATTACAAAAAGGGCTCGAAGGAAGTCAGTTTGAGCACAATGGACTCTATCCGTTACATGGTCCGATTCATGCATTGCGGCTTTCTGGCCATGGAACCGCAAAACGGATATATCAAAGCATGGGTGGGCGATATAGACTATAAATTCTGGCAATATGACAAGGTTATGTCGAAACGGCAACCCGGTTCAACATTCAAACTATTTGTCTATTCAGAAGCCTTTAACAAAGGACTTGGCCCCTGTGATTACCGGATAGACCAACCCATTTCCTGGGATCTGGGACCCTACGGCGATACCACCGTTTGGGAACCCGGCAATGCAGCCGGCTTCTTCAGCGGTGCCGAAATGACCTTGAAATATGCGTTTGCCCGCTCCATCAACAGCGTTGCCGTGCAGGTGGCCAAAGAGACAGGCATTCGAAACATCATACGGACGGCTCACGCCATGGGCATCAAATCGGAATTGGATGAAACACCCTCTGTCAGCCTTGGCTCATCCGATGTTTCTCTATTGGAACTGGTGAACAGTTACTGTACTGTCATCAACGAAGGCATGATGCAGGAGCCAGTTCTTGTTACTCGTATTGAGGACAGCGAAGGCAATATCATCTATCAGCACAAGCCCGAGGTTAAGCAGGCTTTACCTTACGAAACAGCTTTCCTGATGACACAAATGTTGCTGGCCGGTTTGACAGAACCTGGAGGTACCACCCAGAATTTGTGGTCCTGGGATTTATTCAAGTACGGAACCGACTTTGGTGGAAAAACGGGTACCTCTTCTAATCATTCCGATGCCTGGTTTGTGGGGGTCACTCCAAACCTGGTGGGTGGTGCCTGGGTTGGCGGTGAATACCGCAGCATCCATTTCCGTACAGGGAGCCTGGGAGAAGGGAGTAAAACGGCCTTGCCGGTTTTTGGCTATTTCATGGAAAAAGTCTTGGCCGATGCCAAATTGAGCCGTTACAGAGCCAAATTTCCTTCGCCCAGAAAACCCATTTCCAAACCCTATGCTTGCCAGACGCCCTACCCGAAAAAAGACAGTTCTGAATTGATGAATGAAGCGGACAGTACGGTATCGATTACTTTCGGGCCGGAAACACCCATATCAGAATCAGAAAAGGAAGTCACGTTTTAAAATCCGGTTATGGCTTATCATTTCTTGGGTGGAACGACAAAATTTGTTCCCGAAGGAATGTTTTGTCCATGTGTGTATATATTTCAGTGGTCTGAATGCTCTCATGTCCAAGCATCTGTTGAATCAGGCGCAAGTTCGCTCCACCTTCCAGCAAATGCGTGGCAAAGGAATGCCTGAACGTATGAGGGCTGATGGTACGTTGTATACCGGCCATTCCAGCTTGATATTGAACGATCCGAAAAACCATGGACCGGGTCAAGGCAAAACCATTTCTGTTCAGAAATACATAATCATCTTGTCCTTTACCAATTGGCCATTGGTTCCGGTCAACCAGCCATCGATCAATTTCGTCGATTGCCCGTCGGGATATTGGAACCAGCCGTTGCTTGCCGCCTTTCCCTTCCACCTGGATGTACTCATCCTCGAAATAACAATGGGACAGTTTCAGATTAATCAACTCTGAAACACGCAGGCCGCAACTGTACAAGGTTTCCAGCATGGCCCTGTTCCGTTGGCCTTCCTTTTTGGAAACATCAACTCCTTGAATGATACTGTCAATCTCGTCCAGACTCAACACCTCCGGTAAATGACGACCAATAGTCGGGGCGTCGATGTAATCGGTTGGATCGGCTTCAATGACTTCTTCAAGTATCAAAAAACCATAAAAAGACTTTATGCCCGATAATATACGTGCCTGCGACCTTGCATGGATACCCACATCCCGAAGCTGTGCAAAAAAGTGTTCCAATATATCGGGAGTGACATCAACCAGCGAAACGCGCTCATCCAAATAATCAGCCAGCTTTGAAACATCCTTCAAGTAGGCATCCACGGTGTTTGCCGAAAGCGACTTTTCCAACTTGAGGTAAGCCGTGTATTTTTTGATCCATCCTGTATCGCCTGGCTGTTGCATGCTCCTAATTCGAAAATAAAACGTACCTTTGTACCGATATTTGTTCAATTGATTCCCCCAAAGATTCACCTCCCGTTTGGACAAAAATACAAAAAAGCCTGCATCATGATTCGTATTGCCATCATAAACGGCCCCAACCTCAACCTTCTGGGAAGGCGTGAGCCCGGCATTTATGGAAACCAGCCGTTTGAGTCGTATTTCGAGCTCCTAAAAGCCGACTTTCCTGAGGTTGTCTTTGACTATTATCAATCGAATCATGAGGGCGACCTGATTGACAAGATACAAGCCATTGGTTTTGACTACGATGGCATCGTACTAAATGCAGGTGGCTATACCCACACATCGATAGCGCTGGGTGATTGTATCAGAGCCGTCAGTACCCCTGTTATTGAAGTACACATTTCAGACATCAGCAAACGGGAGCCTTTTCGTCGCATCTCGATGATTGAGTCGGCATGCAAGGCTACCTTTGCCGGCTTTGGAATGGAGTCTTACCGAAAAGGCGTTGAAGCCATCCTGGCATTGAAACGTATTTAACCATTATATGACGAAACATACAAAAATTGTCGCCACCATTTCAGACAAACGGTGCGATATTGACTTTATAAAAGCCTTATTTGAGGCCGGAATGAATGTGGTGCGCATGAATTCCGCCCATTTGAACGAGGAGGGGTTTGCCACCATCATCAACAATGTCCGTGCCGTCTCACCGGAAATCGGTATCTTGATGGACACCAAAGGACCGGAGATCAGGACAACCGCCAATGAAGGTGGCAAAAACATCGCCATCAAGACCGGTGACATCCTTCACTTTGTAGGCAATCCCGACCAAGAAACCACAAGCCAATGCATCAGCTGTTCTTACCCCAACCTGGTCAAAGACCTCAATCCGGGCATTGATCTGCTGATTGACGATGGAGAAATTGATTTGAAGGTAATTGACAAAACAGCTGACTTTCTGGTGTGTGAGGCGCAAAACGACGGCATACTGGGAAGCCGTAAAAGCGTGAACATTCCCGGCGTACGCATTAATTTACCTACGCTTACCGAAAAGGATAAAAAGAACATCCTGCTTGCCATCGACTACGGAGTTGATTTTATTGCTCACTCCTTCGTTCGCAGCAAACAAGACGTGGTTGCCATTCAGGACATTCTCGACGACAATGTCAGCCCCATCAAGATCATCGCCAAAATTGAGAACCAGGAAGGTGTGGACAACATCGATGAAATCCTTGAAGTTGCCTATGGGGTGATGGTAGCGCGTGGTGACCTGGGCATTGAAGTGGCACAGGAAAAAATTCCGGCCATCCAACGCATGCTGATCCGTAAATGTGTGGAGGCTAAAAAGCCCGTTATTGTTGCCACCCAGATGCTCCATTCCATGATCGAGCACCCCCGCCCCACCCGGGCTGAAGTTACCGATATTGCCAACGCCATATACTACCGAACCGATGCCTTGATGCTCAGCGGAGAGACGGCTTACGGGAAATACCCGGTGGAAGCGGTGCAGACCATGTCAAAAATTGCCGAAGAAGCCGAAAAATCAAAAGTAAGCGTTAACGATATTGTCGTTCCGTTTGAGGGAGATCTAGATGCAACAGCCTTTCTGGCCCAACAGGCAGTCAATGCCTCAGCCGTATTGAAATCGGCAGCCATCGTGACCGATTCCTATACGGGCACCACAGCCAGATATATTGCCGCATTCAGAGGGAAAAATCCAGTTTATGCCATTTGTTACCGGGAACGGACAGTCAGGCAACTGGCACTCTCCTACGGCGTGTTCCCCATCTACCAGGAAATTCGGAAAAACACCCGCATTTACCTGGTTTCAGCCCTGCGCATGCTCAAACAACGCGAGTTGTTGCACAGCGAGGACAGGATCATCTACCTGAGCAGCAGCTTTGGTGTAGCCGGTGGCACCACCTTCCTGGAGGTCAACCATGTCGATACCATCATCAACAATGCCGACCACTTCCTGTTGCCCAATTTCCCCGGTGCCGAATAACGGGAGAGCCATGTACGAAGAACTGGAACAATACCTGCTGGACCACTCAGACAAAGAACCTCTTTTGTTGCAACAGCTGAGCAGGGATACAAAACTCAGGCTACTCAACGGACGGATGGTTTCGGGGCACTTGCAAGGACGGCTGTTGGTCATGCTGTGTCGCATGATCCATCCCCGAAAAGTACTGGAACTGGGTACATTCACCGGTTATTCGGCACTCTGCCTGGCTGAAGGTACCGATCCGGATACAGAGATCCATACCATTGAACACAACGACGAGTTGGAAGACACCATCCGTCATTGGTTCTCGTTGTCGGAGTGGAACCACCGTATCCGGCTTCACATTGGCGAAGCATTTGCTATCATTCCCACATTGGAAGGACCGTTTGACCTGGTTTACATGGATCTGGACAAGCGCGGCTACCTGGCCTGTTTCGAGGCTGTAAGACCATTGGTTCCACCCGGTGGATTCATTTTGGTGGACAACACCCTGTGGGGAGGAAAAATCCTTGAACCCATTGCAGGCAATGATGGTCAAAGCCTTGCAATATCCAAATTTAACGAGTACATTGCCAACGATTCCGAACTGGAAAAGGTCATGCTTCCCATCCGGGATGGACTTACTTTAATCCGAAAAAAATAACCCAATGGATACCACCAGACAACTTAAAATAAATCGACTACTTCAAAAAGAACTCAGCGAGGTCTTTTTACTTCAGACCCGCTCTGCACAAGGCCTACTGGTTTCCGTCAGTCAGGTCAGGGTCAGTCCCGATTTGAGTACGGCAAGGGTTTACCTCAGTATTTTCCCCAGTGAAAACGGCCCAACCGTACTTCATTCCATTCAGCAACAGACCAAAAGCTTCAAACACGACCTTGCCGCACGGTTGCGTTTTCAGCTTAGACGGATGCCAGAGCTGACTTTCTTTCTCGATGATTCATTGGATTATGCGGAAAATATTGACAACCTGCTGAATAAAATAAACCCACGTTAATTCTATATCAGGTGAATCTGCCCTTTTTCATTGCCCGACGATACCTCATTTCAAAGAAAACACACAACGCCATCAACCTGGTTTCACTGGTATCAGTTTTTGGTGTTATGGTGGCCGTTGCGGCGTTGGTCGTCACGCTGTCAGTGTATAACGGGTTCCAGGACTTATTGAAAACCCTGTACGGAGACTTTGATCCACAAATCAAAATCAAGGCAGCAGAAGGCAAAACGTTTATTCCCGACGCCGTTGCGTTTCGCAGCATCAAAGCCGACAAAGATGTGGCCGTGTATTGCGAAACATTGGAAGAAAACGCCCTGCTCATCTACAAGGATGCACAAACCAGTGCCGTCGTAAAAGGAGTTGATGAGTCCTTCAACCAGCTGACTCGGATTGACAGTCTGATGTACGCAGGCACGTTCAAACTGAAGGAATACGACTTTGAATACGCAACCTTGGGAGTTGGATTGGCATCCGTGCTGGGGACAGGCAGTTCCTTTATTGACCCAGTCACCATACACGTTCCAAAACGAACGGGGAACATCAACCTGGCCAATCCCGCAGCCTCTTTCAAGCCTTATCAGGTTTTACTTTGCGGCACTTTCGGTATCAATCAGCCTGAATACGACAACAACTACATGATTGTACCCCTTTCTCTGGCACGTGAACTGTTTGAGTACACCAATGAAGTTACAGCCGTTGAAATCAAATTACAGGATGGAGCAAATTCCAAGAAAACCATCTCCCGGTTTAAAAAAATGCTGGGCCCCGATTTTGTCGTTCAAGGTTTGATGGAGCAAAAGGCCGATATGTACCGGGTAAACCGTATTGAAAAATGGATGACCTACCTGATGCTTTCCTTTATCTTGCTGATTGCACTGTTCAACGTGGTAGGCTCCCTGTCCATGCTGATACTGGAAAAAAGAAAAGACGCGGTGACCTTGAGCGAACTTGGAGCGGACACGGATTTTATTCGGCGTACTTTCTTGATGGAAGGCCGGCTCATCGCTTTTACCGGAGCCATTTTGGGTGTAATTATAGGTGCAGGTATCTGTTTTGTCCAACAACAGTTTGGATTGTTGAAACTTGGGGGTGGAGGCAATTACATTGTCGAAGCTTACCCTGTTCAACTGGATCTGCTCGATGTATTGGTTGTATTGGTCACCACGATCTTGATAAGCATCCCTGCCACTTGGTGGCCTGTACAGCTGTATTTCAATCGAAAATCAGACTGGGTACATGAAACGCTCACGCAGAATTGAGACAACCCGAAAAACAACTGTTTTTGTTTCTTGGATCCTGATGGGGTTGTTCGCGTGCCACACCCTGCCCGTGGCTGCCCAAGTATCGTATGGGGGATACCCACTCGGCATCCAGGCTGAAAAACAAACATCCATTGGCGCACTCGTTGACTACATGAACGAGATGCCTGCCATCAATACCGACTCACTGCTTGCAATCGATGCCCTACCGGGCAATCGTATTGGAGGACTTAAATTTGCACACACCTTTTTCACCAACCTCTCACCGGAAAATTCCGGTGTCACATTCACTACTCCTGAAGGAACCAAGATTTGGAAAGTAGGAATACGATCACCGGGGGCCTTCAGCCTGAATGTGCTGTTCAGCAAATTCAACCTGCCCGATGGAGCTGCCGTTTTCTTGTACAACAAGGATATGTCCACTGTTCATGGGGCATTCACCAACAAAAATAAACCTGAAGGTGGTGAACTCAGCGTAGCCCCTGTGGAAGGGGATGAGTTGATCATTGAATACCAAGAACCGGTTAGCGCACCTTTCCAGGGCGAAATTGCCATCACGGAAGTCAATCATGATTACTTAGGCTTGTTCAGGATTGGCACACGTTTCAACCAGTTGAACCTTCCCTGTCTACCCGAAGTATCCTGCGACACCACTTACGATGAACTATCCAGGAGCACTTGTCTCTTGATAATAAATGGAAATACATACTGTACCGGAACACTGCTGAACAACACGGCTCAAAACGGAAAACCTTACCTGTTGACCGCTTCGCATTGCTTGCAGAACAACCCTTCATTGGGCGGAAGGGTGGTGGCTTTCCTAAATTACCAATCTCCTCGTTGCCGATCTGACATCCGTGGTTCCGAAGAGTTTTCCGTATCCGGATCCAAAACCAGAGCGTTGTGCAATGAAGTCGATTTTGCCCTGCTTGAACTGGATCAATTGCCCCCCTCGGATTACAGGCCCTACCTGTCCGGCTGGACCACAGAGACATCCCTGTCTGATGCCCCTTATACCTGCCTTCATCATCCGAATGGGGAAGTGATGAAATACGCGCTAGAGACAGATATTCCGGATCCCACGAGTTGGGTAGGCACGAACGACGGCATTAGGGAAAACAACCACTGGTTGATAAAGAAGTGGGAAGTTGGCCACACATGGAGAGGGTCTTCAGGTGCAGCCTTGTTCGATAAGCACAATCGGGTGGTGGGTGCCATGACCGGAGGAAATTCAGGAGGAGAAAGCGGCTGTGATACGGTATACTTTGGTGATTTCTTTTATCGTTTCAACCGAGCCTGGGATCAATTTCCCGATTCTACCAAGCAACTTAAGCACTGGCTTGCTCCCGGACTGGATGAAAACGACCATGAGGTTATTCGCCTGGATGGACTCGACCCTTATTCCATCAACCCTGCCAGACGTCTTTCAACCATTTTGCCAACGGATACCCTGGGCGCATTGATGGTACAAAGTCCGGGGAAAGGGTCGTTGGTTGGACAGAACAGCTATGGTACCAACGTCTATGCAGAACACTTCACCACCGATTCTGCCAGCCTGATACTAGGCCTTTACCTGATGGTATATAAAGGGACTTACAACGATGCATCACCCGTAACCGTAACCATCTATAAGGGAGGAGAAAGTCCCGGCAGACTTGT
The DNA here is from genome assembly GCA_964411555.1 of uncultured Bacteroidales bacterium. GTDB lineage: Bacteria > Bacteroidota > Bacteroidia > Bacteroidales > UBA1402 > UBA8389. The sequence continues at coordinate 1,286 of CAYPLF010000020.1, read as the reverse complement.
GGAGAAAGCTACGCTCAGCCTTTCATACAAAGATTATGTTTCCGGTCGTTTTATCCGTGTTGATAAGACCAACTTTGCACAGTCGGAGAACTACTTTAAATTCAACAAACCCATCAGGGTAGGAAAGGATTTTTATGTGGGATACCAAATTGACAAATCCATCACTAACAGAAACGATTCATTTTACGTGTATGCTGCCCTCAACAGGCAAACAGACATCAACACGACTTGGTTTGCCAGTGGATTGGAGTGGCATCCTTTCTCTGAACATCCCCAACAACCCGTCAACACCTCACTGTGGATTGAACCAATCGTGATTAACGACACGATTGTCGGCGAACAGGTAGATAGCACCAGTGAAGTACCCGAACAAGATATACCCACGTTATATTGTTTCAGAAACACGGGTAGGGCAGCCATTCTATTCCCCGAAGACTGGAAAACAGAAGTCACTGTTGATGTTTACGACATTTCCGGTAAACGGGTACACACACAAAAAGGATTACCACCCATAGTACAACTAGATTTTATTCCATTAAAACGTCAATTGTACCTCGTTCGAGTCTACGAATCCGGAAAATTTGGCACACTTAGGCTATTTATTCCATGAAAAAACTTAAACGGTGTTAACATTTCACGATATTAAAAGGGCTGGCTTTCAATATTTCAAATATTTTGTATTTTTGTGCGAACATCGACATTGATTAACTATAAACAATACGAACATGAAGAAAAGTATTTCTCTGTCACTGATGCTGGCGGGTGCTTTGTTGCTGACTTCTTGCGCAGGCAAATTCGCTCCATCGAGTGATTATTTCAAAGTTACACCGGAAGTGTTGGTCGTTCAAGGCGGTCAAGTCGCTGCCACCATTGACGGCACGTTCCCTGCCAAATCCGTTCCGGCCAAGGCAGTGATTACCATTACACCGGTTTTGAAATATGAAGGAGGAGAAGCTCTTGGTACTCCCTTAACCGTTCAAGGTGCCAAAGTAAAAGGAAACAACACGACCATCGCAAAAGAAGGTGGTTCTGTAAAATTAAGCACGGTATACAAATATGTACCTGCTATGAGCAAATCAGAATTGTTCCTGCGCTTTTCCACGAAAATCGGCAAGAAGGAAATTGCTATTCCCGACATCAAAGTTGCTGATGGTGTTATTGCCACCGAAATGCTGGCCAATGCAGCCAGTGCCAAACCTGTTGCTTCAAAAGACAAGTTCCAACGCGTCATTCAAGAGGCTCAGGAAGCCAGTATTCTCTTCTTGATTCATGGAGCTCGACCTCGC
>CAYPLF010000019.1:0-31997 GCA_964411555.1 uncultured Bacteroidales bacterium | reverse complement strand
TGGCGGTCGAGCAACTTATGCACGATGGTTGTCAGGATGGGTGCCACACTCAAAATCAACGACACGTTGGAAGCCTGCGTGTACGTCAACGCCGTGTTTTCAAACCAGAAATACAGCGAGCCGCCCGTCATGCCGACCAGCAGCAACAACACCTCGTCCTTCACCGAATTCGCCCACCAGCGCTTGTGGCTCAAAAACAACAAGGAAACATACGCCAACGCAAACCGGTAGAAGAAAATGGTCGAAGGCGTTAGCGCATGATTCAGCAAGACCTTGGAGGAAATAAAGGTCGTGCCCCAAATGATCATCGTGACAATGGCCAGGACATGAAATCCATAGGCTGATGTATATGCAGGAGCCCTCTTCATCCCTCTCAAAGCTGTAAGATCAGCCAGCGGTCGGACTTTTCGTCCAACTCGGCGGCCAGCGAAGACAAACGTTTGGCGTGTTGCTCGATTTCGGCACCGGAACAAGAACCTGAACTCAGAGCGGTCTCAATGTCCGCCTTTTCGGCTTCCAGAGACTCTATGGAAGCTTCCAGAGACTCCAGTTCCTTTTGCTCTTTGTAGGAAAGTTTTCGGGGGGCAAGCGGATTGGTAGTACCGGAAGCAGAAGCAGACAAAGCACCATCAGTTGAACGGTCATTGCCTGAAGCAGAAGCAAGCGAAGCACCACCGCCAGCACGCGCATTGCCTGAAGCAGCACCCTTAAAACGGTTCTCCGCCTTCAATTCGTCCCTGCGTTTGCGCTCCTCACTTTCCTGCGCATCCTTCCAGTCCCTGTACTGCGTGTAATTGCCCGGAAAATCGCGCACCTTCCCCTGCCCTTCAAACACCATCACATGGTCCACAATCTTGTCCATGAAATACCGGTCGTGGGAAACCACCAGCACACAACCCTTGAAGTTGAGCAGGTAGTCTTCCAGAATATTCAGCGTGAGGATATCCAGATCGTTGGTCGGCTCATCCAGCACCAGGAAATTCGGGTTGCGTATCAGTACCGTGCACAGGTACAGGCGGCGTTTCTCACCCCCGCTGAGCTTGTGGATGTAGTTGTGTTGCGTTTCAGGCGTGAACAGGAAATGCTGCAGAAATTGCGAAGCCGACAGCTTCTTGCCGTCACCCAAACTGATTTCCTCAGCGATATCACGTACCGCATCAATCACCTTCATATCCTCGTTGAAAACCAGGCCAGACTGGCTGTAGTAGCCGAATACCACGGTTTCACCAATGTCGAAACTGCCGCTGTCGGGCTTCTCCTCGCCCATCAACATGCGCAGGAACGTCGATTTACCTGTCCCATTCTTACCCACAATGCCCACCTTTTCGAAGCGGGCGAAGTTGTAGTAGAACTGGTCCAGCAAGACCAAGTCACCAAACGCCTTGGAAATGTATTTCGCCTCAAAAATTTTGGAACCCAGGTAGGACGCCTTCACATTCAACTGCACCGCACCATCCTGGCGTTTCTGGGATACCTTGTCTTCCAGTTCGTAGAAAGAATCTTTGCGTGCCCTGGCCTTGGTAGCCCTGGCCTGCGGCATACGGCGCATCCAATCCAACTCCTTACGGTACAGGTTGTTGGCTCTGTCCAGTTCGGCATTGAACACATCCAACCGCTCCTGGTGCTTGTCCAAATAATAGGCGTAGTTGCCGTTGTAGGTGTATAAATTGCCCTGGTCCAGCTCCAGAATGACGTTGCATACCCGGTCCAGGAAATACCGGTCGTGCGTCACCATAAGCAAGGTCACGTTCGAACGGGTGAGGTACGATTCCAGCCACTCGATCATCTCCAGGTCGAGGTGGTTGGTCGGCTCGTCCATGATGAGCATGTCGGGCTCGTTGATCAGCGCGTTGGCCAGGGCTACCCGCTTGAGCTGACCACCGGACAACTGTGAAATAGGCTGTTCAAACTGGCGTATTTTTAACGAAGAAAGCACCTGTTTGACCCGTGTCTCGTAGTCCCAGGCCTTGTGGTAATCCATCAGGTGCATGATGTCCTCCAGGGATTCACCCGCTGCATGAGGCAAACGCGCGTCTTCACGTATCATCCAGTCTTCGTAGCGCGACAGCACCTGAACAACCGGGTTTTCCGACAAAAAGCAGGCTTCCAGCACCGACATGGAGGAAGGATACGACGGATCCTGTTCCAGGTAACTGACCCTCAAATCGCGGCGGTACACGACCGAACCGGCCTCGTAATCTTCCTTACCGGCCAGCACGTTGAGCAAGGTTGTCTTGCCCGTGCCATTCTTGGCAATCAATGCCACGCGCTGACCTTGTGACAAGCCGAAAGAAAGCCCCTCGAACAAGACCAGGTCACCGAATGATTTGCTCAGGTTCTCTACCTGTAAGAAACTGATGGGATTTGCCATGAAAAAGCATACAAATTAACGGGCGGATTCTTCCTCCAGCACCTGTTTCAAATACTTGGCCGTGTGGCTGTTGCAGGTTTCCACCATTTCTTCCGGTGTACCGCTGAACAACAACTGTCCGCCCAGCCTTCCACCCTCAGGCCCCACATCGATGATGTGGTCGGCCAGCTTGATCACGTCCAGGTTGTGCTCGATAATAAGTATCGTATTGCCGCGTTTTACCAACCGGTTCAATACCCCCATCAGCACCTTGATGTCCTCGAAGTGTAGGCCGGTGGTGGGCTCATCCAGCAGATACAGCGTCTTACCCGTATCCTTCTTGGCCAGCTCGGCAGCCAGCTTCACGCGTTGGTTCTCACCACCGGACAGGGTATTCGAAGGTTGCCCCAACCGAAGGTAGCCTAGACCCACATCCTGTAACGTCTTGATCTTCCGTAAAATATGTGGCTGATTATCAAAGAATTCCACAGCCACATTGATGGTCATGTCCAACACTTCCGCAATGGACTTGCCCTTGAAGCGAACCTCCAGCGTTTCCCTATTGTAGCGCTTGCCGTGACACTCTTCACACAGCACGAGAACATCGGGCAGAAAATTCATTTCAATAGACTTGTACCCATTTCCCTTGCAGGTCTCACAGCGGCCACCAACCACGTTGAACGAGAAGCGCCCGGGTTTATACCCCCTGATCTTCGCCTCAGGCAAGTTGACATACAGGTTGCGGATGTCAGAAAACACCCCCGTATACGTAGCCGGATTCGAGCGCGGTGTCTTACCCAACGGCGACTGGTCCACGTTGATAATCTTGTCGATGTGTTCAATGCCGGACACCTCGCGGTACGCTAAGGGAGCTTGCAACGAACGATAGAAATACTGGCTCAACAACGGTTGCAGCGTCTCGTTAATCAAGGTGGATTTGCCACTTCCCGACACCCCGGTTACCACAATCATCTTGCCAAGTGGAAATTCCACATCTATGTTTTTCAAGTTGTTACCCGTACAACCTTTAAGTATCAGTTTATGCCCGTTTCCCGGACGACGGGAAGCCGGAATTTCAATGCGGCGACGGCCGTTCAGGTAATCGGCGGTCAAAGTAGAAGCCGCCAACAATTCAACAGGCGTACCGGCAAACACCACTTCGCCCCCGTGACGCCCTGCTTTCGGCCCCAGGTCCACCACATAATCGGAAGCCAGCATCATGTCCTTGTCGTGCTCCACCACAATGACCGAATTGCCGTTGTCGCGCAAGGCCAGCAACGATTGAATCAGGCGGCAGTTGTCCCGCTGGTGCAGCCCAATACTAGGCTCATCCAAAATGTACAACACGTTCACCAACTGGGAACCAATCTGAGTAGCCAACCGGATGCGTTGGCTTTCTCCGCCCGACAAACTACCCGAAGACCTGTTCAGTGCCAGGTATTCCAAACCCACATCAAGCAGGAACCGCAAGCGGGAACGGATTTCCTTGAGGATTTCCACGGCAATGGCGCGCTGTTTCTCGGAAAGATGCTCCTCCAAGTCTTCCAGCCAGGCTGCCAAATCGTTCAGGTCCATGGAAGCCAGTTCAGCTATGGTCTTACCGTTCAGTCGGTAATGCAAGGCCTCCTTGTTCAGACGGGTGCCGTGACATTCCGGACATTCAGCCGTTGAAATGAACTGCTCCGCCCACTTCTGGGCATCGGAAGGCGCATCCTCATCCTGCTGGGCATGGATAAAACCCACCACTCCATCGAAGTCCACGTAATAATTCGAATGACCCAGCGAATGGTTCTTAATATTAAGGCTTTCCTCGGTACCGTTCAGCACGTCATCCAGAGCCTCTTCCGGCCACTCCTCGATAGGCGTTTTCAGCGTCACTTCGTATTTGGCCGCTATGGCCTCCAGTTGCCAGAACAGCAACACATCCTTGTATTTGCCTATGGGAATGATACCCCCATTGTGGATGGACTGCTTCTTGTCGGGAATAATTTTGTCGATATCCACCACATTGACAGTACCCAGACCTTTACACCGGGGGCACATGCCCTGCGGTGAATTGAAGGAAAAGTTATTGGGAGCAGGTTCGCTGTACGACAATCCCGTGGTGGGACACATCAAATGACGGCTGAAAAAGCGTGGTGTAACCTTGCCCCGCTCAATGACCATGACAACGCCGTTACCCCTGTCCATGGCCACCTTCAGGCTTTCCTTCACCCGTTTCAGGTCTTTCTCGGCCACCACCAGCTTGTCAATCACCACTTCCACATCGTGGATCTTGTAACGGTCCAGGCGAAGACCCAGCGTAATTTCACGGATTTCCCCATCGATGCGCACATTGAGGAAACCCTTTTTGCGTAACGTTTCAAACAATTCCTTGTAATGTCCCTTTCTGGAACGCACCACTGGAGCCAGTAACACAATGGCTTTACGCTCATATTCCTTCATCAGCAAGTCGAGAATCTGCTGTTCGGTGTAACGCACCATCTTTTCCCCGGTGATGTAGGAATACGCATCTCCGGCCCTGGCGTACAACAAACGCAGGAAGTCGTACACCTCGGTACTCGTACCCACCGTTGAACGCGGGTTGTTGTTGACAGATTTCTGCTCGATGGAAATCACTGGACTCAAGCCCGTGATGTTGTCCACATCGGGACGCTCCAGGTTGCCCAGGAAATGCCGCGCATACGACGAGAATGTCTCGATGTACCGGCGTTGCCCCTCGGCAAACAAGGTGTCGAACGCCAGCGACGATTTGCCACTACCGCTCAAGCCCGTAAAAACCACCAATTTGTTACGGGGAATTTCTACGTCAATATTTTTCAGGTTGTGCACACGGGAACCGTACACACAGACCTTCTCTGTTTCTTCCATCATCGTTTTTTCTCCTCGATCACCCAATTTTTCTGGTGTACAGGAATTGTAGCCGGGTCATATTGTCTCGCTGCAGGATCCGGATAGGTAATTTTGTACGTCTTACCCTCCTTGTTCGGCAAACTGTCGTTCCGAATCCAGGTATTGAAGTTTTTCAGGTCGTAAAAACGGATACCCAGCGAATCGGCCACATCCACCCAGTTGTCCACGCGGCCCGAAATAAGGGTATCCTTGGTCAGCATGGGGGGATACAAATGCTCCCGCTTCACGTAGAAGCGGTATTTCTGCGGGTTTTCCATAAAGACCTTGCACGTAAGGATGCGGAACACATAGCGCATGGTCTCATCCACCAACCACAGGTCCAACCCGTTGCTCACCCGTTGACGCGCAAGCTCCTTGGTCACTCTGGCATAGCCGGTATTGTAGGAAGCCGCTGCGGTAGCCCAATCCCCGTACAACGAATAAGCGTAATTGAGGTATTTGCAGGCTGCTTCCGTAGCCTTTTCCACGTTGTAGCGCTCATCCACATCGCCGTCTATCTGCAAGCCGTACTGACGACCCGTATCCTGAATAAACTGCCACATACCCACCGCACCGGCCGAAGACGTGGCCTTGGCGTCCAAATGGCTTTCGATGCACGCCAGGTACTTCATATCGTCGGGCACCCCATTTTTCTTCAAAATAGGCTCAATAATAGGAAAATAACGGTTGGCGCGTTTGATGAGCAACAAGGTGGACGAATGCATGTACATCATGCTCATCAGTTCACGATCGAAGCGTTCGCGCATATCGTAACGCCTCAGGTCAATCTTTTTCCCGCAAAACACCACCTCATCCGGCAAATCGGGCGATTCTGTACCCGATTCCAACACCACCGTAGTCTGGTGGACCACCGGTTCCTTCTCCCTTGATTCCTCGGGAACCGTTTCCGAAAGCACTGTTTTCTTTTCACGCTTGGTAAACGGCCAGATAGCGGCCGCATTGAACACCAGGGGTTCCCCCAGCACCAATAAAGCAACTACTACAGCTACATATTTCTTTTCCATAACTTATTCCAACAAATTGATATCACCCTTTTTGTGATACGTTACTCCATCAGACCCTTTAGCCTCTATGTTGTAAAAATACACACCCGGACTGACAGCCCTTCCTCCATGCGTGCCATCCCAACCCTTCGACGGATCGGTCCATTCAAACATGACAGCACCCCAGCGGTCCACAATAACCCCTTTAAACGAAAGGATTGACTTGTACACCACCCTGAACTCGTCGTTTTCACCCGGAGATGAACGCGGTGTAAAAAAATTCGGACAATCCAGCATCGACTCAAATACCTGAACGGTAAAAGAGGCGGAATCCTTGCAATAGACATTGCTCACATACACCTTCACGTTGTATTGTCCACTTTCTTTGAACGTGTACTCCAATTCGTTGCCGGTATAAAAGGCACCCACGCCCGTATTACCAGGTTTGAAGACCTTCCATTCCACCAGGTTGACTGCCTCGCTGGGGTAACTGTTGAAGGTAACTGTCATGGGAGCCGAACCGGACAATTCACCCGTGGATGCACCCGACTCATTGGCATGTTGACGCAGTACCACCGTTGCTTTGGCATTCGTTTCCACCGCTTTTGCCGTATACGCCATGGAAACGGAATCGGCTGCGTCAAACCAGCGGTTCATGGCATCACCGGCCACTTGCACGGTCGTATTGGATAGAGGAGTCGGAATGGTCCAATTCACATCCAGCCGGGTAAATGGCACACTTTTAGGAACAGCAACATAGGCTTTTGACGATTCGCTCCATTCCTGACTGGTCCAGGACACGGTATGCACCCGGTCCAAGGTCCGCCTCAATCCCGCTGAGGTATAATACGTCATCGCTTCGACGGTAGCAGTGGCATGTAGCACCAACTCACTGCAGGCATCCCCTTCATCTACCGCTTCAATCGACAAGTAATCCAACGGTTTCCAGGTAACCACATACACAAAACGCAGCTCATCAGTCGATGATTTGACATAATAACCCGCATCCAGCTGCAAGTTCTTCACCCTGGTGTATGAAGCCGTCACCTCCACATCAGCCGGATTGACCGTCACCGCTGCGTTCGGATCATTGGTGTAACGATACCAGGTCCAATCGGACGGATCGGCCGCAGCAAACGACAGGGTGGCCTGAACCGCATTCCTAAATACAACTATCTGTTCAAGGCCTGTACCCTGAACAGATGAAACAACAAACGGGGCGTTCCCCGCTCCACCGGAAGCCGAAAACTGACCACGAGCAGACACGGCCAACAGCACAAGTATGAAAAGCACTCCAATGAAACGTCTCATCCGCATTCCGTCTATGCAAAAATCCCCTCAAAGATACGGTTTCTTCCTGAAAAATCACGTACATTTGTTAACCCAATACCGTTCAAATCATGGAATTGACCGCAACAAGACGCATGGTATCCTTTCTTATCGCTTGGCTGTTCACCCTGGTCGCAACAACCCAGGGAACAGCCCAGGGAACAGCCCAGGTTGAAGACCTGCCTGTGGTACGACTGCTTGAACGCGATTATTACCGGTATGAAGTGAAGAAAAGCGAAACCCTCTTTTCCCTGAGCCGTCGGTTCGAAGTCACCCAGGAAGCACTCATTGAAGCCAATCCAAGCTTGAAGGATGGATTGAAAGCCGGACAACAATTGCTGATTCCCATCGCATCAAAAAAGGAAACCGAAGTTGTGGAAAACAAACCGGAAAACAAACCGGAAAAGCTGCCCCGTTTCAGCCTGCTTCTCCCCTTCAATCCAACCGAAACGTCAGCCGTCAACGAACGGTACCTCGAATTTTACGAAGGCTTTTTACTGGGTATAGATACCCTGAAAGCCCTGGGCTATTCGTTCGAGGTACAAACACTGGACGTTGGCACCGATGCTGCCGGCATTGAACGATGCATCAAAAACGGAGAGCTGGACCAAACCGATTACTGCCTGGGAGGAATCAATGCTGCCCAAATAGCGGTCTTGTCAAAATGGGCGGCCACCAACAAAAAGACCACCATTCTCCCGTTCAGTTCCCGCATACCGGAAATGGCCACCAACAGCTACCTGTATCAACCCCTTACCAACCAGGAGTATATGCTGGGCCGATTGGCTTCCTACCTCTCCATTCGATTTGCGGGTGTAGATTACATATTGCTAAAAGACCGTTCAAACGCCGTTTCCTCAAAAAGCGAATCGCTCACCGAAGCGCTGAAGGCACAGTTTGCCAAAACCGGAACCAAGTACCGCGAAGTATATCCCGATGAAACCCTGGATACCCTGGTCAACAGCCTGTCAAACATACATGAAACCGTGATTGTTCCCTATCCGATGAACCAAAACGACGCCACCCGCTTTGTCACCACCCTGGCTGCCGCTTCAGCCCTGAAACCGGAGAAAAACATCACCCTGTTGGGCTATCCCGACTGGCAAGCCATGAACAAACGCACCATCCAATTGTTCCACACCCTCAACACACATATCTATTCCAGTTTCTTTGCCAACTTTCAGGATGAAACCGTAGCCCACTTTCAGTTGACATTCAACGCCACCTTCGGAAAAAGCCTGCTGAATACGTACCCCAAATACGGCATTATGGGTTACGACATCGCAACCTATTTCATTCCCCGCATGGTCAATGTACGCAAAGGACAAACCGTCACGACCAGACCCAATTCCCTTCAACAAGCGTTTCAATTCCAACCCCTATCATCGGGCAGTGGCTCCTACAACCAGCTGTTCTACCTGATTCATTACACAAAAGACAATCAACTCGATATCAAACAAATCCGATAACATGCCCCTTGCCCACTCTTGCCTGAAGAAAGCCCTGCTCACCCTCCTATGCCTACCGGCATTTACCTCTTATGCTCAATACAATACCCTGAACGAATGGTATATAGGGCCAAATGCAGGAGCCTCCCTTTCTTCTGTCACACTCGTTCCCAAACTGGTTGACAAACTATTCTCGTTCGGAAACGTGGGTGGACTGACCGTACGCTACATCAGCGAGAACCATTTCGGACTGCAAACAGAACTGAACCTGGTACAATCAGGCTGGCAAGAAGACGAACAAGGATTCGGTCAGAACTTCAGCTACCAGCGCACCCTCAACCTGATTGACGTGCCATTCATGTTACATGCCTACACAGGCAACAAAACCTTCAGAGCCTTTCTGAACGCAGGTGCACGCTTCAACTACCTACTCAGCGAAAGCGAGCAAACCGTAGCAGGTACGACTCCCCTCATCCAACACGGAAAAGCGATGGAAAACCCCTTTCAATACGGAATAGGCGGTGGTGCCGGAGCAGAGGTCCATCTGAAACGCCTGGTAATCGGACTTGACGGCCGCTACACCTATTATGTATCCAACGTGTTCTCCGATGCCGTTGGTGACGACTTCAACACCTCCAACCTTCAACTCATCACGCTGAACGCCTACGTCCTATTCAGAATTCGATGAACCAAACACAAACACCATGAAACGAGCATGCTTGTATAAGCATCCAAGCTTGGTATATTTTGGGCATGCGGCGTTACATACATCCTTAGATGAAAAAATAAATATAGTATGAAAAAAAGTGTAATTCTCTTGCTGCTTTCTGTGTTTTCAGGAATCAACGCTGTTTCTGCCCAAGATGTATTCAACAAAGAGGTTTGTTTTAAAAACGAAGACGTCGAATTCAAACAAATCGACGCACACACCTGGTTGGGCTACGGAAATCTGTGCTAAAACGAAAGCATCTACTTGGTTGAAGGGAACGACAAGGCTGTCTTGATTGATGCTGGAACACGCATCAAAGACCTGGACAAGATTGTCGCCAAGCTGACCAATAAGCCCGTCATGTTGGTTGCCACTCATGTCCATGGCGACCATACCGGTTCTGCCATCAATTATTTCCCCGAACTCTATATCGGCTCCGGTGACTCCATCCGTGCACGTCAAACGTTGGCCAGCTACAAAGGGACGTTCAAGTACCTGAAAGACGGTGAAATCATCGACCTGGGAGGACGGAAAATTGAAGTCATTTTCACACCGGGTCACACACCGGGTTCCCTCACCTTCTTCGACAAGAAAGCCGGATACGGTTTCAGCGGCGATTCGTTCGGTTCCGGAAACCTGCTGTTATCAGGAACGCTCTCCACACTCATAACCAGCTGCGAGAAGGCAAAAAGCTTCATGTCAACAAACAAGATTCAGTATCTTTTCCCGGGTCACGTACAAGACAAGGCTGTTGAAACGCCTCAACGGGTGGCCGATATTCTGGGGCTCAGCAAGGATATCCTGGCAGGGAAAGTGGTAAACTCAAGCAATGGAAACCAATCCGGATACAGCTTCCTAGCCACCATAAACGGATTCCGTTTGAATTACAACCAAGCCTCTATTAAATAACTACCCATTTTCCTGTTTCCGTTCCGCCGGCAGGGTAGTGAAACCTCCTGATTAGGGTTTCAGGCGGTAGTACCACGGTACGAAAAGGACCAGATAAACCAGCAAAATTACTGTTGTTTCCATTGATTTTACTATAACAGCGTATCCGATACATGCCAGACTGGCGGCAAAAAGAGCCATAATCAGAACACGCCACAACTTGACAGGAAAAATTCCTTTGCTGTACAACAGACCGGCCGTTGCGTCAACAAGCAGAAGCAGCGAGACAACAACAAGTCCACACATGATTGGGGAAAAATTCTTCCCTACAATAAAAGAGGAAACAGCAAGGGCCAACATCAGAAAACCAATCAAATACAGGGCAATGCGGCGTCTGCGACCATACGCGAAAACAACCCTGTCCGAAACGGCTTCAACTGGAACCCGTTTCTTTATGACCGGGTCAAGCTCACTCCTGATATAACGTCTTTGACTCTTGATGATAGCATAGATAGCATAGACGGAAATCGGACAAATCAACATGATTGCTCCCCATAAAGAATCGAAAGAGGTCAAGAGTAAATAGGCACCTAAGGCAGTAATCAGAAGGATTAAAACGATTGCCTGAACCACCAGATACTTTTTGTACCGTTGGGTCTTCTTCAACATGGCTGTCATGTCCAGCCCGTACAGTTTACTGCCCCCAAGACTTCTCATCGAGAAAAATCCCAGTACCAACAGCAGGAAATTGCAGGCAATGAACAGAACCATTGGAAGTTTGGGCAGGCCATCAATCATCAGCACATACGGAATGGCGATCAAAAGCAGAACAAGAGACACCAGTAAACCAACCCTATTTTTCATGAAAAGTTGATTCAATTTCCTTTTCATGGCCGCTCCCATCAGTTCATCATTAATAATGTACTGATTGTCAAGCTCTTCCCCAAACACCTTATACTCATTCCTTAGTTCTTCCAGATTGGAAAAATCGTCAGTATGTTTCATAATCTACCACGTTTATTTGTTCGACATTGATTTAAGTTGTTCCTTGATTCGGAACAATCTGCTTGTGACAGCAGCCGGAGTGATACCCACAATCTGTGCAATTTCATCATACGACATGCTTTCCAGCCAAAGCAGAATGATGGCACGGTCAAATAGTTCCAACCGATTGATTCTGTCATACAACAACCGAATGTTTCTGCCACCTTCATCGGTAACATTGAAGATGTCTTTGTCGATGGTGAGAGGAATGGTCTGTACACTACGCTTTCTTCCACGATCAACGTTGCAACAGGTATTCAGGCTGACGCGCCATAACCAGGTTTTTACACTACTGTCTCCACGGAATTCAGGGTAGCCTTTCCATAAATTGATCAGTACCTCCTGAAACAAATCATCCACCTCGGAAGGATCATTAGAAAAGAAGTAACAGACCGAATAGATCGTTTTTTTGAAGTCCCTGACCAGTTGAGTAAATTCCAGTTCAATCGTATTCATTGGCTTTGCAATTGCATTACACCTACATTAGTATCCAAAGTTGTCAATTCCTTTCGGAAAAACATAAAAAAACCGCTCATTCCCTGAAATAATCAGCTGGAACGAGCGGTGCTCAGTTTGGGAGATGAACCGCTAACGAAGACGGTTCAGGGAAGACAACAGTTCAATATCTTTGGTGATGGCCTTGGTAGCCATGACATTGAAAACCAGGGCAACAACAGGAAAGGCTACCGAAACAGGCAAGGATAAATCGAGATCAACCCCTTTCAGGCCAACCAGATAAAACAAAACATAACTCATGGCAAACAACACCATCAGCACACCGTTGAACGTGCACAACGATGCTTGAAGCGAACGCTTCTTGAATAAAAAGATGGTTATAAACGCCACAAAAGCCGATAATGCAGCCAAGACACCCATCACCCAGAACGGAAACGAAGATTGAAAGGAACCCTGCAACACAGTATAACCAAAGGCACCTACCTCAACCCGAATGTCATCACCCGTCAACACACCGACAGGAACAACAGCCAACGCTGTCATCAATCCGGATACAAGCAGCAAATAAAGGCTTTGAATACGCTGAATCATACCCTACCTAATTACTTCTTTTCGCGAGCCGGGTTTTTGTGGTACACCTTTCCTTCAATGAATTCCTGCGTAGCAACCAACGTTGGCTTAGGCAACTTTTCATAATAACGGGAAATCTCAATCTGTTCGCGGTTCTCGAACACTTCTTCCAGGTTATCGGTGTACGAAGCAAATTCCTGCAGTTTTTTGTCCAGTTCAGACTTCATTTCCACAGCAATCTGGTTGGAACGCTTGGCAATGATCTTGACGGTTTCATACACATTGCCCGTATCCTCCGTCAGCACATTCATATCACGTGTAACCGTGGTGTTGGGAATAGACGATTTCTTGTAATCCATTGTTTTATTCTTTAATTATTTTTCTCGATTCTTTCAACATGTTGTCGGCTTCTTTCTTGAACTTGCTATCCGGAAACTCATTGATGAAACTGTAATATTCGTCAACGGCAGCGCGGTAACGATCCATCAATAAAGCCGGCACACTCTGGGTAGCCAACACATACCTTGACTTCAATATCAAAAAAGCCAACTCTTCCCTGTACTTGGAAACAGGATAATCCAACAACGCATTGCTGGCAGTGACAATACACGATTGATAATTATTATCTCCCATATAGTTGCCTAAATCAAAATACAACCGACTGTTTAACAGCTGCTTGTATACCAACTTATCGGTCAATTCTTCCAACATCTTGTTGACCTCATCCACCCGTTTACTTTCGGGGAAATAATCCAAAAACACCGTCAGTATCCTGATGGCATTGTACGTTTCATCCTGAGTCAATCTGGCATCGGGAGAATTCAGGTATGCGGCCTTGCCACATAAGAAACGTGCTTCTTCCGCATACAATCCTTTGGGAAATGTTCGATAATACGCGTCGAAATAATTTTGAGCCGAATAATAATCCTTGATGTTCAAGTAGGCATCCGCCAACAAGAACAACGTACGTTCCGAACGTTCCGTGCCCTTATGGACAGCCTGAAGCTCTTCCAGTAATTCAATTACCCGGGCATACTGACCCTTCTCGTAAAACTCATTGGCCTTGACCCACTTTTCTTCGAAGTCCGTGCTTTTCAGCAATTTCTGATAATCGGAGCAAGACACCAGCACGGCACCCAGCAAAACGGCATAAAGCAAGCGGTGAAACTTCATTCGTTGAGAATAATGAACATGGAATACCCCAAAACGACGCACAAAGGTAGTATTTCCCTTCCAAACAGCGAAAAGAAACAAGCATTTTTAACGGAAAAAGCCACTCCTGCAAGCAAATGACTTAAATTTGGCCGGCAACAATACTAAAAGTCGTACATGTCATTGGCGTTGGCCAATTGCAGGTTAGAACGCTGCAATACCTCAATACAACGTTCACTATTTGACGGCTTGATGACCACCCTTGCCATATCATCCTTCATGGCAAACGCATACATGTAATCGATGGAAACGCCATTTTCAGCCAACAGCACCAAGGCCTTCGACAAGGTACCCGGTGTATTGGGAACAAACAGGCACACCACATCGTTCAGGTTAACGGTGTACCCGTTTTTTACCAACAACGTACGGGCAGCCTCCGGATCGGAAAGAATCACCCGTAAGATGCCGAAATCGGACGAATCGGCCAAACTGAACGCAGACAAGTTGATACCTGCCTCACCCAACAATTGGGTCACACCGGTCAAACTGCCCGTCCTGTTTTCCAAAAATATAGACAATTGCTTGATTATCATATTTCTATATTTAATAAAGTTTACGTCTGTCGGTTACACGTTTGGCCTTACCTATAGAACGTTCAATGGAACGTGGTTCAACCAATTTCACATGAGCATGGATACCCACCACACTGTTGATACGGGCTTCAATGCGTTTACTCAGGTTCAACATGGACGTCATGTCATCGGTGAAATTCTCAGGCCGAACTTCCACATGAACATCAAACGTATCGGTATTGTTTTCCCTGTCCACGTACAAATGGTAATGCGGAGCCGTTTCGCCGAATTCCAACAAGACACTCTCGATTTGTGAAGGAAATACATTCACCCCACGGATGATCAACATATCGTCGCTTCTGCCCATGATTTTGTTCATACGCACCGATTTGCGGCCGCAGGGGCACTCCTCATACATCAGGCTCGTCAAATCCTTGGTGCGATACCGGAGTACCGGCATTCCCTCCTTCGTGATGGTGGTAAACACCAATTCACCCACCTGACCCGGCTCAACCGGTTTCAAGGTAACGGGATCAACAATTTCCGGCAGGAAATGATCTTCATTTACGTGCATGCCGTGTTGTTCAAAACAATCATACGCCACACCCGGACCAATCACCTCGGTCAAACCAAAAATATCATAGGCCTTGAGTTGCAACTTATCTTCAATCTCGCGGCGCATTTCCTCCGTCCACGGTTCTGCACCGAAAAAGCCGCATTTCAGTTTCAGCTTATCCTGAGCGCCCATTTCCTTGACGGCCTCAGCCAGGTACAAGGCATACGAAGGCGTACAACACAATACCGTAGAACCAAAATCAGTCATGAGTTGAATCTGCTTTTCGGTATTGCCGGCAGAAATGGGAATGACGGAAGCACCCAGCAGTTCGGCACCATAATGCGCACCCAAACCACCGGTAAACAAGCCGTAACCATACGCAATCTGGAAAATATCGTTGCGTGTAACACCACCGGCTGCAAACGTCCTGGCCATGACTTCAGCCCAGGTATTCAAATCCTTTCGGGTATAACCGGCCACGATGGACTTTCCCGTTGTACCCGATGAAGCGTGCAGACGGACAATTTCCGACATGGGAGCCGAAAACAACCCAAACGGGTAATTATCCCTCAAGTCGGTCTTTACAGTAAATGGCAGTTTCACCAGATCGTCAACGGTTTCGATGTCCATGGGGGTTATGCCCAGTTCCTGCATTTTTGTCCGATAAAACGTCGAATTGTGATACACCCGTTCCACGGTCTCTCTCAACCGACGGCTCTGCAGTTCGCGCATTTCTTCGCGCCCCATGCATTCATTGCTTTCATTCCAAATCATAGAGAATTTTGTTACAGTGACACAAAGAAAACGAATAATTCGCAATTAAACACGTCCAAAAGTTGTAAATTTGCTTATGTTTCAACTCACCTCTCCCTTCAAACCCACGGGTGATCAGCCCGAAGCCATTCAACAACTGGTGGAAGGCATCCAGGCAGGAACTCCCTTTCAAACCCTGTTGGGCGTTACCGGTTCCGGAAAAACCTTTACCATAGCCAACGTGATTCAGGAAATCCAGCGTCCCACCCTCGTCCTGAGCCACAACAAGACACTGGCCGCCCAACTGTACAGCGAATTCAAGAGTTTCTTTCCCAACAACGCGGTGGAATACTACGTCTCCTACTACGACTACTACCAACCCGAGGCATATCTACCCACTACCGATACCTACATCGAAAAAGACCTATCCATCAACGACGAAATCGAAAAACTGCGTCTGGCAGCCACCTCAGCCCTGCTATCCGGCCGCAACGACGTCATCGTGGTCTCATCGGTCTCCTGCATTTACGGCATCGGCAACCCCGAGGACTTCAACAAAACGGTGATAGAGATCCAGACCGGCATGAAAATTGACCGGAACGTTTTCCTCCGCAAACTCGTAGACAGCCTCTATTCCCGGAACGACATTGACATGAAGCACGGGGAATTCCGGGTAAAGGGCGACACGGTGGACATCTACCTGGCCTACGCCGACCACGTGCTGAGGGTCACCTTCTGGGGCAACGAAATTGACAGCATTGAAGCCAGAGACCCGGTGAGCGGACATACCGTTGAAACCCTGCAGGAATACCGCATCTACCCGGCCAACCTCTTTGTGACCAGCAAAGAACGCATCAACACAGCCATCGAACAAATCCTGGAAGACCTGGAAAAGCAAGTCGCCTTCTTCAACTCCATAGGCAAAACCTACGAAGCCAACCGCTTGCAGGAACGCGTCTCCTACGACATTGAAATGATCCGCGAACTGGGACACTGTTCCGGCATTGAAAATTACTCCCGTTACTTCGACGGCCGTTTACCCGGTGAACGCCCCTTCTGCCTGCTCGACTTTTTCCCGGACAACTTCCTGCTCATCATCGACGAAAGCCACGTCACCTTACCCCAGGTCAGAGCCATGTGGGGAGGCGACCGTGCCAGAAAGCAAAACCTGGTGGAATACGGATTCCGCCTACCCGCAGCCATTGACAACCGCCCCCTCGACTTCGATGAATTCGAACGCGTCCGCAAGCAAGTGGTCTACGTCAGCGCCACACCGGGCGACTACGAACTGGAAAAAACCGAAGGCATCATCGTGGAACAAGTCATCCGTCCCACCGGTCTGCTCGACCCCGAAATCGAAGTACGCCCCAGCAAACACCAGGTGGACGACCTGATGGAAGAAATCCGCGTACGCTCCAAACGCAACGAACGCATCCTGGTCACCACCCTGACCAAGCGCATGGCCGAAGAACTCACGGCCTATTTCGAAAAAATGGGCATCCGTTGCACCTACATCCACTCCGACGTAGACACCCTGGAACGCGTACGCATCATGGACGACCTGCGCAACGGCCTGTACGACGTATTGGTGGGCGTCAACCTGCTGCGCGAAGGCCTCGACCTGCCCGAAGTCTCCCTGGTAGCCATCCTGGATGCCGACAAAGAAGGTTTCCTGCGCAACCACCGCTCGCTCACCCAGACTGCCGGCCGTGCCGCCCGCAACCTGAACGGCAAGGTCATCATGTACGCCGACAAAATGACCGGCAGCATGAAACAAACCATAGACGAAACCCTACGCCGCCGCGCCAAGCAACAGGCCTACAACGAAGCTCACGGCATCACCCCCACGGCCATCATCAAGGAACGTTCCTCCGCCTTAGGTGCCTATGTGAAGCAAACCGAGCCTCAATCCTATGTGGAACCCACCTCCGTCAGCCTGGTGGCCGATCCGGTACTGGCACACATGACAGCTCCCCAACTGAAGAAGGCCATCGACAAAGCCCGCAAGTCCATGTATGAAGCAGCAAGGCGGCTTGAATTCAATCAAGCCGCCCAGTATCGTGATGAGATGAAAGCGTTGGAAGAATACCTGTCAACGTTGACAGATACCCATTGATTAAAACCGCATACCGAAAGTCACAGCCAGGCTCAACTTATTCAGTTCCACATCGGCGTATTTGTTCACACCAGCAACAGCAGGACTGCTGTCAAAAAACGGAAAGAACGATTCACCCGTCATACGGTCAGTAACCGCAGCATCCAGCGTAAACGCGCCGGAACGATATCCAAAACCGCCTGTAATATAGGTAGTAGCCTTGTCAAATGCATAATTAGGCGTTGTCCCTACCGTTCTGATGTTCATTTCGGGACTCATGTTGTCCAAATAAGCCTTATCGTAGCCGGCAAAACCCGCACGCACACTGAAGCTGTCTCCAAAACGGTATTCACCGCCTATCCTTATGTTGTAGGCTGTCGTGAAATGATCATCAATCGCAGGGTTTGTTTTCTCATTGGGCATTCCACTTTCAGTTTTTGCTTCCATATCGCGGTAATCCACCACGTCGCAGTCAAAACTGATCATAGCCTTTTGCCCGAACAAATAGGCCGCACTGTACATGATTTTACCCGGTGTTTGAATCCCATAATCCATCGTACCCTCCTCAATTGTCCCACTCGTGCCACCAGGCAAAATATCAGAATACATGCTCGCCCCGAACGCATCGGTCAACGCATAGTACGTGGGCGAATGAAGGGCAAATCCGAAGCGCAGGAACGTGAAAGGTCTTAAAATGGCTCCTATTTTGAAATTAACACCGGCACCCGTCGTATTGAGGGCATTGCGCAACTCATATTCAAACCCAAGCACTTCAGTCGTACCTTGAGAAACTTCCTTGTAGGAAGACATCATGCTGTAATCCAACACACTCAGGCCAACACCCACACCCATGTACATGAAGTGGCCCCAGTTGGCACCCAGTGAAAAGTCAATCACACCGGAATACCCGGACTCATTCATAAAGAATGTATTGTCAACTAATTCATTTTCAGCCAACATATTGGTATAGGAGCCACTGTTGTAATTGGTCAGATAAGAATCATAAGCCAACTTGCCCAAATCGAATAACATAGATGGTATTGTGCCTTTAAAATCCGTACAAACCTTGTCAAGTAAGGAATATGACCTATCCTCACCTGAAAAAAGCGTATTCTTTCCAAAATCCTTGGTCCGGGTATAGGAAAGACCAAAATTGATGTTGTTGATGTTATCTGAACCAGAAGGACGATAAGAACCAATGTAACCAATGCTGTTAATACCCGGTACCATTTTGTTCTCTTTCCGGCCTATCGAATTAAAATCGGAAGAAACCGTGGTATATGACAATACTGGTGTAAATGATAATTCAGAACTACGGTAAACACCAATCCCTCCAGGATTCTGCGATACAGCGCTCATATCACCACCCAAAGCTCCGAACGCACCGGCCATGGACATATACCTTGATGTTCCCAACAATTCACTTTGAGAATACCTGAATACATCGTACTCCCCCTGAGCAAAGGTCATCAGACCCAAACCCGACAAGACTGCTGTTATGAAAAAACGTTTCATAGTGTTCATACATTCATGAGTTGATATCATCTACGACCACCGCCGGAATTGTCCGAACCGCTTCTTGAAGAGCTGCTGCTCGACGAGGACGAAGATGAAGATGAAGAGGAAGAGGAAGAGGAAGAAGATGACATACTCGGAACGCTGTAAGACGGCTGAGAGGAAGAGGAAGAAGAGGAAGAGGAAGAAACACTCGAACGTGTTCCACTGGATGACGAAGTTGCGGTTCGCGTTGTGGTGGGTGTAGTCGAACGTACAGCTGTACGGTCCGAACTCGAAGAGGATACGAAAACACTGCTCGAACCTGTTCTGACAGAAACACTTCCGGAGCCACTGCGCGTTACGGACGGTGTCACAGATCGTGTAACACCGGTTGACACCGAAGTACCCGTAGGAGTACGCGTTACGCCTCTGTCAGACACAGTCTGCGTTCCACCGGAACGCGTTGTACTTCTGACAGTAGTCGTCTGTGCAGCATTCGGTTTGGAAGTACCGGACGATGAATTCGCTGTGCGTACCGAACCCGGAACCACTGTTCCTGAACCATAGTTCCTCATAGAACCACCTCTTACCGAACCACCCGTATTGAATGGATCTACGTTTGTACGCGAAGCTGCACCACTTCCACCGGAAGATGGTCTTGGAGTCCGTGTTGCGGTTGTACCATCGGGACGAGGAGTTGTCTCTCTCACATCACCATACAGAAAATCGCGTTGTTTCCTGGTCAGAGAGCTGTAACTATAATTACCTCCATCTATCCAACCATATGAGTAATAGGTGCCTCCGCCGTAATACCAAGGATCCCAGTAACTATAATAGTTATAATAACCACCGTAATATCCATAACCATAATTCCAGCCGTAAGAATAGGGGTAAAAAGGATCGTAGTACCCATAGAAATATCGATCGTAGTACCAAGGATCATAAAACCTATTGTAGCCATAATAGCCTCTGTACCAGTAAGGATCTCTCCAGTAATAGTCATAATAATAGGGACTCATCCAACTGTTACCGTCAACGTAGTTGATTGTGACATCCACTCCATCTTGCAGATAGATGTCCAACAATTCCCCATCCGTAATGTAGGTAGTGAAATTCGGATTATGGAAACGGCGTATACGTTCCGAGTACTCATAATCCAGTTGCTCCTGGAGGGTATCCTGAGAAAGTTCAGACAACATATCTTTCTGTTCGACTTCCACTCGCCTGTTGTACTCATCCACATCGCGGATGGTGTACGCCCTGACCGATCCCGTCATATCATTGATGCGTACCTTAGTGGTGGCCGACTTGGCCTTTTCAATATTTTTGTAAGCATTCTTGGGAGTCTCAGGAATTTTTACTTCCTTGCTGGGATCAAAGTAAATATCATCCTCGTAAAAAGAAGATGCCATGGCCGGAAAAACCATGCATCCGGCAGCTACAAGTGAAACGATCCATGTTGTTTTCATAACGGTGTTGATTAAAAATCATACCTTTGTGCAATACCCTTTGTTACAAAGATACATTTTTTGGCATTTTGTTTACTGAGATTGCATTTATTTAACATTACCCCTCACATGGACTATATTGCTGCCACTTTTACCCTTACTCCTACCAACTCCACCGTCAGCGACGTATTGGCTTCCATACTGGCCGAATCGGGTTACGAAAGCTTCAGCGAAACCCTGCAAGGCATGACTGCTTTCATACCTGCCAAACTGTTCAACGAAGACTACCTCAGGGAATTCATTCCCGAAACCCTATATGGTTCTGCCATCTCCTACTCGTGGGAATTGATTCCGGGTCAGGACTGGAACCACGAATGGGAAAAGAATTATTTCCAACCCATCGTGATTGGCACCGACTGTGTCATCCACAGCTCTTTCCACACCGATTACCCCAAGGCCACCTGGGACATCGTGATTGATCCGAAGATGGCTTTCGGCACGGGGCACCACGAAACCACCAGCCTGATGTTGGAATTTTTGTTGGAGCTTGACGTCAAGGGTAAATCGTTCCTGGATATGGGGTGTGGCACCGCTGTGCTGGCCATCCTGGCGTCCATGAAGGGTGCAGGTCCTCTGCTTGGCATCGATATTGACGAATGGGCCTGTGAAAATGCGCTGGAGAACATCCGGTTGAACGGGACGCCCGGTATCGAGATTCTCGTGGGTGATGCTTCCACGCTTTCTGGCAAGGGTACTTTCGACCTGGTTTTCGCCAACATCAACCGCAACATCTTGCTCAGTGACATGGATGCTTATGTGGGTGTTATGCTTGCCGGTAGCTCGTTGTTCATGAGTGGCTTCTACACGGAAGATTTGGCTGTTATCCGTGCCAAGGCCGAACGTCTGGGGCTGCGGTATGTTGACAGCAGGTCCCGCAACAATTGGTGTGCTTGTAGGTTTGCCCTGTAATCCTGTTTCTGTTCCGCCTTCGGCTCAACTGGAACATCATCCTGTTTCTGTTCCGCCTTCGGCTTTTCCGGAACATCATCCTGTTTCCGTTCCACCTTCGGCTTTTCCGGAACATCATCCTGTTTCCGTTCCGCCGGCAGGGTAGTCTGTTCCAGCTCCTGTTCGCTCAGCTAAAAATTAGCCATTCCGGCTAAAATTTCAAAGCGTCAGTCACTGTCGTTCCTTCCTCGGAAGATGAAATTTTTAAACGCCTCCATACGGCTAATTTTCTTTACGCCTCCCTCCAAAGGAGCTGGAACAGACTACCCTGCCGGCTCCACTACAACGCTCATTGGGCTAGCGGTAGTGAGACCTACCTGTATGGTGGTGAGAAAAAAAGGGGGGAAATAAACAAGTGTTTACTTGTTTATTTCCCCCCTTGGAATTGTTCAGACAGGGCGGTATAGTGCCCTGTTACAGTGCTTACTTGCCTTGTTCCAAGAGCAACGTTTTGGTTGGTTGGTCGCAGACTTCAGTCGGGCCGAAGTACTGGATGGGGCCGGGATAAACATAGCTGGTGTGGATGGCCCAGGCTGCGCGCTTGGATTCAAACATCTTGAACGGAGCACCTTCCAGATCGACCAACGCCTTTTGAATCACCGGCTTCATTTCACCATGGCGTTTTTCCATGTTCATCATCATGGTGATGGGCACACCACCCGCAATCCATTCAGCAGCAGGAGCCGTGGTATTGCGCACCGACGACATGTAACCGGTCCTGCCGGCACCAATCAGGCAGGAAGCCGTGTAACCCAGCGAGTAGCAGTAGTCCGCATCGTAATTCGAGGGAGCGGCGCAACGACCTTCATAACCGAAGAAATGCGTTTGCGAAGCAAATGTACCTACGAACTTACCCTCCTTCTTCCACTCAACCAATTTGACAGCCACCATTTCAGCCAGCAATTTTTCCGTTTCTATGAGCGAAACCTGCACATTGCCGTGCGGGTCACGGTCGAGTGTCAGCTGACGGGCCACCGTTTCAGGCAGCGAAGCATAAATGGCCGAATTTTCCGGACTCAACATCTTGATGATGTAATTGCGCTGTTCCGAACGACGGATCAAGTCGAATTCTTCCTTGTGCGAAGCCAGGAAGTCGTTCAATTCAGCAATGAGGTTCTTCATGGCCGGGATAAACTCGATCACACCCTCAGGAATCAATACCGTACCGAAGTTGTTGCCCTGCTCGGCACGTTGAGCCACCGCCTTGGCGATATCAGCCACCAAATCATCAAGCGACATGTTTTTGGCTTCAATTTCTTCAGAAACGATGCAATAGTTCGGTTGAACCTGCAAGGCACACTCCAGGGTGATGTGGGAAGCCGAGCGACCCATCAGTTTGATGAAGTGCCAGTATTTACGGGCCGAGTTGCAGTCACGCTGGATGTTGCCGATGACCTCGGAATACACCTTGCAAGCGGTGTCAAAACCGAAAGACGTTTCAATCATGCTGTTTTTCAAGTCACCGTCAATCGTTTTCGGGCAACCGATTACCTGCACACCCGCTTTGATGGAGGCATAGTATTCAGCCAACACACAAGCGTTGGTGTTGGAATCGTCGCCGCCAATAATAACCAAAGCTTTGATATCCAATGCTTTAAGAATAATCAACCCCTTATCGAACTGTTCCTTGGCTTCCAGTTTGGTGCGGCCTGAACCGATGATGTCGAAACCACCGGTATTGCGGTACTCGTCAATGATGTCGGCCGTCAGTTCCATGTAGTTGTGGTCTACCAGACCACCGGGGCCCAGGATAAAGCCGTACAACTTGGAATCCTGATTGATGGCCTTGATACCATCAAACAGACCAGCAATCACATTGTGACCACCGGGAGCTTGTCCACCGGAAAGAATCACACCCACGTTGACGGGAGTCTTCGATTGAGGCACCTCACCCGGTACAAAAGTCACCAAGGGTAAACCATAGGTATTGGGAAATAACCGTCCAATCTCAGCCTGATCAGCTACCGATTGTGTCTTCTGCCCTTCCACCAACTTGACGTTACCGTGCAGGGAAAGAGGCATTTTAGGCTGATAGGCAGCACGCGCTATCTGCAATGCACTTTTTGTTGCTTTCATTTGTAAATATGTATGTTTGCTTGTTCCAAAAAAAAACGTCGCAAAGGTCGCAAATTTTTTGGAAAAAAAGAAAGAAAACTACTCATCCTTTCCAGCCAGTTTTCCCACATCGTGGAAGCGGCTCCTTTTCTTGTTGATGATAAGCGTGGAAGGGATAAAATCCAGGTTGATACCCTCATCTTCCACCATCTCATCCCAGGAAGCATAACTCACCAGCATAAAGCTGAACGACCGCATGTATTCTTTGTCGTCCAGCGAAGAACGGCACCACTGCACCCGATTCGGAAACTCCTTCATCAGACTCATGATACCCTTGGTAAACAAGGTATCCTCGGCACTCATTTCATCCAAATCCTTTATGCGCAACATGACGGCCGGGTTATTACGCAACAACCGTCTGCCGTACCGCAGCAAAAAGATGTCCTCCTCACGTTTTAGCACAATCAAGGTCTTCTTGATGGCCACAAAATTCCGGTTCACAAACACCCCCACGCTGCAACGGCTGTTCTCGATGAAATACCGCGTCTTGTCCTTGATAAGACTGCTGGGGTAAAACACATTTTGCTGATCAAACTTACTGAAAATCAAACGGATGATAGGTACACGCCTCAGCAGCGAACGCCGCGAACGCCGTTGCTGCGCAGCCGTCATCACACCACCACCCACCAACAGGAAATCATACTGATCCTCATTGGTGGTGTACACAATTTCCTGAGTCACATTGTCGGTCACCTTATATTCCGTCTGAATGGGGATACCCAATGATTCAGCTTCCAAACGAACACCCTTGAAGCTGTCCTCTATGTATTGGTCACCCGAAAACAGGTTCACATCAGTACCTTCCGTCACGTGCAATACATTCACAGCCAATGAGTTTTTCGAACCATCCAGCACCGTCTTGGCCACATTCAGCAACACCTTGCCATTGGCCGGATTACCCACAGCCACCAAAGCTTTGAAAATACCCTGCTGCTGCCTGGACAACAACTCACGCTTCTTGTTCCGCACCGGAATCAAACGCTCAATCAACGAAAGCGTGGGCGTCGTCATGAACGTGGTGAACAACGCCATGATGACCAACATGGCAAACAAGGTAGGCGGCAAAATACCTATTTCATACCCAATATTCAAAATGATCAACTCCACCAAGCCCCTGGTATTCATCAACACCCCAATGGACAAACTGTCACGCACGTTCTCGCCCATAAACCGGGCAGCCAGCGTGGCCCCGCCGAACTTACCGGAAATGGCCACCAGCACAATCAAACCACAGGTCAACCACAGACTTGGCGAATTGAGCAAGCCAATTTCAGTACGAAGACCGGTAAAAACAAAAAACAGGGGTAATAACAACGAGACCGACACATCCTCCACCTTATCCACCAGGATGCGCCGGAAATTCGACATCGGCGGCATGACCACGCCCGCCATAAAAGCCCCGAACAGCGCATGGATGCCCAGCGACTCGGTGACAAAGGCAGACAGCAACAAGACCAAAAACACAAAAGCCACCATGCTCTTGTTCACCACCTCCGTGGTTTGGTAATGCTCACCCAAACGCTTGAAAAACGGTCGGACCACAAACAACATGAACAACATGTACAACAGGGTGGCCAGCAAGGTGAACAGGCTTCCCCCCAGTGAACCCGTCTTAGCCACCGCAATGACAACGGCCAGGATACACCAGCCCGACACATCGTCAATGGCCGCACTGCCCAGGGCAACCGTACCCAAATGCGTCCGCGTCAGGTCTTTCTCCTGAATGATCCGGGCCAATACAGGAAAGGCTGTAATGCTCATGGAAACACCGATAAACAAGGCAAACGACAAGAACGGCGTCTCCTTGAACGCAAAGGAATTGTAAAGAAAATAAGCCAGGGTTATCCCGAAAATGAACGACAACATGATGCCCCACTGGCTGATTACGAACGACTCGCTGATCCTATTCTTCAACGTGCTCACATTCAGCTCCATGCCCACCACGAACATGAACAACACCAAACCAATCTGACTCAGGTAATAAATATTGTTGAGCGACTCAGGAGGAAATAAACCGTGATAGATTTCAGGAAAGAAATGACCCAGCAATGAAGGGCCCAGCACAATACCGGCCAAAATCTCACCGATGACCGTGGGCTGCCTCAATCGGCTGAACAGGTAGCCGAACAGACGCGCGACAAACAAGATGGAAATCAACTGCAACAGCAACAACGCCGTAGGCTGCGCGATATGGCTCTGCAAGGTACTGATGAAAGGAACCGATTCGGTTGCGACAACAGTCGATCCTGCCAATACAGGATTTTCCATTTGTCGACCGGAAAAGATCAACCAACCCCCAATTCCGAAAAAAGCAGCCAGCGTCAAGCCGTAAACCAACCAGGTTTTAGACTTCGATGTAGTCGTATCGGAATCGGGCATCGATGTGGGGTTTTCGCAAAGATACATATTTTTTGTTCCCATGACGATTCTCTCATTGGTAAATGTTATACCTTTGCCCCTGTAATCAACACCAAACACCATGTCCGTACATCAGGAAGACAACCGGAAAGTCACCACCCACCGCCTCATTGAAATGAAACAACGCGGTGAAAAAATAGCCATGCTCACCGCCTACGATTACTCCATGGCCAAACTCATCGACCAAGCCGGCATGGACATCATCCTGGTGGGTGACTCCGCCTCCAACGTGATGGCCGGCAACGTCACCACCCTGCCCATCACCCTGAACCAGATGATCTACCACGGCGTTTCGGTC
The DNA here is from genome assembly GCA_964411555.1 of uncultured Bacteroidales bacterium. GTDB lineage: Bacteria > Bacteroidota > Bacteroidia > Bacteroidales > UBA1402 > UBA8389. The sequence continues at coordinate 5,395 of CAYPLF010000019.1, read as the reverse complement.
ACCAAAGCCGTCACTCGCGCCCTGGTGGTAATAGACATGCCCTTCGGTACCTGTTCCGGCAACCCCACCGAATCGCTCAATGCCGCCATCCGCATCATGAAGGAAACCGGAGCCGATGCCCTGAAGATTGAAGGCGGCAAGGAAGTCATCAGCGACATCCGCAAGATCATCGACGCCGGCATCCCCGTCATGGGACACCTGGGCCTAATGCCCCAGTCCATCAACAAATACGGCACCTACACCGTACGCGCCAAAGACGAAGCGGAAGCCAAAAAACTCTACGAAGATGCCCTCCTGCTGGAACAAGCAGGATGCTTCGGCATCGTGTTGGAAAAGATTCCGGCCAGCGTAGGCCGCAAAATAGCCGGCAAACTCCGCATCCCCATCATCGGCATAGGCGCCGGCAACGGAGTGGACGGCCAGGTACTGGTCATGCACGACATGCTGGGCATCACCCAAGCCTTCTCTCCCCGCTTCCTCCGCCGTTACGCCAACCTGCAGGAAACCATCATCGACGCCGTAGACCACTACGTCAAAGACGTGAAAGCCCAGGACTTCCCCAACGACAACGAGCAATACTAAGGAAAAACTGCTTTGCCCTATATTTGGAAAATTCCGGGTTATTTCTGATATTTGCCAATAGAAATTATTTTCTAATAAAACTATGGTGGAAATCGCTGGAACTACAACAAGTCATACCAAGTCGGCACTCGTTCAAAAAACAACCCTGTTGCTGGCTGCCCTTTGCTTGCCCCTCTTGGTCAACGCCCAACTGCTGAAACCGGTCAAGTGGAGCTTCACCCAACACAACGCCACGAACAGCAGCACCGAACTACGCTTCACAGCAACCATCGATGCAGGCTGGCACCTGTACGGCATGAACCTGCCCGAAGGCGGCCCCGTTTCCACCAGCTTTACCTTTGAAAAAGTTGAAGGAGCCACCTTGGTCGGAGGCGTTAAAACCCAGACCAAACCGACCACAGCCTTCGACAAAACCTTCCAAATGGAGTTGAGCTGGTACGCGAACGAGGCCGTATTCACCCAACAAGTCACCATTACAGACCCGGCCCGGTTCAAGATTACCGGTTCCGTCCGTTTCATGTCCTGTGACAACACCCAGTGCCTGGCACCCACCAATGAAACGTTCACCTTCACCGCCTCCAACCCAGCATCCGGCAGCAAACCAGCAACCGCCTCCAACCCTGTATCCGGCAGCAAACAGAGCACCAACGCATCGCAAGCAAACGGAGGACAGCCAGAAAAATCACAAGCCGGAGCCGGTAAACTTGCAACCATCGAAGCAATACCCGTAGAAGCTGTACCCGTAGAAGCTGCATCGATGGTGGCCGCACCCATGGTGGCCGTTGCCGGAGAAGCCGTTTCCGGCAACGGGATACCCTCCAACCAGGCACACTACAATCCAACCAAAACCCCGCTCTGGAAACCCGTCATCAACGAACTGAAAGCCCTGGGCGAAACCACCCACCACAGCGACACCTCCTGGTGGATTTTACTGCTCAGCGGATTTTTAGGCGGCCTGCTGGCCCTGCTCACCCCCTGCGTCTGGCCCATCATTCCCATGACGGTGAGCTTCTTCCTCAAACGCAACAAAGACCGCCGCAAAGCCATCAGCGACGCCATCCTGTACGGACTCTCCATCGTAGTCATCTACCTGGCCCTGGGCCTGGGCGTCACGGCCATTTTCGGCGCCAGCGCCCTGAACAGCCTGTCCACCAGCGCCGTCTTCAACATCCTGTTCTTCCTCCTCCTGGTCGTATTCGGCATCTCCTTCCTGGGCGCATTTGAGCTGACCCTACCCGCTTCCTGGACCACCCGCATGGACAAAAAAGCCGACACCACCTCAGGCCTGGTGAGCATTTTCTTCATGGCCTTCACGTTGGTCCTCGTCTCGTTTTCCTGCACAGGCCCCATCATAGGAACGCTGCTGGTACAGGCTGCCTCCATGAACTCCCTCTTGGGACCGGCCACCGGCATGCTGGGATTCGCCCTGGCCCTGGCCATCCCCTTTGCCCTGTTCGCCCTCTTTCCCAGCTGGCTGCAAAACCTGCCCAAATCGGGTGGTTGGCTCAACACCGTCAAGGTCGTGCTGGGCTTCCTCGAACTGGCCTTCGCCCTCAAGTTCCTCTCCGTAGCCGACCTCGCTTACGGCTGGGGCATCCTGAGCCGCGCCACCTTCATTTCCATCTGGATTGTCCTCTTCCTGTTGCTGGGCCTTTACCTGCTCGGAATCATCCGCCTGCCCCACGATGACAAACAGGAACACGTATCCGTGCCACGCCTGATGCTGGCCCTGGCCTCACTGGCATTCGCCATGTACATGGTACCCGGATTATGGGGAGCCAACATAAAAGCTATCAGCGCCTTTGCACCGCCCACTTCAACCCAGGACTTCAACCTCAACACCCACGACGTCAAGGCCACCTTCACCAGCTATGAAGCCGGGATGGAAACCGCCCGACTCCAGCAAAAACCCGTTCTGATCGACTTTTCCGGCTACGGCTGCGTGAACTGCCGCAAAATGGAAAGCAGCGTCTGGCAAGCCCCTTCTGTTCGAACGCTCCTACAGGAAGACTTCGTGCTTATCACCCTGATGGTCGATGACAAAACGCCCCTGCCAGCCGGCAGCTATACCATCATCGAAGACGGCACCGAACGCAGCATCAAAACCGTGGGGGACCACTGGAGCTACCTGCAACGCCACAAATTCGGAGCAAACGCCCAACCGTACTACGTCATCCTCGACCAAAACGGCCTTCCGCTTAGTCCGAGCCGGGGCTACAACGAAGACGTCGACGCCTTCACCCGTTTCCTGAAAGACGGCCTGACCGCTTTCAAAAAAGTCCAAAAACCTAACTGAAACCAGCCTCAAGCGTTTCAACAAATCTGACCGTTTCCTGCGTCCAAAAATCCCAAAAACCTGACTGACAAAGCAGTAACTTTTCTTTGGAAAAAAAGCAATCCTCACCGTTTCCAAGTGAAATATTTTAGTTACTTTGCAGGGCAAATAATGCCCCGGCTGGGGCACACCTAATCCTGTAAACAAACCTTTGATATCATGGAAACAAAGAAATTTCTGCTTGACGAAAAACAGATTCCCACTCACTGGTACAACATTTGCGCTGACATGAAAACCAAACCCGCCGTGCCCCTGCACCCCGGAACCCGTCAGCCTCTCAATCCAGAAGATTTGGCCCCCATTTTTGCACTGGAACTCTGCAAGCAGGAACTCAACTTCACCGACCGTTTCATTGAAATACCCGAAGAAGTCAGGGATATCTACCGCAATTACAGACCCACCCCGCTGGTACGCGCCTACCGCCTGGAGAAAGCCCTGGGCACCCCCGCACACATCTACTTCAAAAACGAAAGCGTAAGCCCGGTCGGTTCACACAAACTGAATTCTGCCATCCCCCAGGCCTATTACAATAAAAAACAAGGCGTAACCAACATCACCACCGAAACCGGAGCCGGTCAATGGGGAGCCGCCATGTCGTACGCCTGCAAATTCTTCGGACTGGAACTGGCCGTTTACATGGTAAAAATCAGCTACGAACAAAAACCCTACCGTCGTTCCATCATGCAGAGCTACGGCGCCACGGTCATCGCTTCTCCCTCCATGTCCACCAAAGCCGGCAGAAGCATCATCACCAAAAACCCCAACTACCAAGGAAGCTTAGGCACCGCCATATCAGAAGCCATTGAACTGGCCACCACCACGGAAAACTGCAAATACGTACTCGGTAGCGTGCTCAACCACGTATCCCTCCACCAAACCGTCATCGGCGAAGAAGCCAGACTGCAGATGGAAATGGCCGGGGAGTACCCCGACATTGTTATCGGTTGCTTCGGCGGCGGTTCCAATTTCAGCGGTATCTCCTTCCCCTTCATGCGTGACAATATCGTTGACGGCAAGAAAACCCGCTTCATCGCAGCAGAACCCGCCTCCTGCCCCAAACTGACACGCGGCAAATTCCTGTACGATTTTGGAGACGAAGCTGGTTACACACCTCTCCTGCGCATGTATTCCCTGGGGCACAACTTCGCCCCCGCCCATATCCACGCAGGCGGACTCCGCTACCACGGTGCCGGTACCATCGTCAGCCAACTGTTGAACGACAAGATCATGGAAGCCGTTGACATCCAACAACTGGAAAGCTTCGAAGCCGCCCTCCTCTTCTCCAAGACCGAAGGCATCATCCCCGCTCCGGAATCAGCCCACGCCATTGCCGCCACTGTCCGTGAAGCCTTGAAATGCAAAGAAGAAGGCACCAAAAAGACCATCCTCTTCAACCTGTCCGGACACGGATTGATTGACATGACAGCTTACGACAGCTACATCGCGGGTGACCTTTCCAATTTTGAGCTGTCCCAAGAAGAAATCGACAAAAACCTCGAAGAGGTCATCAACATGCAATAACGTTCGTTTGCTGGACGCATGAAGGAACTCTTCCAACACATAGAACGCCTCCTGACCGGAAACGACTGCGTTGTCGTTCCCGGTCTCGGGGGTTTCGTGCTACACGAAGTCCACTTCAGCGTTGACGAAGACGGCGCGGTTTTACACCCGGGCGGAAAAGAAATCAGCTTCAACGTCCGGCTCACCTTCAACGACGGCATCCTGGTACAATCCTATCAGGAAAAACACCAACTCACGTTCGAAGCAGCCGTTGAAACCATCCGTGAAAAAGTAGCCTACATCCACGCTGCGCTGAACGAAGGCCACATCATTTCTGTAGGACGCTTGGGCACCTTGCGCAAGAACGAAGACGGACAGATCCTGTTCCGTCCCGACAACCGCAACCTGTTTTGCCCCGAATGTTACGGTCTCAGCTCGTACGTCTTCCACACCCTGGAACAACGGCTCGAAGCTGCCGAAAAGCCAAGCAGCCTGCGGAGAACCAGAAAGAAGAGTCGGAAGAAGAAAGAAGTTACACTCATCACGCAACCGTCGCGCAGCAACACATTCAGCCAGGTACTGACCGGCATAGCCGCCTGTTTCCTTCTCCTGCTGATTGCCAAGCCGGCCGGCGAACTCAAGCAATTCAAGACCCAGGAAGCCTTCCTGCTGCGTGAATACTTCATGAGCGGAATCACGGCACCTACCTTCGATACACTGATCCAAACAAGCGTAACACCCCTTCCGAGTGAAAGCACCCAGATTGTCAACGCCCCGAAGAAACAACGCATAAAAAGTGGTGATGACGTTGAAATCGAGGGATTATTCGACGACATCGACTCCTTGTTCGGCGCAAGCCCTACCACCCCGAAAAAAAGCAAGAAGATCTTACCCTCCACCGACGACATCGACTCCCTGTTCGGACTGATTTCATTTATTACCACCGGAATAGGGAACAAAGACAGCTCCAAGCAATTG
>CAYPLF010000018.1:0-32756 GCA_964411555.1 uncultured Bacteroidales bacterium | reverse complement strand
ATGGACCAGGCGTTTGGCAAGGCCTTGCACCTGGATGGCGAACAGCTCTTCGCAGCGTTCGGCCAAGGCTGCACCGGCAGGCACGAAGGGAAAAGGATTGAAGCGGCGGTTGAGCTGTGATTCATCCAACGGAGACAAGGCAAATTCCAAGGTGCGGAAACGAGGACTGTCCGTCAAATGGCCGGTGGTGAATCCCGTATGGCGGCGGCGGTCGTTGTTGAGCCGTTCCACATCGATATCGGCCATTATCAATTGACCCTTCAGACTGAACCGTTCGGCTTCAGCCAATAAGACGCCGTTTTCCACGATGTCGGCGTTTCCGGCAAAGACCACGTCGGTGGTGGATTCGCCGAAACCGCAAGACGTATAGATATAGGCAGCTATGCAGCGGGATGATTGTTGAGCAACCAATTGCTTACGGTAAGCATTCTTTGATACCAGTTCGTTGCTGGCGGAGAGGTTGAACAACAAGTTGGCACCGTTCAACGCCTGATGGCTGCTGGGCGGAACAGGCATCCACACATCCTCGCATATTTCGATGCCCACGCAAGCTTCACCATTTTTCAACAAGATGTCTGTGCCGAAAGGAACGCGTTGCCCGCAGATGTCCACTTCGGTTGCATTGACTTCAAAGGCTGAAGTAAACCAGCGTTTTTCGTAGAATTCGCCGTAGTTGGGCAACCACGATTTGGGAATGACGGCCAAAATGCTGCCGCGTTGGAAGGCCACAGCTACGTTCATCAGGCGGTTGTCCACCCGCAGCGGCATACCGGCAATGGTCAGCAAGGTCATATCCCGGGTTTGGGCAAGCAAGTCAGCCAGGGCAGCTTCAGCGGCTTCAATAAGCGGTTTCTGGTGAAAGAGGTCACCACAGGTGTAACCGGTTATGCCCATTTCAGGAAAACACACTACCTGTACCTGCCTCGAGGAAGCCTCTTGCATAAGCCCCCGCATCTGTTCGATGTTGTACCGGCAGTCCGCTACTTTCAACAAAGGGACGGCGGCCCCTACCCTAACAAATCCGTAATCCATAGCCTACTTGTGTTCGTTGCACAAATGTACACCGAAATCCGGTTCAATCGATGAGAAATACCGCTAAATCACTTGATTTGTCGCTGCGTTTGACTCCATTTACAGAGCATCTCTTTTTGAGCAGGCGTCAACACCGACGTTGGATTTGAACGTTGGTATGACGCAGGAGGCATGACTCCTTTATTAACCACTTCACAAATGGCAGCGGCTTTCTTGGCTTTTTTGTCCGCATCGTATTCATCCCATTTTGACAGATTTAAAACGGTCAATGTCAACGTTCTTCCACTTGAACCATGGCATACCATGCATGAGTTCTTGAAAACCTCGGTCACATCTTGTGGAAACGGAGAAGGTTTGACTACTGCACTGTTTACTGGCTGTGTTTGCGTCGGTGTTTGTGCGTTAACCGGATGTGCCAAAACCGTTACCATCAGAATTCCTGCCAAAAACGAGGTTGTAAAATAGCACGCTCTTTTCATGTATTTTTTATTTATCAGTTTTGTTTCAACCGCTTGATGTGTGTTTGCAATGAGAGCAATAACTGTTCGCTGGTGGTAGGTTTGGTCAGGAAATCGGTACAACCGGCTTGAAGGGTATTCTCCCTGTCCTCAACAAAAGCAAAGGCAGTTTGGGCAATGATTGGCACTTGCGCGTTCAGTTTTCGGATATTCCGAGTGGCATCCAAACCATTCATTTCTGGCATTTTGATGTCCATCAGAATCGCATCGACATAAGGGTGTTTTTTGTACATTTCTACGGCTTCTATACCATTTGAGGCACGGTACACCAGGAATCCCTCCCTTTTCAGTAGGATCTCCAGATAGGTGAAACTGATGGGGTCATCATCAGCTACCAAAATAGAAATCGCGTCCTGCACTTCTTTTGCATGAGGAATGTCAGTTTTCTCAACGACGTTAGGCGAAATCGGCTTGTACGGAAGGGTAAAATAAAACGTACTTCCTTTTCCCGGTTCAGACTCCACCCATATACGTCCACCCATCTTGTCCAAGTACGCTTTGACTATGGCTAAACCAAGGCCTGATCCCTCATAAGGACGCGTGGACGTCAAATCGGCCTGGACAAACCGCTGGAAAATGGCCTCTTGTCTGTCTTTGGGAATACCGATTCCAGTATCTTTCACATAAAACAACAATTCATTGTCTTTCAATGTATTGCCAAAATAAATACCGCCTGAACGGGTGAACTTCAGGGCATTGTTCAGCAGATTGGACAAAATACCATCCAATTTAAAGGAATCGATTTCAATAAATGCATCCTGCCCCGTCAGGTGTTGTTGCAGTTCCAACGTCAACCCTTTCTCATGTGCTATGGCTTCAAAGAATGACAATTGGTAATCCATGGTTTCATCCAGGTCTGTTTCCACGTCATGCAATTCAATCAATCCGGCTTCTATCCTGGAGATTTCAATGATGTCTTCAATGGTTGCCAGCAAGCGTTGGCCGCTTTTGCTTACAATATCGATGTACCCGGCCCTGTCCTTCGGGTCGGTTTCCGGATCGTTCAACATTTCGATGAATCCAAGAATACCGTTCATGGGTGTCCTGATTTCGTGGCTGACATTGGCCAGGAAAGCTGTCTTCAACCGGTCGCTTTCTTCGGCTTTTTCTTTGGCTTGAATTAAATCGTTGATCATGCGTTGGCGCTGGATGACAACACTCAACTCATGAGCCACCGTTTCAAGAATCTGAAGATTGCTGGTATCGTAAGCGTTCGGGTCGGTATAGTGCTGAAGCACCAGGACACCCAGCGAGGACTGATCGCCTGATAATGGCACCCCTATCCAACTCAATGCAGGATTCTTGACTTCGTTAATATGGTTGATTTTTAAGAACTCTTTTCTGTCATCGCCATTTAACAACAGGCTCTTTCCTGATTTAAGCACATAACCGGATAATGTTCCTTCTACGGGCCAGGAATGGATGGAATATTTTTCGTTAACAAAAATCAACTCGTCCAGATTTTCGGTAGATGGGTTGTACAAGGCCACATAAAAATTCGTCGCGTCCATCACCTTACCCAGTTCATTACGCACCAAGGTAAGCAGTTCGTCAAAAGAGCCTAAACCGGTAGAGAAACTGGCTATTTCATACAACAAATGTTGGAAGCCTTCGGCCCGCTTCCGCTGTGAAATGTCGCGTGCCAGACAAACGGCCACCTGCTTTCCCATGTAATTGACCCTGCCCGCGTTTACTTCCACGGGAATCAACTTGCCGTTTTTTGCCCGGTGGACAGCTTCAAACATTTGAGGCTCACCGCTTAAGATCAGGTCGTTTATGTGTAAGATATCTTTCTCAGAGAGTGTGGCATCAATGCCTTTCACGCCAAGTTGCAGGATTTCCTCTTTCGTGTACCCCAATTGTTTGGTTACTTCGCCGTTGACATCAAACAGGTTTCCTTTCTCGTCCACAATCCACACCGTATCCTTGATATTGTCAATCAAATCCTTGTAACTCTGTTCACTGGATAAAAGGGCGTCAATCATCTGTTTGCGTTCGGTGATATCTTCCACAATGGCTCCAAATTGCAGGTCACCCACCGGATAGGCGGTTACACTATAGTATTTGCCTAATGACCGGGAATAATTTTCAACCACGAGCGGTTCTTTCTTCATAACCACGTGACCGAATTTTTCAATCCAAATCGGTTCCGTAAAAGGCATGACCTCCAACACCGTTTTTCCAATCAACTGTTCACGGGTCAAGCCAGTCAATCGCTCGTAGCCCGGATTGACCTCCAGAAAACGGTAGTCGACAGGGACCCCATTTTCTATGATCATCTCGTGCAAGGCCAAACCCAGTTGCATTTGGTTGACGAGGGTCCTGTATTTGTCTTCACTTTCCAGCAAGTGGGATTCTTTTTGCTTCTCACTGGCTATGACCCAAATAACGTCAGCCAGGTAACTCAGGTGCTGCACGAACAGCGGCGTGTAACCATTTTTCCTGTTGGCCAATCCCAGCAACGCGACCGGACCGGTTTCACGCATCACCGGCACAATGAGCGCATGGTTGATCGTCAATCCGGTGTCAATTCCTTGGTCCTTATGACGGTTAAACAGAATGGGCTCATGCGTTTCTTTACAAGTCTTCCAACCTGAAAAAGCAGAGAAAGTCTCCCGCGCTGCCAGTTTCATCGTTTCGTCTTCAGACTCCCATGCTGCTTCGAGTATCAGTTCTTTTTGTTCACCGATTATGCTGTACAACTGACACAGCGGGCTATTGAAGATTTCCCCAATCTTTTTGGACATAAAGGCCAAGGTTTCCTCCAAATTGTGATGGGCGGCGTATTCAAACAACAGGATGCGCGCTTCCAAAAAACGCTTGCGCACTTGTTCTTCTGTTTGATCCCTGAAGATCAACAGTGTACCGAGCACTTTGTTGTCCGGCCCTATGGTCAAAGCGCAACTGTCAGAAATATAGGCTTCCTTACCCTCTTTTGACACCAAGACCGAAATTTGATTCGTGTTCTCCACCGCCTGGCCTTCCTGTTGCAACATCATTCGGACCGGATTCTCAAGAAGACTGTGGTTTTCTATATCGTAGGTAGCAAAAATCGTTTCAATGGGTTTTCCAATGGCTTTTGCTTCAATCCAACCCGTCATGTTGGATGCAACGCTGTTCAACCGTGTGACCAATCCCTTTTCATCGGTAGCAATCACTCCTTCACCTATATTGAACAAGGTGGCCCCAAATTCCATTTGGGAATGGTACAAATCCAGGCTCTTTTGGTGCAATTCCGCGTACATTTGTCGCTGGCGTTTGGCATACACCAATAAAATACCTCCCCAAAGCAGGAGAAGCAAGGTGATGCAGAACAAAAATACCAACCCTTCTATTTTGCGGTATTCCGCAAACAATTCGTCTTTGTTGGCTTTTGATACCAACACCCAATCCGTGCCCGGTACAGCTTTTACGTAAGCGAAAAGATGTACGCCTTGGGCATCTTTTCCTTCTATAAAATCATTGTTGCCTGTTAAAACGGCAATGCCAATGTCATCCAACATACTTTTACCTGTACGACAGGGTATGTTCAGTGAATCACAACCCGTTACTGGACTGAGGTATTCAATGGCATCCGGGTATTTTTTAACCAAGAATGATTGGGCGCTTGTACCAGGATATGGCCAATTTTTGATGTGTGGGTAGAAGAAGTCGTAAGGGTCAACCATGAAAAACAGGCAGCCAACCACGTTTGAATACTTGTCAAGTATGGGTGCCAGGTAACACGTCATTGTCCTTGATTCGTACGGACAAAAATAAAAATCCCGGAACAAAATGCTTTTTGACCGTACCATGCTGTCCAACAAAACACTGTTGACCGAATCAATGGTATGGGCCTTGTTGGCGACGCTGAACAGCAACGCGCCTTTTGTCGAGTAAAGAGCAATATCTTCGTAGCGGTTGTCGCTCAAAATATGCTCCAACGTTTTCTTTAGTTGTGGCTTCTGGCTCTTTTCACCCGCAATTACCGGCAAGACAAAGCGTAATACCGATGGTGACGTAGAAAAAAATTCAACCTCAGACAACCGTTCAGTGTTCCATCGTACCAATTGTTCCACCTTCAAATCGGTTATGGCGGAAATGGTTTGCCGGATCCTGTTTATTGTCTGTTTCTTCTGGTAACCAACATACGCCAGGCTGCCTGCAACAACCAGAACACCCATAATTACGGAAAGTAGTAAAAGTTGGATCCTGAACTTTTTTTCTGTCGACGGTTCCCAGGGCATGGTTGTTGGGATTTAGGGATTATGCGAATATAGTGATTTTCAGCATTTTTTTACGATTTTCACTAATTTTTCATACAACACCTCACAGCATGTTTGAAAATCGGGCAAATTCCGATACTTTTGTACACATTCTGAACCCAATTAACACCCATCCTTTATGAGCGGACTTTTCGGTAGCATCTTGACCGCAGACTGTGTAGCAGACGTTTTCTATGGCACTGATTATCATTCCCATCTGGGTACAAAGAGGGCCGGTTTGGCCTTCATGAACCCGGAAAAAGGCTTTCAGCGCGCCATTCACAGTTTGGAAGACGGCTACTTTCGCAACAAATTTGAGAACGACATTGTTCACTTTTCCGGAAAAAGTGGGATTGGAGTAATCAGTGATACCGAAGCCCAACCCATCGTGGTGAATTCGCTCTTGGGGCGGTTTGCCGTGGTGACGGTGAGCAAGATTGTCAACATCGATGAACTGGAGGCTTATTTCCTCAGCAAGCACCACACGTTTTCCGAAACAAGTCAGGGCACAACCAATCCTACCGAACTGGTGGCTATGTTGATTGCCGAGGGTAAAACCTTTCTGGAAGGCATCGAAAACGTATTCAACCGGGTCAAAGGTTCCTGTTCCTTGCTTATTCTCACCGAAACAGGCATTGTTGCCGCCCGCGACAAACTGGGCAGGACGCCCCTCATCATTGGCAAAAAGGCGGAAGGATACAGTGTCGCGTTCGAAACCTGTTCTTTTTCGAACTTAGGGTATGAAATTGACTACTACATAGGCCCGGGCGAAGTGGTCAAACTTACAGCCGACGGGTACGAACAATGGCGGAAACCCAACGAACAGATGCAGGTATGCTCTTTTCTTTGGGTGTATTACGGCTACCCGCCCTCCTTCTACGAAGGCATCAACGTGGACGAATGCCGCTACCGTTGTGGTGCAGCCCTGGCCAAACGCGATTCAGTCAAGGCTGATTTTGTAGCCGGCATCCCTGACTCAGGCGTTGGCCACGCCATGGGGTACAGCCACCAAACCGGTATTCCACTCAAACGTCCCTACTCAAAATATACCCCGACATGGCCCAGAAGCTTTATGCCACAAAATCAGAATCAACGCGATTTGGTGGCTAAAATGAAGCTGATTCCCAACAAGTCGATCATCAAGGACAAGTGTGGCATCTTCCTGGATGATTCCATCGTACGGGGAACCCAAATGAGAGACAAAGTCCGTGACCTGCACGATGCGGGCATCAAGGAAATTCACATGCGGGTAGCTTGCCCCCCCCTAACCTATCCCTGTGAGTTCCTGAACTTCAGCCGTTCGCGTTCCAGCCTTGATTTGGCCACCCATAAGGCCATGCACGAATTGGAAGGTGATGGTGAAATTGACTACAAAGCGTATTCCGATAGTAACAGCGACAAATACAAGGCCATGGTGGAAAAGATCCGGAAAAACCTGGGACTCGACACCCTGCATTTCCAAACCCTGGAAGACCTGGTGAAAGCCATAGGCCTACCCAAGGAAAAACTGTGCACCCACTGTTGGGATGGTTCAAGTTATTTTTGACAACATGCCAAATACGAGGCGACCTATTGACCGCTTGCTGGGTTTGCCGCTTGGCATCATCAGTCTGTCCTTCCTGTTGGTTTTTCTCCTGTTTACCGGTATCGGACGGACTACCCGCACCAGCGGCCACCTGTACCTGGCTACAGGCACGGTGGAAAACGAATTGATCGATGCGGAAAATAAGCTGGTGATGCTGCCGTTCAACCTGAGTCTGGTCGAATGCAATGCCCTTACCAACCAGACCCAAATCAAGGTAGATCTCCTAGATGAAAAGCCGGTGGTTCACCGGTTGGATATGGGCAAACCCCTTCAAATGGGAAACTGGGCCCTATCGCTCACAGGCTGCGAGGCAGCGGACAAGCAAAAGCCTGCCAGGATACGCCTTGAGGTGGTACATGACACCTGGCAAACACCTGTCGTACTCAGCATCCTGTTATCCGTGGTATGTATCCTTCTATTGCTGTGGAAAGGCATCTGGAACGAAAAAAAGGCGCAACGCAACAAGTGGTTGTACCAATGGCTGATACCATTAGCTATAGTGGCATGGGCCTTTTTCCTGCTCGTCAACGTGCTGAAGCCCTATTTCCAGACGCAAGAACTTAATCCTTCACTTCAAAGCGACTGGTTCATTCCTCATGTTGGCACCTATATACTTTCCTATACGTTCCTGTTTGCTGCCACCTTCTTGTCGGTTCAGATGTTGATCCGCTCCAAACGCGACACATCTTTTGATGTCGCACAACTGGAATCGATAGAAAACCTGGTACACATCGGCACCGGCCTATTTTTGGCCGGATTGATGATGGGGGCCATGTGGGCCAAAGAAGCCTGGGGAAACTACTGGACCTGGGACATCAAGGAAACCTGGGCGTTTGTCACCGTTTCCACATGCCTGGTTTTCATCCATCTGCGCACCCTACGAAAAACGCCAAACCGAGGCCACGTGTGGTTGGTAGTTTTGGCATTTATCTTCCTGCTGATTACCTGGAAAGGAGTGAATTACCTTCCAGGATCCACCAACAGCCCACATACCTATTCGATGAGCCTGAAGGCGGATTGAACTCAATTTACCTTGCTAAAATAATCGTTCAAATCGTTGACAATCTGCTTATTGGTATATTTGAAATTAGAAGCCGCAGCATTAACCATGCTGGCCGTATAATCCATTTGCATGTGGGCGTTGTCTGAATACTTTCGCTTGGTCCATTTGGTTTCTTTGCTTGCACTGATGGTGTTTTGCTTAACCACTTGATTTCCCTTTTTGAGTGTGTATGAAACCTTCAAGGTTGAAACGGCAGGTCCTGCAATTTCTGAACGCGAGAATAAAAACAGAAAAGTCAGGCCGGAACGTCTGTACGGCCCTTCCGTTTTCAGTTGATCAATCGACACTTCCAACGAATAGTCTGAAGGATTGCCCGCCTCTGCTTTCACCAATCCTAAATGATTGATTTCACGTACCAGGTTTGATTGCACGAAAGAAGGAATGTCGTCTTTGAATGCTTTTCGACCCTGTATGCAGGTGTCGTACCGTTCCCAAACATTGACAACCACGAAGGGCAATACCAAGAGCTTATCCTTTCGCATAAGCGTGGTGTTGTTCATCATTGTGGGATCAAATTTCACAGAGGCGACCGATACGGTCACATTTTTCTTTCTGGTGACAGGTGGAACAGAGTCCATCTCATACGGCATGGAGAAACTCTTGTAATCCATGTTGCCTTTTATTTGTCTCGCTGTCGAGCAACTGCCCAGCAGTAGGGGAAAACAGATAATCAGCCAAATTGTAATACTCCTTTTCATACGTCTTGTGCTTTACTATACGACACTACTTGATTCAATTCTTGTTTTAACGATTCAGAAATTTCAGTCAAGGGCAAACGAAGTTCAGCACTGTCGATCAGCCCCTTTTTCGCCAAATAATACTTCAGCGGTGCAGGGTTTGGTTCTTTAAACAATAAGGGTATGATGGGTTCGAGGGTTCTCCAGATTTTCAAAGCGGATTGATGGTCGTTCTTGTCCATCAGTTCCAGAATAGAAACAAACTTTTCCGTTTCCAGGTGTGATGCAGCCAGGATTCCGCCGTCTCCTCCCAAAGCCAGGTTTAGGTAAAACAGCACATCTTCACCGGTCAACACGGAAAAACCATCCGGTTTGTTGGCTATCAGATCCATGGTTTGTTGGATGCTACCACATGAATCTTTAACGCCTACAATATTGGTGCATTCGGCCAAGTGGAGCAAGGTTTCATTTTCCATATTCCTGCCTGTCCGGTAGGGTATGTTGTAGATTACTATGTTTAGGCTGGTTGCTTCGGAAATGGCTTTAAAGTGTTCATACAGGCCGTTTTGGTCAGGCCTGCTGTAATACGGTGAAACAGAAAGGATGCCATCCACGTTGTATTTTTCAACCAGTTTCAGTTGTTTAAGCACCTTGTGGGTGTTGTTGCCTCCCAATCCGAAATAAATAGGCATCCGCCCATCGACATACTCAACCGATTTATCCAACAATACTTCAAATTCGTACTCCTCAATGGTTGGGCATTCTCCCGTGGTTCCGTTGGGCATCAAGCCTTTGATTCCTTTCGTGGCGTAATGGTCAATCAACCTCTTATAGGAAACATAATCAATTTCACCTCCCTTAAAGGGGGTTATAATGGGTAACCAAACACCTTTTAAACTATTCACTATCATCTACTTAGATTCAATTTGAAACCCATTTCAATCCAATGATGGAAATAATCAGGGTTGACAGAAAAAACAGACGCAAAAATGATACGGGTTCATGAAAGATAAAAATCCCAACCAATACAGTTCCTACTGCTCCTATGCCGGTCCATACCGCATATGCTGTACCAATGGGTAGTGTTTGTACTACTTTCATTAGCAGCAACATGCTGATACATAGAGAAATGATAAAACCTACATACCAAGCATAAACCGTGTTTCCTGTTGCCGCGTTTGCTTTACCCAAACAAAAGGCAAAGCACACTTCAAACAAACCAGCAAAAACCAGCAGCAACCAATTCATGAACGTTTATCTACCAAAATAGAGGTCAAACCCAATAATTTCCAAAAATAGTAAAGAACAGGCAATTAACACCAACAATCTTCATCTATTAACCGAGAAAATGAATCCAATTACCGACAAACGGGGGGGGAAAGACTGAATAAAAAAGAGGCTGCCGTAGGGCAACCTCTTCAACGTTCAAGAGTCATGAGTGAGCTGTACTGGATTCGAACCAGTGACCCCTACCCTGTCAAGGTAGTGCTCTAAACCAGCTGAGCTAACAGCTCGAACGCGGATGCGAAGATACAAAAAATACCGGAAATGCAAGCACCGAGAGGCACGAACGCCTGATCAACGGAACGGATAATGCCCGACCGACCCGCCGAACCCAGCTATCAAGCGGGTAATACCCAGAACGATAACCCCAATCCCGATTAACGCACACATCAAACCGATAAAATTGAAAACACCCTTGGTAGATTTGTAATCTTCCGGCTTGACCAGTCCTTCCGGGTGGGGTTTCCGGGAAACCAGGGAGAAAATGGTTTCCATGTGGTTGCGCAGCAACACCCCCACTCCCATCCAGATACTACCTTTACACAACGTAATCAAAAACGAGAAAATCAACATGAATCTCATAGACTTACGTATTAATGGTTATTTTCCATCGCGCTTGGTTTCCTTCAGGATGACATCGTGAGCACCGCCTTCTACGATACTGGTTGAAGAAACCAAGGTGATTTTGGCCTTTTGTTTCAATTCAGTTATATCCAATGTACCACAACTGCACATAGTCGATTTGATTTTACCCACAGTGATGTCCAGGTTGTCCTTCAGCTTGCCCGCATAGGGAACATAACTGTCGACCCCTTCTTCAAACTTGAGCGACGATGCTCCGCCCATATCGTAGCGTTGCCAGTTGCGTGCGCGGTTGGAGCCTTCACCCCAGTATTCCTTCACGTAATTGCCGTTGATCAGCATTTTTTTGGTGGGACTTTCGTCGAAACGGGCGAAATAGCGGCCCATCATGATGAAATCGGCTCCCATGGCCAAGGCAAGTACCATATGGTAATCCTGAACGATACCACCATCGGAACAAATGGGCACATACACACCATGTTTGGCAAAAAACTCATCACGGGCCCGGGCTACCTCAATCAAGGCACTGGCCTGTCCACGACCGATGCCTTTTTGTTCCCGGGTAATGCATATGGAACCACCGCCAATACCCACCTTGATAAAGTCGGCGCCGGCTTCGGCCAAGTAATTGAAGCCTTCGGCATCCACTACATTGCCAGCCCCAATTTTCAGGGAATCGCCGTACTGTTTGCGGACAAATTGGATGGTTTCTTGTTGCCATTCGGAAAAGCCATCGGAAGAATCGATGCAAAGCACATCAACCCCAGCTTCCACCAACTTTGGAATGCGTTCCTTATAGTCCCTGGTGTTGATACCGGCGCCCACCAACAAGCGTTTGTGGTCGTCCAGCAATTCATTGGGGTTTTCCTTGTGGTTGTCGTAGTCCTTGCGGAATACGAAGTATTTCATGCGCTGCTTCTCATCGATGATGGGCAGTGAGTTGATTTTATTTTCCCAGATGATGTCGTTGGCTTCTTCCAGGCTGATGCCATATTTGCCGGTCACCAATTTTGAAAAAGGCGTCATGAAGGCTTCCACCTTCATGTCCATGTTATCGCGGCTGGCCCGGTAGTCGCGGCTGGTGACTATTCCCAGCAACTTGCCGCCCGAAGTGCCGTCTTCCGTGATGGCTATGGTGGAAAATCCGGTCTTTTCCTTCAGTTCAATGATATCTCTCAGCGTATTCGAGGGCATCAGGTTGGCATCGCTCACCACAAATCCGGCTTTGAATTTTTTCACCTTTCTGACCATTTCGGCCTGGTCTTCAATGGACTGCGAACCGAAAATAAACGAGAGCCCTCCGTTTTTTGCCAGGGCAATGGCCATGTTGGAATCGGATACCGATTGCATGATGGCGGAAACGAAGGGCGCATTCAGTTGTATTTCAGCTTCGCTGCCTTTGGAAAACTTGACCAGGGGAGTCTTCAGATTGATTCTGTCGGGAGTACATTCTTTGGTGGTCAGTCCGGGAATCAGTAAATACTCGTTGAAGGTTCTGGAAATATCATCGATGATGTGTGCCATATAGGAAGGAGTATGTGATTGATGGTGCAAAGGTACGGAAAATCGAGAAAAAAGTCTACCTATCGGGGCGTTCATTTCGAATTTCCATCCATCCACCCGGTTGTTTTACCGGTCCGAATCCTACTTTTTGGTACACACCATGGGCATCTTTGGTAATCAACAACCACTGGTACACATCATCGAGTTCCGGATGGGTCAGGATAAAGTTGACCATGGCCTGCCCCACTCCTTGCCTTCTGTAAGCCTCATCCACTATCACATCCAATACGTAGGCGAAGCGCGTCTTGTCGGAAATGACACGTGAATAGGCTATCTGTTCGTGGGATTCATTGAAAACCCCAACCACCAGGGCCGAATTGCTTGCCCCCTTCATCACTTCCTGTTTGCTGATGCCTTTGCTCCAATACGTGTCACTCAACAGGTCGGTCACCCTGTCGAAGTCCATCTTGTCGAAGCCTTCCTCAATAACGAATTTGATTTGTTTCATGGGTATATCGTTTTAATTGTTGGCACGTTTGATGAGTCAGAGGCTGTTCAACACCAACGTGGAAGGTGTCAGACCTTCTCCCGTGACACGAAGCCGGATCGGACCCGGTTGTTCCAGGGATTGAACCAGTACAACCAATTTTCCCGAGAAAAGTCTCATCGTTGGTACGTGAAACAGTTCCAAGGAGGTAGGATCGCCGTTACAAGCAGCCCTAAAGGTGCCTTTCCCTTCCACCCGGAACGACAGTTGGTTGGCAGCCGTTGGACAAGGAATACCATTCTTGTCGACAACGCTCACCGTAACAAACGCCAGGTCTTCACCATTGGCATGCAAGGTGGTGCGGTCGGCCGAAAGCTCGATACGTTGGGCTTGCGCTGCTGTTTTTACCGTTTCAGCGGCCATTTTTAGACCTTGTGCATCATACGCCACCACGGTGAGGGTTCCGGGTTCATAGACCACATCGTTCCACATCAGGCGGTAACGCTCCATTCCGGATGCAGCCTTCTTCAGCAGCCCCTGGCTTTTTCCGTTCACGAACAATTCAGCTTCGGGATAACTGGTATAAACGAAAACCGGCGTCACCTGTCCTTCCCGGCCCGGCCACGTCCAGTGTGGTAAGATGTGTAGCGTAGGTTCCTTGGTATTCCAACGGCTCCTGTACAGGTAATAGCGGTCCTTGGGCAATCCAGCCAGGTCGCAAATACCAAAATAGGAAGACCGGGAAGGCCAAAACTCATCGTAAGGGGTTGGTTCACCCAGGTAGTCGAAACCGGTCCAGACAAATTCACCGATGACCCAGTCTTTCCCATCCTGCCAATACCAATCGTCGTCCGGCAGGTTCGACCAGTTGCAGGATTCCAGGTCGTATGATGAACAGTGTCCGTCGGGGTAGCGTACATCCTTGCCGGGCTTGACGGGAAACTTGTACACCCCGCGCGAACTGATGGTGGAAGCTGTTTCGCTGCCCAACAGGAAACCCTGCGGCAACAGATCGTAGGCGGTCTGGTACCGTGGCAGGCGGTAATTGAGCCCGGGAATATCGAGCGTGGCGGCAAACTGGTACTGTATGGCTTGATCCACCCTGTCCAGACCGGCCGTGACAGGGCGCGTGGGGTCTTCCCTCCGCACGATTTCACGCAAGAAGTAGGCCACACGGCTACCGTCCTTGTAGCTTTGCTCGGGCACCTCGTTGCCTATGCTCCACATCACTACGCAGGGATGGTTGCGGTCCCGCCGGATGAAATTGGTCAGGTCTTTTTCAGCCCACTCGTCGAAGAGCAGGTTGTAGCCATTTTTGCACTTGGGTTTCTTCCATTCGTCAAAAGCCTCATCCACCACCAGGAAGCCCATTTCGTCGCAGAGGTCGAGCAGCAGGGAAGCCGGCATGTTGTGGGAAGTTCGGATGGCGTCGCAGCCCATATCCTTAAGGATGGTCAGCTGGCGGCGCAAAGCAGCTTCATTGACAGCGGTGCCCAGCGGCCCCAAATCGTGGTGCAGGCAGACTCCCTTGAACTTCCGGGTGATGCCGTTGAGCTGGAATCCTTGCTGGCGGGTATAACGGATGGAACGGATGCCGAAGCGTGTAACCGTTTCATCCAGCACCTCTCCGTTTTGTTTCAGTATGGATGTGGCCGTATACAGATTGGGGGCTTCGGGCGACCACAAAGCAGGACGCTTTACTTCCAGTGATTGGCTGAAATAGGTTCCCATCAGCTGATTATTGTCGAGTGAGGCAACCACATGACCATCAACATCGCGGATGATGGTTTCCAGGGTCAGGCCTTCTGCAAGTACCGTGGCTCCGGTCACTGAGGTTTTCAGCTGCACCACAGCACGGTCTTGCTGGACGTCAGGTGTCGTAATTGCAGTTCCCCAGGTTTCAAAATGGATGGGTTCAGTCAGTACCAGCGTGACAGGACGGAACAGACCTGCACCCGGGTACCAGCGGGACGATTCTTCCAGATTTTCCAGGCGGACCGCGAGCACATTGCTACCCTGCTTCAAAAGGGGCGTTATATCTATGTAAAACGCATTATAGCCATACCCCCATTGCCCGGCCAATTGACCGTTCACATAGACCTTCGGCCGGCTCATAGCCCCGTCGAACAGCAGGGTGGCCGCTTGTTGTTTGTCTGTTTTGGGCAGTTCGAACAGCAACCGGTACCATCCAACTCCGGTGTAAGGAAGCGCCCCTGTCCTGCCGGTTTTTTCCGTGGCTACCCGTTCGTTGTTTTGCGAAATAGCCACCACCTGACGGTCTATGGTTTTGTCGAAAGGTCCGTAAATGGCCCAGTCGTGGGGAACAGTAACGGTTTCCCAGGCAGCATCGTTGAATGAAGGCTGTTCTGCCTGTTGCACATCTCCCTTATGAAACCGCCACCCCTTCGACAATTCCAGTGTCGTCCCGGCTGACACGGATTCGACACGCATCAGCAAGCCGAGGAACAGCATAAAAAAGAAGGATAGCGAGCCCTTGCGTTTCATCTCATGTATTTTACAACAAAGAAACCAAAAAAATGGTTTGAAACACAACAATAGCCTCAATTCACACTAGAGTTGACTTATCTTGAACGGATTATATGAAATATCCTTGTCATACACATCTTCCCCCTCGTGTTTCTTGACATACTTGATGACCACATTGGTCACAGGCAAGATGATAATTTCATAACCCGTTTTCATGGCCATCTGGGTCAACACAAGCGTAAACAGGTCGCTGTTGGGAATCACACCCCAGAACGCCAGGGTAAAAAAGACGCAGGAATCGGCCCCTTCTCCCAATAGTGTCGAAGCCACGGCGCGCAGGGAAAAATTGCGTCCGTGCTGCAGGATTTTCATCCGGCTCATGACAAAGGCATTCAGGAATGAGCCAACCAAAAAGGCCACAAAACTGGCGGCCACCAAGCGCGCCGTGTTACCCAGAACCAGCTGGAAGGCATCCTGGTTGGTAAAATTGGCCGATGCAGGCAGCCAGATGCTTAGTTTGAAAATGAGCACGGCCAGGAAATTCATGGCAAATCCACACCAGATGATGAGTCTGGCCTTGCGGTAGCCCCACACTTCGGCGATGATGTCGTTGACGATATAGGAAACGGGAAAGATGAACAAGCCGGCGGTAGCCTCGATGGGTCCGAGTTGGATCAGCTTTTGTTCGATGATGTTGGCGATGATCAGGCAGACGGTAAACAGCAGCCCGCAGACCATATAGGCCACTGAGACAGTTTTCTTCATATTCTTGTTTTTTACGTGGTGTTCAAGCACACGTTCCACAATACGGTGGAAAGCGCTGCAAAGATACACAATTGTTTGGTACGTACAAATGGATCCTAGCAACTGAGCAAACCCTTTGATTATCCAATCATTATATTATTTAACATTTATATGCTGAATTTTTAACACTATTTCATATTGGATTTACAATTCCATCACTTTAATTTGTATTCATATTTCCGTAACCTTTTGTTTATACACAAGAACGGAAATCTCAGGCCTGAGACGGGAGAAGGACGATACCTCGTAACCAGTAGTCCATACAAAACAACGACAACAACCATGAAAACGAACCAAGTAATTGAAAATTGGAAAGCAGCAGACATGAAGCAAGTCATCGGAGCTTCTGTCATCAACAAGGAAATGATGGCCGAAATCCAGGGCGGTGAAGGTTACATCAAAACCCTGAGTGGCGAATGCAACACCTCCGGCAAATCATGCATCAAAGCTTTGAGAGATGCCGTAAGCAAGCTTTTTGACATGTTTGCATAAAAAATGCATCCTGCCTGGGGTCAACAGGCCTCAGGCATTATTGAAACCAAATGAACACCCTTCAGGAAAACCATATCCACGACTCCTTGTCGCTTTTTTCCAACATACTGGAAGCTGGACAGGAGACCTTATTGAAAAAGTTACCCAACAACACAGCCTATTTGGGAAACAAACAAGATTTGGCCGTTCAGCTGTGGCCCAACCTGGAAGACAGGCTATATCCGTTGATTGAGCCCACACTGATGTCCCACTTTTTGATTGCAAAAGATGAGCTGACGGGTGATTCGGTGTTGGAAAAATGGAAAAACTATTGTTCACTGATACAAGAAGAAGCCGTCAAGGATTACTTTTGCCGGGAATTTCCTTTACTGGCCGAACGAGTGACACAGGAAACTGCCCATTGGTTCCTTCACCAATACCGGCTGTGCGAACGGTACATCCTCGATAGTGACGACATAGGCAAACGGCTGTTGGGCGGGGTATCTCCAGGATGTATCCGTGATGTCCGATCCAATATGGGCGACAAGCACTTCGGCGAATCTGTCACGCTGGTCACCTTGGAGAACCAACGAAAAGTGGTGTACATACCCAGGAACCGTGCGGTACACCAGCACCTGCAATCCATCTGCGCTTGGATCAATACCTCGTTGAATGCAGGCTTACGATTGCCTGCCATCGTTTCCCGCCCCACCCATGCCTGGGTGGAATTCATTCCCCACACCGAATGCCACAACGAAGATCAAGTGCATCGGTACTTCGAACGACTGGGAATATGGCTGGCCATTTTCTATACACTGGATGCCACCGACTTTCATTACGAAAACCTCATCGCCTGCGGAGAATACCCCATCCCGGTTGACCTGGAAACGTTGTTTCATCCCTTCATGCCCTTTGAAGAAAACGACAGGCACAACGGCATTTTCAATTCCGTCTTGAAAACCGGCATATTGCCCACCACCTTTGGTATGGATGATACACAGTTGGCTGATATGAGCGGGCTGGTCAATCCGGACGGAAAAACCACCCCTGATACCGCCTTGTCTTTTTCCCTCACAGCCATGGGAGACATAAGCTGTCGCAGGCAAAAACGAAGTTTTGCATCCAGTCAGAACTTGCCCGTATTGGATGGAAAAATCATGGAACCTACCGTCCGTTTTACCGAAGACCTGAAACAAGGTTTTCGTCGGACGTATCTGTTTTTATTCAAATACAAGGAGGTCTATCTTTCTTATCTTGAAGCATTCAAGCAAGACAACATCCGCCTATTGTTCAGAAACACCACCACCTACAGCCACTTGCTGCGGGAAAGCATGCACCCCGATGCGCTACGGAACGAAGAAGCCAGGGAAAAACTGTTGAAATGGCTGGAAGTGATTGCCAAAGAATACCCGGAAGCCGATGCCTTCATTGAAGCTGAAAAAAAAGAACTGCGCAGAGGTGACATACCCTTTTTTCACACCCGGGCAGACAGTATCGACCTATGGAACGGCAACACCTGCGTATGCTCCCGCTTTTTCAAACAATCCGGCTTTGAAACGGCCCGACAAAAAATCATCCACCTGTCTCAAGAAGACTTGAACCAACAATGTTGGATCATCGATCTCAGCCTTAGCCTGCTGAACATCAAACGAAGCGCTTTTCCCGTTTCAAACAAACCCGACTTACCATCGGAGAAAAACCGTTCATTGACAGAGGCAGCCTGTTTGCTGGCGGACAACCTGATTGACACCTTATCGGTCACTGAATCCAGAGCCAACTGGATGGTCTTCACGCCCATCGATCTGGAATCCTCCCGTTTTACGCTGGCACCCGCTTCCTACGATTTATACAGCGGATTGCCGGGAGAAATCCTGTGCCTGAGCGTTCTTTCCCGACAAACCGGCATCAAACGGTACCGGGACGTAGCTGAAAAAGCCATGAATGAGCTTATGGCCCGCATCGACGCAGGCAGTTCCCTCAATAAACTGGGTTTGTTCGCCGGTTGGGGTGGCTTGTTGTACACCATGAGCTTATTGTCAAATATACACAAAGATGTACGGTGGTTGAATGTGGCTTCATCCTGGTTGGATCGTCTGAATCCCTGCGAAATGATGCTGGCTGAAGACAACCACGGGGTGGTGAACGGAACAGCCGGATTTATCCTGGCGTTGTTGGCGGTGTACCAGGTTGGAAAAGAACCGCGTTTGCTGGAAATGGCGGACAAACTGGGAGCTGCCTTGCTCCGGAAAGCCATCTGTTCCGAAGACCAAATCCGCTGGAAAAGTTACAGCAACAAACCCCTGGCCGGTTTATCACATGGAGCTTCAGGCTATGCAGTCTGTTTCAGTCGATTGTACAAATCAACCGGTACCAAACGGTACAAAGAGGCGGTCCGTAAGATTCTACACTACGAAACCCACCTGTACAGCGCAGAAAACAGGAACTGGCCTGACCTTCGCTCCATCATGGTTGAGCAACACCAGGGCCATTCAGCCTACTCAACAGCCTGGTCGCACGGGGCACCGGGCATAGGATTGGCCCGATTGGAAATACTCAAATGCGGCATCAGGGACAAGCAACTGCTCATTGATGTGGAAAATGCCGTTAAAACCTGCCTGGAAAGCGGATTTAACGGAGGCGACAACCTCTGTTTCGGCGCGTTTGGAAACCTGGAACTGCTCATCAATTATGCCGAATTCTTTTCCGATGACCAACTGAAAGCCACCTACCGCGAGTTGGCGGAAAAACGGGTGGCAAACGGCCTTCGTCAAGGGTTCAACATTACTGGAAAAGGCATGTACACACCCGGTTTCATGAACGGCATCACCGGCATCATCTACCAATGCCTGCGGGTAAACGACCCGAAACAGGTACCATCCATCCTGGGACTGTCTCTATGAAACAACCGTTCAAACTCATCCACCAACTCGACGCCATGGATTGTGGCCCGGCCTGTCTGTGCATGATAGCGGCACACTACGGTAAACGGCATACATTGGAAGAAGTCCGGAACCATTCCAAACTGACCCGGCAAGGCGTTTCCTTGTATGGACTGAGTGAAGCCGCCGAGTCCATGGGTTTCCGCACGACAGCCCTTCGTCTGGGTGTGGATGGCATAGACGAGTTACCCCTTCCCTGCTTGTTGCATTGGAACCAACGGCATTTCGTGGTGTTGTACGAAATAGTCCGCCAACACAACCGCCGAGCGTATAAAATCGCCGACCCGGCCGAAGGTTTGCTGACATTGGATGCAGCCGAATTCAAGAAAAACTGGGTCTGTTCCATGACAAATGGCATGCCGGTTGGTGTTGTACTGGTGGTGGAGCCGACCGCTGCTTTTTACACCACAGAAGAAACCGTCGGTAAACCCAAAAGTGCCGGCATCCTTCTGTCGTACATCACCCCCTACCGCCGTTTTGTCCTGCAATTGCTGCTGGGTTTGACGGCCGGCAGCCTGCTGCAACTCATACTACCTTTTCTAACCCAGTCCATTGTTGACAATGGCATTGTCGGAAACGACCTGTCATTCATCCACCTGGTGTTGATTGCGCAATTGGTGTTCACCATCAGTGCCAGCGGTCTGGAATTCATCCGGGGGTGGATCTTGCTGCACCTGGGTTCACGCATCAACATCGCCCTCGTATCCGATTTTCTGTCGAAACTGATGCGGCTTCCCATGCGCTTTTTCGACAGCAAGCAAACGGGCGATTTGCTGCAACGCATCAACGACCATGAACGCATCGAGGCATTCCTGGCCGGTTCCAGCCTGAACACCTTGTTTTCCCTGACCAATATCCTGGTGTTCGGCATCGTACTGCTGCGATACAGTTGGCCGATTTTTCTGGTTTTTTTTATTGGAAGCCTGCTGTATGTAGCCTGGGTCAGTTTCTTTATGAAAGAGCGCAAGAAACTCGATGTACGGTATTTTGACAAGCAATCGAAGAACCAGGCCAGACTCATCCAACTCATCACGGGCATGCAGGAAATCAAACTGCACGGGTGTGAGCAGCAAAAACGCTGGGAATGGGAACGCATCCAGGCCGGCTTGTACCACATTCGCATCAAAGCCCTGTCGCTGCGTCAGTACCAGGACTCCGGAGCCGTGTTGCTAAACCAATCAAAAAACCTGCTCATCACAGCCATGGCCGCCGGTTTTGTCCTGAAAGGACAGATGACCTTAGGCATGATGCTCTCCGTTCAATACATCATCGGTCAGCTGAACGCCCCGGTGGAACAACTCATCCAGTTCATGCGCTCCTGGCAAGATGCCCGCTTGAGCCTGGAACGGTTGTCTGAAATCCAGCACCAAGAGGAAGAAGACCGTGATGCCGCCTTAAAACCCGCACTGGATGCATTGACAGATACCATTCGTATTGAACAGATGGGGTTTTCCTACGACGGGCTCACTCCCACGCTCAGGGATATCGACCTGGACATTCCTTTAGGAAAACAAACAGCTATTGTTGGCATGAGCGGCTGCGGAAAAACCACCCTGGTCAAACTGTTGTTGGGCTACTACCCTCCCCAAACCGGCTCCATCAGGTTGAACGGGCATCTGTTGTCACAATACCGGTTGAAGGAATGGCGGAAGCAATGCGGCGTAGTCATGCAGGACGGTTTCATCTTTTCCGACACCATAGCCGGAAACATTGCGCCCGGGGAAGAAATCATTGATGTGGAACGATTGCAGGAAGCCGCGCGGACGGCCAACATCCACGAGTACATCACCTCGCTTCCCCTGGGGTACAACACCCGGATTGGATCGGAAGGCAGCTCGTTGAGCCAGGGGCAACGGCAGCGCATCCTCATTGCGCGTGCCGTGTACAAAAACCCCAGGGTCTTGTTTCTTGACGAAGCCACCAATGCGCTGGATGCCAATAATGAACGTTGCATCATGGACAAGCTGGAAGGATTCTTCCGGGGTCGTACCGTGGTCGTGGTGGCCCACCGCCTCAGTACCGTGCGGCGCGCCGACCAGATCGTGGTCATCCATCAGGGACGGATAGCCGAGTGTGGCACCCACGATGAGCTGATTGCCAGACAAGGTGCCTATTACCGGTTGGTCAAAAACCAACTGGAACTTTGACGGGATTTCATCAGCAACATGTTTAGGCTAACCACACTTGAAGGAACAATAGCTTTGAGAAAACGCTTTGAATTATGGCAACGCAGCACGAACCAACCGATAAACCCATCGAACTGATGGCACCTGAGGTGGACGAAATCCTGTCCAAACCCCCACAAGGACTACTCCGTTGGGGCAGCGGCTGGGTGGTTTCCATCCTGGCAGTGCTGGTAGCAGGCAGTTATTTTGTCCGTTTTCCCGAATACGTGGAAGGCACAGCCACCATCACCACGGCACGCCCTCCCCTTTGGCTAACCGCCAGGGTAACTTCGCGCATCAAGGAGCTGCACGCCGACCACCTATCATTGGTCAAACAAGGACAATTAATAGCCGTGTTGGAAAACACCGCCCTGGAATCGCACGTGTTGGGTATTCGTGAACGGCTCAACGACTCTACCCTGTTAAATCCGGACGAATTGCTGTCCACACCCCATGTATTCGATGAAGCCTTGCAACTGGGTGAGGTACAAACGTATTGGTCTGCCGTTGCCGGTCGGTTTACGGACTACTACCTATCTGTTCGCATGGACAACACAGCAGCCCGCCTTTTAAGCTTGCACCGTGAGCTTACCTTGCTGCAAAAGAACCGGGTTGTCCTTGAACGTAGGTTGGCCAACCAACAACGATCAAACGCACTTCAACAAAACCGGTTAAACCGTGACAAAGAGTTGCTGGAAAAAGGGGTCATTTCCACAGAAGCGTTTCAGGAATCGGAACAAAGCTGGTTGGCCGGACTCGAAGCGGAGGAAGACTGTCGGATTGCCATTGGAGAATCCACATTGAGCATGACTCAGATTCAACAATCCCTGAAGGATGAAACCACAAGTCAATCTCAACGACAAATGGAGAAACGACAAGCCTACCTTTCAGCCGTTAAAGAAGTAAAGGCGGCCGTTGAACGCTGGGTGCAAACCTACCTGCTCATCAGTCCGGCCGATGGCCGGTTGACCTTCCCTACCCCGCGCAGCCTGCATCAGCAGGTGGTGGCTGGAGACCGCCTGTTTGCCGTTGTCCCTGCAGATTCAGACCAATTGCAGGTCATCATCCATTACCCCACCCACAACTCAGGAAAAGTGAAAGCCGGTCAATCCGTTCGCATCTTTTTGGATGGGTACCCACACCTGGAATACGGCACGATAAACGCCTCCATCCGTTCAACGGCCCTGATGCCCGGCACCGATTCCAACTATACAGCCATTGCCCTCTTACCGGCACAGCTAAAAACCAGCTACGGAAAGCAACTAGCATTAAACGGGGAGCTGACCGGCAAGGCGCGCATCGACACACGGAAATACCGCCTCATCGAACGCTTGTTCAACCCCCTGCGCTACCTCTTCTCCTCGCAAACTAATTGAATTCTACCGGAACGTTGTTCCTTCTTTAGTTCTTCTGGAACAATATTCTATTTACGTTCTGCCGGCAGGTTGGTTTGTTTGGATAATCTTTGAACAACACTGCACAAAGAATGGTCGGCACTGACCTCAATCGAAGGTTAAGCGGACTGAAGTGAAGGGAGTGCTTATCGCACATGTAAGCGTTCAATACCGAATCTTGTCTTCTTTGGCGTTCCAGTTGTCGAACAAACGCTGAGCGTCCGGCATGGGGAAGAATTTCATGCCTACGTGGCGCATGTCGAGCGGCTTAACCAACTCGTCGTAGATGAATTTGTCGTTGAACCCGATGCGGGCGGCATCGTTTCTGTCAGCTGCATAATAAACCATCCCGATACCGGCCCAATAGATGGCAGAAAGACACATGGGACACGGTTCACAGGTAGCGTAGAGGGTAGCACCGTTCAATTGATGCGTACCCAGGCGAGAACAGGCTTCCCGGATGGCTTCCACTTCAGCATGAGCCGTTGGGTCGTTGGCCGAGGTGACCCGGTTATGACCCTTTCCCACCACCTCTCCATTCAGTACGATGACAGCACCGAAAGGGCCTCCATGATTGGATTCAACTCCGTTGAACGCCTCCACGAAGGCTGCTTGCATATACGTTTCGTGCATGGTTGCCTGATTCATTCTTTTACGCCCTTACTGATGAAATACTGATACCGGGTCCACACTTCCGTGACGAAGTTGGCGGTTTCCGTTGCCCGTAAATAGCCCTGTTTGCACACAGGATCCTGGTAATACTTCGGCTGTCGTTTGAGCAACAAGAAATGCAGGACATCTTCCCAACTGTGGGGATTCTTACCGTATTTTTTGGCCAATGCCCTGGCGTCGTTCACGTGCATTTCACCACAGTTGAAGGCAGCCAGCATCAGTTTTGTCCGATCGTCGACAGACGTCGTGGACCGATAATAGCGGTTCAGGTACGACAGCAGGCGGCAAGCCGCAATGACACTCTGTTCGGGGTCCAACAACCTGGACGGTTCAACCCCGTAGGCGCGCGCCGTACTGGGCATGATTTGCATCAGCCCCACGGCACCAGCCCAGGACACCACCTGCGAATCATACTTGGATTCCTGATAACCGATACTGGCCAACAAACGCCAATCCAGCGAATAGGCCGCCGCATACTGCTTGAACAGCGCGTCGAAAGGAGACAGACGCCCCCCCGGACCCACTTGAAGACCAGTAGTCAAAAAAGATGAAGGATATCCCTTGCTGAGTTCAAAGTAC
The DNA here is from genome assembly GCA_964411555.1 of uncultured Bacteroidales bacterium. Classification (GTDB taxonomy): domain Bacteria; phylum Bacteroidota; class Bacteroidia; order Bacteroidales; family UBA1402; genus UBA8389. Next base: position 8,270 of record CAYPLF010000018.1, on the reverse strand, counting down.
CGTTTATTGATGGCCTTATACGCCTGTGTCGTTACGTTTTGCCCAAACCAGTGGGTGACAGCCGCAGCCAATTCGGGAGACTCCTTGCGTACCAACCAATAGGCATGTTGGGGAAAACCCAAAGCCGTGCCGACATGCAGGTTTTTGTAGAATGTTTTGTTGAATTGAGCCTGGACATTGTCGGCTACTGTAAACTCTATTTGTCCGGTAGCCACCTGTTCAATCAGGTCTTCCGTTGTCAGGCTGTCGTCGGAAATCGTTTGAATCACAATACCACCCCCCAGCTCTTCATTCAAGTGACGTAACCGGATATGGAAAGGGGTTCCTTTCTGAACAATCAGTTTTCGACCCAACAATCCCGTCACATCCCGGACAAGCTCGGGATTGTCGCGACGTTGTACCAATACCTGATGAGTCAAGAATTCACGGCCACAGGGAATATACCTCGCTTTGATGGCTGAGGTAAGTGGCACATTGAACGCTATGATATCTCCCACACCGGCTTCCAGACTGTCCATCAACGCAGAAGTGGTGGGTGCAGTTATCATCTTCAGTTTCAATCCCAGTGAGTTGGCCAATTGCGAACACAACTCGTATTCGTAGCCCATTTCTTTATCCCGGTAGATAAAGTAAGAAACAGAACTGTACAAGGTCAGGGCTCTCAATTCACCCCTGGCTGTAACTTCGGGCAGGTCACCCAAGAGCAACAATCGTTTTTGGTGTTGCCGATAGCCCACCAACACGGCAATTCCTACCAGGCAACAAAACAAGGCGATCAACCACCCGTTTGCTTTTTTACGGGATGACATCGTTTTTTGAACCGGAGTGGGTGGCAATCCTTTAGCCAAACGTTTCAGTTCCCGTGTCTGGTAAATGGAGTCGGTTTGCGTCAGATTGACCAATTGCCTCATGGCGGCGGCCACCTGGTTGACACGGATGCTTCGGTAATCGGACAGCTTGCCCTGCAATAACCAATCAAAAGCAGGCATCAAGATACAGGCCACCCGTTCAGCCAAACGGAACTCGCGTCGAAGCCCAATCAACATGGACGGACGTACAAATACCAGACGTCCCGGATAGGCAGCCCTGACAGCCTGTTCCATATCGCCCTTGGTGTGCAGGTAAAAATTCGTGGAACGGGGAGAAGCGCCTATGGAAGAAACCACAATCAATACGGGAACACCCAACGATGCGGCCATACCGGCTATTTGAACGGGAATACCCAGGTCTATCCCCCTGTAGGCAACCTTATCCTGCGTCTTCCGCTGCGTGGTTCCTATGCAGCAGAAATAGACCGATGCTTCCAATTGTCCGGCATACCTGGAAAGCTCGCCGTAATCGGTTACCAATATCTGTTCGAGGGCAGGATGTGCCAAGGGAAGCAAGCGTCTGACAACAACCACCACGCGGTCATACCGTTCATCGGCCAACAATTGCCTGACCAGTTCCAGTCCCACCAATCCGGTGGCGCCAAACACGACGGCCGTTCGATTCATCCAGGCTGATTTTGATTATAAATCGTCAAATTCACCACCCGAAACACCTCGGGATGACTCCTTAGATACCCCTTCCCCTTCTGTACAGGTATACGTTTGATCAGCTGGAACAAAGAAGGTGTCACCCGGTGAGACGCCCAGTTCCGGATCAGCCTGTACCTTTTTCATGAACAGACCCCAGATGGGTAAGGCCATGTTGGCCCCCTGACCCTCATTGGTGTAGTCAAAATGGATGTCGCGATCTTCACCACCCACCCAGACACCGGAAACCAGACGAGGCACAATGCCCATGAACCAGCCGTCGGAATTATTCTGTGTGGTACCGGTCTTACCGGCCACCTGTCCCCGGATGTCAAACCGGTAGCGCACCCGGGAACCGGTTCCGCCATCGATGACAGCTCTCAACATGGACAGCATCTTATAGGATGTACTCTCGCTGAACACTTCCGACATCTGCGGCGAAAAATGCGCCAGGGTATTTCCGTCTTTATCGGTAATACTTGTCACAAACACCGGCTTAACCCGAATGCCGCGGTTGGCAAAAGCCGTATAGGCACTCACCATCTCCGCAACGGTGGCGTCACACGTGCCCACGCAGAGGGAAACCACAGGATCCAATTGACCATTCAGGCCGAATGAACGCAGCAGGCGCACAAAGGTATAGGGTGAAAAGTGGCTCATCACATACGCCGAAATCCAGTTGTTTGAATTGGCCAAACCCCATCGGAGAGTGACCTCCTCGCCTACCCTGCTGTTGCTGGCATTCCTGGGCGTCCAAGGCACACCGGTCTCGGTAATGATGGTCACCGGCTCGTTGATTACCTTGTCGCAGGGTGAGAATCCCTCCTCCATGGCCATACTGTACAGGTATGGCTTGATGGTAGAACCCACCTGGCGACGACCTGTCATGACCATGTCGTACTGGAAGGGATTGAACGCCACTCCTCCCACATAGGCCCTTACATGTCCGTTCATAGGATCCATGGCCATAAATCCGGCACGCAGGAAAAACTTGTGGTACTTGATGGAATCGAGGGGTGACATGATGGTGTCTTTCGTTCCACGGTAGGAGAATACCGACATTTTCACCGGTTTTCGGAAAGCAGACATGATTTCCGATTCAGTATACCCGGCTTCCGTCATGGCGCGGTACCGTTCCGATTGCTTGACGGCACGGTTGATGATGGCATCCACCTGCTCCTGTTTCAGGTTTCTGGTATAAGGCGCATACGAACGCCCTTTCTTCTCCTTATTGAACAAGCCCTGCAAATAGCCGCCAATGTGTTCCTGCACCGCTTCCTCCGCGTATTGTTGCATACGGGAATCAATGGTGGTGTAAATTTTCAGTCCATCGGTGTATAAATCGTAATAGGATCCGTCGGGTTTTGTATTCTTATAGCACCAACCGTATAGCGGATTGGTTTCCCAAGCCAGGGAATCATCCCTGTATTGCTGCATGTTCCACTTGGGATATTGGCTACGTTTGGGTTTTTTATGGGTCATGATCTGGCGTAGGTACTCCCGGAAATAGGGAGCCGGACCTTCTTTGTGATCCACCTTGTGGTAATCCAGTTTCAAAGGCAGGTTTTGCAGGGAGTCGCGCGTTGCCTTGGTGATGAACCCCGCTTTCTTCAATTGGTTGAGTACCACATTTCTACGACCCACTGAACGTTCCGGAAACCGGACCGGATTGTAATACGCAGAATTCTTGCACATACCCACAAGGGTGGCTGCCTGTTCCATGCTCAATTTGCTTGGAGTAGTGCCGAAATACACCCAGGATGCCGTTTTGATACCTACCGCGTTGTTGGTGAAATCATACTGGTTCAGGTACATGGTCAAGATTTCCTCCTTGGTGTAAAACCGTTCCAGTTGCACGGCAATCACCCATTCAATGGGCTTTTGAAACAAGCGTTCAATTTTATTTTCCGCCCGGGGGGTATAGAGTTGCTTGGCCAGCTGTTGGGTCAAGGTACTGCCCCCGCCCGCTGTTCCGCTGAACAAAACCATCCGCTTCACGATGGCCCGAATCAAGGCCTTGGCATCAATACCGGAATGTTTGGAAAAACGGACATCTTCCGTGGCTATCAACGCGTTCACCAGATTGGGCGACAAGTTCTCGTAGCTGACCAATACCCGGTTGCCCGTATTGCGGTGGTAGAAGGTACTCAACACCTCTCCATCTGAACTATAGACCTCGGTAGCCGCGTTGTTTTTCGGGTTTTCCAACTCCTCGATGGGCGGCATATACCCAATCCAACCATAGGCAATCAAGGTAAACATCACAACGGCCAGCAAAATGCCTATTCCGAAGGTCCACCAAAAAATCTTCAGCAGTTTTTTAATCAGCATACCAATCCAATTTACGAAAGACAAAATTACGTTTTTCTTTTGCATTTATGGTGTGATTTTTGCTGTGTTTTTTAGGTGGAAGCGCATCCTTTTCGTATTTTTGTCAGACGGTTTGCAAATCGAACTCGTCCACCCACGCGTATGCCTACCAAAAGTATCGTATCCATCAACGATTATTCCAAAGAACAGCTGCTGCACATCCTCGACAGCGCAGCCTCATTCGAGGCAAACCCCAATCAGGACCTGTTGAAGGGAAAAGTAGCCGCCACCCTGTTTTTTGAACCATCCACCCGCACCCGGCTCAGCTTTGAAACCGCTGTCAACCGGTTGGGCGGTAAGGTCATCGGGTTTTCAGACGCCTCCACATCCAGTTCGGTAAAAGGAGAAAGCCTGAACGACACCATCCGGATGGTATCCAACTACGCCGACATCATCATCATGCGCCACCACCTGGAAGGGGCGGCCCGGTATGCGTCGGAAGTGTCATCGGTACCCATCATCAACGCCGGGGACGGGTCGAACCAGCATCCCTCGCAAACCATGCTCGACCTGTATTCCATCCGCAAAACACAGGGGAAATTGGAGAACCTGAAGATTGCCATGGTGGGTGATTTGAAATATGGCCGCACGGTTCACTCCCTGCTCATGGCCATGTCTCATTTCAACCCCTCATTCTACTTCATTGCCCCCGATGAACTCAAAATGCCCGACCCCTATAAGTTGTTCTGCCACGAATCCGGCATTCCTTACGAGGAAAAGGCCGAGTTCAGCACCGACATCATCAAGGACGTGGATATCCTCTACATGACCCGCGTGCAAAAAGAGCGTTTTACCGACGCCATGGAATATGAAAAGGTCAAAAACGTATACACCCTGCGCTTGGACATGTTGAACGGATCGAAGGACAACCTGCGCATCCTGCATCCCCTGCCCCGGGTAAACGAAATTGACATGGACGTGGACTCCAGTCCCAAGGCCTATTATTTTGAACAGGCCAGAAACGGTCTCTACGCCAGACAGGCCATGATTTGCAACGCATTGGGTTTGATTTAACCGCACAGACATGATTACCACAAAAACCGAACTCCAGGTGAAAGCCCTTCAAAATGGCACCGTCATCGACCACATTCCTTCCGAAAAGCTCTTCAAGGTGGTCGCGTTGTTGAAGCTGGAAACGCTGGACAACCAAATCACCGTTGGCAACAACCTGAACAGCAAGCTATTGGGAATAAAGGGCATCATCAAGATAGCCGACAAATATTTTGCAGAAGAAGAAATCAGCCGCATCGCCCTCATCGCCCCGAACGCCAAAATCAATGTGATCAAGGATTATGAGGTGATTGAAAAGAAACAGCTGTCACTGCCGGATTCATTTACCGGCATTGTCAAGTGTCCCAATCCAAAATGCATCACCAACAACGAGCCCATGAAGACCCGATTCGAAGTGCTCGGTACCAAACCCATCGTGCTACGCTGTCCCTACTGCGAGCGCGAAATCCCGCAAGAAGACATTCAATTGCTCTAAACCGACTGCACCCGCATGAAGAAAGACTGGAAACCCGGAACGATGATTTACCCCCTGCCCGCCGTACTGGTCAGCGTGGGTGCCACCGAAGATGAATATAATCTGCTTACCGTTGCATGGGTAGGCACCCTTTGCAGCGACCCGCCCATGTGTTACATCTCAGTAAGGCCGGAACGCCATTCCTACCCCATCCTGAAGCAGCACATGGAGTTTGTCATCAACCTCACCACCAAAGACATGGCTTTTGCTACCGATTGGTGCGGGGTACGTTCGGGTAAGCAATACAACAAGTTCAAAGAGATGAAGCTCACCCCGGGAAAAGCTACGTTCGTGAATGCCCCCACGGTGGAAGAATCGCCGTTGAGCATTGAATGCAAGGTACGCGAGGTAATGAGCCTGGGTTCCCACGATATGTTCATAGCCGACGTGGTGAACGTGCTGGCCGATGATAAATTGATGGACCCGGCCACCGGTGCTTTCAAATTGCACGATGCTGACCTGTTGGTCTATTCCCACGGTTTTTACCACGAACTGGGCCCCATGATAGGCAAGTTCGGCTGGTCGGTACAGAAAAAGAAATAATTTTTTAACTATATCATATGAAGAGAGATCAAGTTATTTTCGACATCATTGAACGCGAACACCAACGCCAGTTGAAAGGCATCGAGCTGATTGCCTCCGAAAACTTTGTCAGTGACCAGGTCATGGAAGCCATGGGTACCTGGTTGACCAACAAGTACGCCGAAGGTTATCCGGGTCATCGCTATTACGGTGGTTGCGAAGTCGTGGATGAAAGTGAACAACTTGCCATTGACCGGCTCAAGACCTTGTTCAACGCGGAGTACGCCAACGTACAGCCTCACTCCGGTGCGCAGGCCAACGCCGCTGTCTTTTTGGCCGTCATGAACCCCGGTGATTCCTTTTTAGGTCTGAACCTGGCGCACGGCGGTCACCTCTCGCATGGTTCGCCCGTGAACAGCTCGGGTATTTATTACAAGCCCTTAGCTTACAGCCTCCGCGAAGACACAGGCCGTGTAGATTACGACCAGATGGAAGCGGTTGCCTTGGCTGAACGCCCGAAACTCATCGTGGGTGGTGCTTCTGCTTATTCCCGCGAATGGGACTACGCCCGTATGCGTGCCATTGCCGACAAAATCGGTGCTTTACTGATGATTGACATGGCTCACCCGGCTGGTCTGATTGCTGCCGGTTTGTTGGACAACCCCTTGAAATACGCTCACGTCGTAACGTCCACCACCCACAAGACCTTGCGTGGTCCTCGTGGTGGTATCATCCTCATGGGCAAGGACTTCGAAAATCCGTGGGGCAAGAAAACGCCCAAGGGCGAAATCCGCAAGATGTCATCGCTGCTTGACTCAGCCGTCTTCCCCGGCATCCAGGGCGGTCCGCTGGAACACGTCATCGCTGCCAAGGCCATCGCTTTCGGCGAAGCGTTGCAACCGGAATACAAGGTGTACCAACAGCAGGTTAAATTGAATGCTGCCGCTTTGGCTTCCGCCTTTATGGCCAAGGGCTACAAGATCATTTCCGACGGTACCGACAACCACTCCATGCTCATCGACCTGCGCACCAAGTTCCCGGATTTGACGGGTAAGGTGGCTGAAAAGGCGCTCGTGGCTGCCGACATCACGGTCAACAAGAACATGGTGCCTTTCGACTCCCGCTCTCCGTTCCTGACCTCGGGTATCCGGGTAGGTTCGCCAGCCATCACCACGCGTGGTGCCAAGGAACCGTTCATGGCTGAAATCGTGGAATTGATGGACCGTGTGCTGAACAGCCCGGAAGACAGTGCTGTCATCGCTTCCGTCCGCACCAAGGTTAATGCCTTGATGGCCGATTATCCTTTGTTTGCGTATTGATTTTTCTCCTTCATAATAAATACAGTGGGTGCTTCGTTTGAGGCACCCATTTTTTTTTGGAACATCATCCAGTCTCCGTTCCGCCTTAGGTACTTCCAAAACAAGTACCTGTTTCCGTTCCGCCGGCAGGGTAGTCTGTGTCTCCAACTTGAGGCACTAAAAACCTTCACGCTTACGGCTAAAACCTCAAAGCGTCAGTCACTTCGTTCCTTCCTCGAAGATGAGGTTTTTTTACGCCTACAGCTGCTCGGTTTTCTTGACGTGCCTCTGCGCAATTACGCCACAGACTACCCTGCCGACTCCACTGCAACGCTCATTGGGCTGACGGCTTTCCTCAACCACTTCTTGCCAAAAATAACTTTCTAACTATAAATCAGTTCTATCTGGTGGATTTCGGATTAAAAAAGTCTCCGGGATCCATGCTTTTTAATCTTTGTCTTATATTAATCAGACTGTTGATAAACAACGGAGAGTCTGTACCGTATTTATGCAAGGTCATATAATTACCCTCCTCTTTGTAGACCGGGGATATATATTGACTTGCATTCTCCCCGGCACTTATTTCCACATTGATATATATGACGCTTTCTTTCTTTTCAAAATAGACAGCATTCATGGTTTCTGTCGTTTTTTTATCGAAACGACTAAACAGGATTGGTACCCAGCGATTATCCTTTCGTTTATAATTGATGTAACACTTTATATTATTTTTATCGATCAAGAAACAGGTCGTTGTGTCTTCCGATAATTCCAGGAGTTTCTCAATGGGCTCTTTTTCATCCCATTCCATCAAGGATTTGTAACGGATAACATAGTTAACAACCGGAATGACGTTCATGGTTGAAGGTTCGTCACCTTTTTGAAATATATTCAACCCTCCATCTGTATTATAACGTATTGAAAAGGCAGCAGACTTCAACCAGTTTGCTTTCATTTCAGCTGTGTCCTTCTCAAGCTCAGACAGCCACACCTTATTGTCAAAGGGATTGACTAGTTGAGACGTTGACTCTTTTTGAC
>CAYPLF010000017.1:0-35823 GCA_964411555.1 uncultured Bacteroidales bacterium | reverse complement strand
CCCATCCCAGCTCATTCCCTGCAACCAACACCCAAATCCCCTCCCTTCCGTCCGCTTTCCCTTCGAACTGAGGTCACTGCAACACTCATTGGACAAACCCCTTGAAGCCAATCATTTACTAAACACCACTGAATAGTTATCAGTATTCTATTCCATTTTTTAAGGACGCAATTTGTCCTTAATTTAGGGACGGTCGTGAGAATTTGGTCAAGACGCGCTACGATTCGCTCAATGCGCCCTACAAAGGCACCGCAAATACCGCGTCAGCTTTCTGGTCATACGTTGGAGTCACAAATGAGAGAAACAATCTGTTCTTTTACCATCCCGACCATTTGGGCAGTTCAAGTATAATCACTCATATTACCAAACAAATAGTACAGAACCTGGAGTACGTGCCGTTCGGTGAAGTCTTTGTCGATGAGCGCATCTCAAACACTTACCCCACGCCCTTCAAATTCAACGCCAAAGAGTTGGACGAAGAAACCGGCCTGTACTTCTACGGCGCCCGCTACCTCGACCCCCCGCACCAGCCTCTGGCTCAGCTTAGATCCGCTGGCAGAAAAATACCCGAATGTTTCAAGCTACGTCTACTGTATAAATAACCCTATTAGGTACGTGGATCCGGATGGAAGGGAAGTAATCAACGGTATTAGTAAATTAAATGATGGCGATAAACCAATATTGCGTGCAAATACAATTACAAAGAAAAAAGAGGATCCTCCCGGCGGAGCGGAAACAGTCTCTTGATGGGGAAGAACTAAAGTGGTTGCTGTGCTGGTTTACATCCGGCTGCCGAAGAGCAGGAAGATGCCGGCTCCGAGGAGGGCGCTGACGGGGATGGTCAGGATCCAGGCGACGAGCAGGTTGCGCGTAACCCCCCAGCGTACAGCCGACAGGCGCTTGACAGAACCTACACCAATGATGGCACCGGCAATCGTATGCGTCGAACTGACCGGAATCTTCAGGAACTCGGTCAGGTACAGCGTGATGGCACCAGCCGTTTCAGCAGCCACACCTTCAAGCGAAGTGACTTTCGTAATTTTCGATCCCATGGTTTTCACAATCTTCCAACCACCTGTCATGGTGCCCAATGCAATGGCCGTGAAACAGGCGAAGGCAACCCAGTCGGGAATCTGATGAAAGTTTTCGATGCCCAAGGGAATGCCCTGCGTATAGGCAGCAATCATGGCAGCACCGATGATACCCATGACTTTCTGGGAGTCATTCAACCCGAATCCGATGGCGAACAAACCCGAAGAAACAAGCTGCAGACGCCTGAACCAACGATTCACCTTGTGCGGATTGTATTTTTTGCAGACGTACATGATCAGTACGGTCAACAAGGACGAGATGGCAAAACCGATCATGGGAGCCAAAAAGATGAACGAAGCAATTTTCAGGATGACGCCAGCATGGATGGCCTTGAATCCTGCACTCATGATGGCAGCACCTGCAAACCCCCCAATCAAGGTATGCGAAGAAGAAGACGGAATGCCCAACCACCAGGTTGCCAGGTTCCACATGATGGCAGCCACGATACCCGAGAAAATCACAGGCAAGGTAATGAATTGTTCGAAGACAGTCTTGGAAACCGTATTGGCTATACCAAACTCACCAATGATGTATTTGGCAATGAAGAACGCAAGGAAATTGAAACTGGCAGCCCATAATACAGCCCTGAACGGGGTAAGCACTTTGGTTGATACGATAGTGGCTATGGAATTGGCTGCATCGTGAAAGCCATTGATGTAGTCAAACAACAAGGCTAATACAATAATGGTGATCAATAACGTCATGGTGTGGGCAATCAGGCGTATTTCACAATGATGGTTTTGATAATCTTGCCGACATATTCAGCCACATCAGTTGCCTTTTCCAGCTCAAACATGATTTCCTTTAGTTTGATCAATTCAATGCTGTTCCTTTCCCGTTCAAACAGGTCAATGATAAAATGCTCATACACATCATCGGCACGGTTCTCTATATCGTGCAATTCCTTACAATATTCAATGATGTGTTTGGCGTCTTTTTTCAACACATCCAGTTCGTCAACCGCCTTGCTGATACACAGGGTACCTTCCTTAAGCAAATTGGCCATTTCTAACGCGCTATTTGGCAATTGCGAAGGATTGTACAGCACCATGCGCTTGGCACAACTGTTGACGTAGTCGGTCACATCGTCCATTTTTGAAGCAAGTTGGTTGATGTCTTCCCGGTCGAACGGAGTGATGAAGGTTTTGTTCAATTCGTCAAAAATCTGATTGGACAACTCATCTCCCTTCTTCTCCTGTTCCTTGATTTTTTTGTAGTAATCAACAGCCGTTTCGTGGTTGTAATGAGTGATGAATTCAATCATCAAGTCGGTAGCCGTGTTCATCACGTCCGACATTTCTTTCAGAATGGGGAAAAACTTGGGTTCCTTGGGAGTGAACTTACTGAAAAACGAATTGTTCATAGCGTGCGTATGGAAAAAAGTATGAGTTTATGCGTATTTGACGGCGATGGCCTTGATGATTTTGCCTACCTGTTCGGCGGCATTGGTGGCTTTTTCCAGTTCCTGCATGATTTCCTTGAGTTTGATTACCTCAATGTCATCTTTTTCAGTTTCGAACAAGTCGATGATGAAGTGTTCATAGACATCGTCGGCTTTATTCTCTATATCATGTAACTTCTTGCAATACCGTTTTATCTTTTCGCCGTCTTTTTTCAGCGCTCCCAAAACATCCACGGCTTTGTCAATGTTGACGGCTCCCTCCTTGATGAGTTTCGCAAGACTGACTGCGCTTTCCGGCATGCGTTTGGGATTGTACAGCACGATGCGTTTGGCGCAACTGTTGATGTAATCAGTAACATCGTCCAACAGATTGGCCAAATGGTGGATGTCTTCACGGTCGAACGGGGTGATGAATGACTTGTTCAATTCATCAAAAATGGCATTCGACAAGACATCTCCGCGTTTTTCCTGCTCTTTGATTTTTTTGTACAATTCCAAGGATACATCGTGGTCGCACTGACTGACACATTCAATCATCAGGTCGGATGCTACCAGGATAATGGAAGACATTTCTTTCAATGTTGGGAAGAATTTGGGTTTCTTCGGCGCCAACTTGCTGAAAAAAGGAGTGCTCATTTTTGCTTAAACATTGATTATTAGGTGTTTACGCAATAGCCTAATGTGCATAAACAAGACGTAAAAAATTAATGCAAATATATCTTTTCCATTCCTGATTGTGCAAGGAATGGGAATAGATTAATGATTAAATAATAAGTGCAACACAAAATTTAAACCATTGTAGGTCGTTTTCGATAAAGACAATGCTTCATGGTGCAGTTTGAGCAGGTATAAGGCATTTTTTTAACAGCTGGCCCTACACCAATCATTCCGCTGATGGATTTTATCGGCGACATCAATGAAGCTTCATTCAATGAGATGCCGCAAAAATAATCCGGCAACAACGACCACAATTTTTGTTGTTCACCAACATGCCAACCGCAATACCCCGGGCTGTAGCGATTCGTCGTTTGCCAGCCGTTACGGGCGGCTTCTTCATCGAGTTCGGCTGCAATGCGGTTCATGGCCTTTTCTACCACGACTGTCCCAAGGGTGTCCATCATGAATGCCTTTACCGTCTCTCCCCCGACAGTAAAATCGGCACAGGCCATCTGTACACCTGGACCGGCTGTGCAGGCAAAAACAGCAACGTGGTCGGCGTTTCGGAAGGGCTTGGCGATTATTTTACCCGTTTCGAACCGTAATCCGTGCACGTTTAGGGAGTCAGCTTCACAGCCATCAAGGGTTAAAATATGGTACCCACCCATGGCCTCAATCAGTTGGTCAGCCACGGAAAAAACAAGTTCCAGGGTATCAGGAAAATCCTCGAAGCCTCTCGATTGCTCGGGAGCCAAATCGAACAGGTCTTGCCGGGTGACAGCCAATTCGCTGAAGGAATAACGGAACGTCCTGTTGGTCATTGGTTCTACGGTGTCATTGGTTCAAAGCGCCAGCGTCATACGAAGGTTGAACAACCTGCCTGTCAAGTAATTGGGTACAGCCCATTGTTTGTTTTCCACATCCGTCACCCAATAATAACTGTTGACGTTCTGGGTGTTCAACAAGTTGAAACAATCAAATCCCAACCACAGTTGCTTGAAAGGCCTCAATAAGGCACTGCGCATGATGCGGTCGTTGTCGGCGGAAAAAACCCGGGACAAGCCCATGTCGATGCGTCGGTAAGCCGGCATGCGCAGGGTGGCGAAGCGTTTGTCGCTGTCGGGAGGGCCAAAGGGCAGGCCGTCAGCCCAGATCAGTTTCATGCTCAGGGTAAAGCGCGGGTCGCTTGGGAAGTAATCCTGGAAAAACAGGGATACGTTATACCGTTGTTCGTTGGGCCGGGGAATGGTCACTCCGTTGATGGTCTCCCGGCTGCGCATGAACGATAGGCTGATCCAGGAATCGGTACCCGGTACGAATTCGCCGAACAATTTCATATCCACCCCGGTGGTGTATCCGTTGGAAAGATTGCGCCCCATGTAGCGGATGCGGACATTGTCAACCGTATAGGGTATCAGGTTGCTCATGTCTTTGTAATAGATTTCGGTGGTGAGTTTGAACGGCCTGTCCACCCATACAAAGTGATAATCCATACCTCCAATAACCTGCCAGGTCTTTTGTGCCTTGATGGAACGGTTCAGAACCACGGTTGTTACGTTATTGTGGGTAGCCGTGTCCCTCAGTTCCTTGTAGAAGGGAGCCTGGTAATAAAGCCCTCCTGCCAGCCGTAGGCTGAGGTCGCGGTTGCGCGTGGGCAGGAAAGTCAGTGATAATCGTGGACTGATCAAGGTTTCCCCGTTGAAGTCCCAGTAATTGAGACGGATGCCACCATTCAAGACGAAGATGCCGGCTTCCCGTCTGAACCGCCAGGTATCTTGCAGGTAACCGGTGATGCGGTTGCTTTCCATGTTGACGTTCGACCGCATACTGTGGATCAGGTTGATGGTTGTTTGGCTGTAGGGAAGGGAGTATCCGGCAGAATCCCGCATTTCCCATTCCCGGATACCGTCGTTGATGCGTTCGCGTTGGTAGCCGATTCCCCATTGAAGTGAATGGCCTTCCTGTTTCCAGGTTCCGTTGTGGGAAAGGGTGAAAACGGTGGCCGTCAAATGGTTCCGGGCGTGTTCGTGGTAGGTGCCCAAGCCGATCACTTCCGTTTGGGACGTATCGGCTTTGTTGTTTTTGATGGGGGTGGCGCTCAACCAATACTGGCCGGTAATGTCGTAGTTTTCGTCTTCCACTGTGTTGAATAATGAAGACTGAAGGTTGAGCTTCAGGTGCTTGCCGATAGTCTGATCGAGACCCAGTGACCCGAACAGGGTTTCAAACCGGTCTTTTTCCTGGCCGTCAAATCCAACGTAAAACGTGTACTTGTCTTTATAGATGCCAAATTCGGTCTGGCGTGATTCGGGAACGAAACGGTACGTGTTGCCCGAAATGTTTCCCAGAAATGACAGCGTGGTGGTGGAAGTGGCTTTCCAGCTTAGATAAGTTTGGTAATCGACAAACGAAGGGCGGTAAATCCCATTGGTTTGCAAAGCTCCTAGCAAATAGTCGTTCTTTTTGTAACGAAATCCGTGCAATTGGGTGAATCGGCTCTTATCCAGCGCATGCCCCACATAGACATTGGCCCCCAGTAAACTGACGGAACCCACGGCCTCCAGTGAGTCGGGTGTTTTGTAGGTGATGTCGAGCACCGATGACATCTTGTCTCCATACTGGACACTGAATCCTCCCGAGGAAAAACTCACCCCACTGACCATCTCGGGGTTGATGAAACTCAGACCTTCCTGTTGTCCGGCCCGGATAAGCAAGGGGCGGTAAACTTCCGTTCCATTGACATATACCAGGTTTTCATCGTAATTGCCACCACGTACCGAATACTGGGTGCTCATTTCGTTGTTCGAACTGACTCCGGCAAACGTGACCAGCAAGGCTTCAATGCTGCCTCCGCCCGCATCGGGTAAGAGGCGGATGTTCCCGGCATCCATGGTTTCCATGCCGGATGTGCGGCGTTGCTGCGCATTGACCATGACCTCTTTCAGCTCTTTGGCGCTGAATCCCAGGGAGACATTTACCCGCAGGGTGGTCCGGTCGATGGGGATGATGCGCATCGTAGGCTGGAAGGTCATGCAGGAATAGCGCAAAAACAGGGTGTCACCGGTTGTGACGGTGAGGGAATAAAAACCCGTTTCATCGGTGGTGGCACTGCTTTTGCCGGCTACATCTTCCACCCTGGCCCATTCGATGGCACGGTTGTATGTATCGTACACATACCCGGAAACCGTCACGGTTTCGATGGCCTGAGCGGTCGAAAGAAAACATGCCGACAGCAACAATGGAAATAAAAGACAACGTACGTGCATCATGCAGGTTAATTCTTGCGGATATGACGGGAGGCAATCCGCGGGAAAATCAGCAAATCTAACGAATTAAACGTATATTTGTGGTCAATATTGCAATGAATTATGGAGAACATGTTGGAACTGCTGCGCGTCCGTCGCAGCACGCGTACATTCAAAGATACGCAACTGAGTCCGGAATTGGTGGAAATGCTGATGCAGGCTGCGCTTATGTCACCTTCATCAAAACGGTCAAACCCCTGGCAATTTGTATTGGTGGACGATCCGGAGATGCTGGACACCCTTTCGCGCTGTAAAAAAAATGGGGCTCAGTTTTTAAATAAGGCTCCCTTGGCCGTGGTGGTATTGGCCGATCCGGAACGCAGTGATGTCTGGGTGGAAGACGCCTCTATTGCTTCCATCATCATTCAACTCGAAGCTGAAGACCTGGGGCTTGGTTCCTGCTGGATTCAAGTACGTGAACGTCAGACCGATGAAGGCGATTCAGCAGAAGACTTCGTGCGCGAAGCGTTGTCCATTCCTTCCAATTTAAGGGTGTTGTCCATCATTGCTCTCGGTGTGAAGGATGAAGTACGCAAACCCTTTGATGAATCCAGGATGCAGTGGGAAAAAGTGCACCTGAACGCCTACGGAAAAACGGAATAAACCGAATTTCAAAAAAATACTGACATGTTGATCACCTTGATAGGCGCCGGAAATGTGGCCACCCACTTGGGAAGGGCACTGAAAGCGTGCGGTCATCAGGTGGGTCAAGTTTACAGTCGGACACTGGATTCGGCCCGATTGCTGGGTGAGTTGTTGGAGGCTGAACCGGTCACATCCCCGGAAGCGATTGTTGACGGGGCCGATGTGTACGTGTGTGCCTTGAAGGATGACGCGTTGGAGGTGGTGTTGCAAACGTTGACGCTTCACAATCCTCTGTTGGTGCATACATCCGGCAGTTTGCCTCTTTCGGTGCTGTCAACGTGCTCAACTCGGTTTGGAGTCGTGTATCCCCTTCAAACGTTCAGCAAAACCAAGGAGGTGGATCTCTCTATTGTCCCTTTTTTTGTGGAAGCCTCAGACAGAGATACGCTTGAACAATTGATGGGATTGGCGTCAGGATTAAGCAGTTCCGTGCACCAACTGTCATCCGATGACCGTGCTGAATTGCATGTGGCGGCCGTGTTTGCCTGTAATTTTGTAAACCACCTCTACACATTGGCCGGTGACATCCTGCAACGAAGGGACCTTCCCTTCGACTACCTGCTTCCTTTGATTGACGAAACCGCCTCCAAGGTGCACGAACTCAAACCGGAGGAAGCGCAAACCGGACCTGCTGTACGCTATGATACAAGCATCATTGGTAAACACCTGGACAGGCTGGTTATCGATCCCGGACAAGCCACGGTTTACCGTTGCCTCACCGACAGTATTTTCAACCGCATCAAACATACCTGACACCATGAGTACCATCCCTTTCGACCTCACCACCATCAAAGCCGTCGTGTTCGACGTGGACGGCGTGTTATCATCGGATATCATACCCTTGCATCCCAGCGGTGAACCCATGCGTACCGTCAACATCAAAGATGGTTACGCCATCCACCATGCCATCCTGAAAGGGCTGATCGTGGGTATCATCACAGGCGGGAAAACCGAATCGGTTCGACGTCGGTTCGAGGTGTTGGGAGTGAAGTACATCTACATGGGATCGGTGTTCAAGAAGGTTGAGTTTGCCGATTTTTTGGAGAAGACCGGTCTTCAAGCTTCCGAGGTAGCCTATATGGGCGACGATATACCCGATTATGAGGTCATGTTACAGGCTGGTTTGCCTGCCTGTCCGGCCGATGCAGCACCCGAAATCAAACGCATTGCACGTTATATTTCCCATGTTAGTGCCGGTCATGGTTGCGGCCGCGACTTGATTGAGCAAATCATGAAAGTACAAGGTACCTGGATGGATGGTGCCGAATCCTTCGGATGGTAAGACCCATGAACAATCCCTTGGCAAATTTGGCAGGGTACCGCTTGATACTGGCTTCCCAATCACCCCGCCGAAAAGAATTGATGCAGCACCTTGGGTTGGTATTCTTTACGATAACACCAGCCGAAACGGATGAATGTTTTCCTCCTGGACTGACCGGGGAGGAGACCGCTGCCTATATTGCCGAACAGAAAGCTCAGGCAAACCGGACTCTCATGACCAAACAGGATTTGTTGATTACGGCAGACACCATTGTGTACCTGGACGGAGATGTATTGGGGAAACCAACCGATCGCGAAGATGCATTGTGTATGCTGCGACGCTTATCGGGCAAGCAACACCAAGTCTTTACCGGTGTTTGTCTGACTGCGCAGGACTATAAAAGCTCTTTTGTGGCCCGCACGGACGTGACGTTTTCCCAGTTGACTGAGGAAGAAATCAGTTGGTATGTCGATCACTACGAACCCTACGACAAAGCCGGAGCCTATGGCATACAGGAATGGATTGGCGCTGTGGCTGTTGAATGCATAACGGGTTCTTATTTCAATGTCATGGGGTTGCCCGTTCATCTGCTGTACGAACGGCTTAAACAAATTCCTCCAATACGATTGTAGTCTAACTTTCTGTCTGACAGGGTTCAGTAGGAAACTTAAAAACTATTAAAGTTTCCATGTAAACCGTTGATATTTAAATTATTATTTCCCGAATTTTAAATCGTTAACAATAATTAACACATTTATCGTGTCTGAATGGAAAGACATGCAGTAATTTTGAGCCTGTTTTCAATAGGTAATGGAACAATCGCTTCAAACCGCCATTCTCAAAACCGGCGCCAAGCTTTTTCTCAAGTACGGTCTTCGTAGCGTCAGTGTGGACGATATCTGCAACACCCTGCGGATTTCGAAAAAGACGTTTTATACGTATTACTCCCAAAAAGAAGAATTGATTGAGGCTGTGTTGACAGACATGGAATTGAAGAAGCACAAGAGAGGGACACCTTGTTCCCGTCAATCGGAAAAGGGAGTGATTGACAGGGTCATTGATTTTGCTTTCAACCATGTGCGGAACAGGAACAACCAGTTTGTCAATTTTCATTTCGATTTGGCCAAGTATTATCCGGATATTCATAAACGGCAATTGCAACGAGGCCGTGAGTCGATGAAAGACGATATTGCGTTTTTGTTGGAAGAAGGAATGAAGGAGGGTGTATTCAGACCGGATATCAATGTGGATATGATGACCGAATACCTGATTGTCCAGATTGTGATGGGAATGGAAATGACACAAAACGAGCAGCTGATTTTCAATCAGCAGCACAGCGTCAATTTTGTCATTGACACGCTGCTCCGTATTTTATGCACGCCTGAAGGTCTGAACGATTACCTCTTGAAACGCTCAACGCTGAACAATTCGACAACGGAGGCTCATCCGCCGTTGAAAGACGAAGAAATTGACCGGCTGGTTGACCAGTTGATTGATTAAACGTAACCAAACGGTTCGCTTGAGCCTTTGTAATTAGTGAGTTAACACCTCTATTCAGTAATAGGACTATGACAACAATCAGAAAAATGATGGGAGCCTTGCTGGCAGCCATGTTGGCCGTCACCATGACCGTTGCCCAGGCACAGCCGACTGGCGAAAAGCGTTCCTTTTCGCTGCAGGAAGCTCAACAGTATGCAGTTGGACACAACCGAAGCATGAAAAAAGCTTCGTTGGCCCTTGAACAAGCCGAGAAAGCCAAATGGGCCACGTATGCCAATTACTTGCCGCAAGCCAGTGCCAGTGCCAATTATCAAACCTACATGATGAGTGACAGTTTGAGTCTGGGTGGCATGAAGATAGCCATGAAGCCCTCCAGCTCGTTGACCATTCAGGTGACCCAACCCATTGTCAACTTCAGCATACTGGTGGGCATGCGCCTGTCGGAAATTGCCAGGGATATGACGAGAAACGCCATTGAACAAACGGAGTTGGCCATCAAGCAAAACGTCAATTCGGTGTATTACTCCATCTTGGTACTTGAAAACAGCAAGACCATTCTTTCAACGAACATTGAGAACCTGCGTACACTGGCAAAAGCCACCCGCATCAAAGTGAATGTGGGCATTGGTGAATCCACCGAAGCTGACCAGATGGATATTACGCTGGCCAATTTGGAAAACACCTTGCAGAATACCAACCAAAACATAGAAGTGGCTTACAATTCACTACGTCTGTTGATGGGAATGGGTACCAATGGAGAAATACAATTGACAAGTAAACTGGCTGAATTGACCAATGAACAAAAGGCGTTGTCACTGTTGTCACAACCGTTCAATCTGTCAACAAACATAGACAAAAAAACCAGCGACCTGAATCTGGAACTGAGCGCACGTCAGGTCCAGTCGGCGCAAAGTGCCATATTGCCCACTGTAACTGCGGTCTATCAACGCAACGAGAAAATCATCAAACCGGTGGTTGACTTCTCCATGAAGAATACCTTGATGTTTACGGCCAGCGTTCCCTTGTTTGCCGGTGGCAAAAACGATGCGAACATCAAGAAAGCCAAACTGGCTTTGCAATCCGCACAATTGGATAACGACCAACTCAAGGACCAGCTTTTGCTGCAGGAAAAGCAATTGAAGTACAACCTGAAAAGTGCCATGGAAAGCTATGCTATCCAGCAAAAAAATATCGAGCTAAGCCAACGGGTGTTCAACAACATCACCAAGAAATATGAGCAAGGTGTATCTTCCAGTCTGGAAGTGACCACTGCCAACAACAACCTATTGACGGCCCAATCGAATTACGTTACTGCCGTGATGAACCTCTTGAACGCGCAGGATGCTTTGCTCAAGTTGCTCGGCACCTTATAACAACAACACAAAAACAACTACCATAATGAAACGAATCAATGTCGTGATGATGACGCTGCTGGCAGGAGCGTCGCTCTTAACCGCCTGCTCCGGAAAAACCGCCAAACAGGAAAAGGCTGCCGAACGCGTGGAAAATGTACGTGTCATGGAACTGAACACCTCTACGGTTTCCAGAGAACTGGAATACGCCGTCAATTTGGAAGCGGTGGAAGAAGTGAACCTGGTTCCCGTATCACCGGGCCGTATTGAGAAGATCAATGTGGAAGTAGGTAGCCGTGTACGTGCCGGACAAGTGCTGGTGCAAATGGACGAAACTTCCCTTCAACAAGCCAAAATAAGCCTGGCTACCCTGGAAAATGATTTCAAACGCTACGAAGCCTTGAAAGAAACGGGTGCCATTTCTCAACAAGTATATGACCAGACAGTAGCTCAATTGAGTGTACAACGCAACAATATTGCCTTTCTGGAAAAAAATACCCAGATCAAAGCTCCGTTTGATGGTGTGATTTCTGTCAAGAACTACGAGAACGGCGAATTGTACACCGGTGCTCTTCCCATACTGACCCTGATCAAACTCTCCACGCTGAAGGCTTATGTAAACGTACCTGAAACCTATTATACTCAAATCAGGAAGGGAATGAGGGCTTCTTTGAAATCCGACATTTATGAAGGCCAATCATTCGGAGCCCAGGTGTACAACGTTGCGCCCATCATCAATTCATCCAGCCGCACCTTCCAGGTTGAGCTGAGAATTCCGAATGGCGGTGAGAAACTCAAACCAGGCATGTTTGGCCGGGTCATGCTGTCCATGGGAAAAACACAGGCTGTGGTTGTACCTTACCAGGCTGTACTGAAAACACAGGGCTCGAACGAACGCTACGTATTCATTGTCAACGATGGTAAGGCCAAACGTTACAATGTTTCTCTCGGAAAACGCTTCGACGACCAGGTTGAAATTGTCAGCGACTCCATTGCCGTGGGCGATCAACTGATTGTAGCCGGACAAGCCAGATTGGTTGACGGAGTGAACGTAACCATCGTTGAATAAGAAAGCATATTAAAGTACTATGAGTATCTATAAAAGTTCGATAAACAAACCGGTCACCACCCTGATGCTTTTTGCGGCCATCTTGGTTGCAGGGTTGTACTGTTTGTCCATGCTGCCCATCGACCAGTATCCTGAGATGGAGCCGCCCTATGTGAGTGTGATGACCACCTATTCGGGTGCAAACGCTCAGGAAATTGAAACCAACGTGACCAAGACCCTGGAAGATGCCTTCAATGGGGTGCAGGGTATGAAGGAAATAACCTCCACCTCCAGGGACAACATGTCCGTCATCATGATGGAATTCGACTGGGGTACCAGTCTGGATGAGGCCGTGAATGATGTACGCAGTTCCATCGACATGGTGTACGACTACCTGCCCGACGGCTGTTCACGTCCCACCATCTTCAAACTGAGTACCAACATGATGCCTGTCCTGATGTATTCGGTTCGGGCAGACAAGAGTTATGCCGGTTTGGATAAGATGCTGGAAGAAAAACTGGTCAACCCCCTCAAGCGCATTGATGGTATTGGGACGGTTTCCATTGTCGGTACTCCCGTACGTTATGTGTACGTCAATGTCGATCCCAAAAAACTGGATGCGGCTGGTCTGACTCTGGAGCAGGTATCGTCGGTGATTGCCGCCAGCAACATGAACATGCCGGCCGGATCCATGAAAATGGGGAAGGAGTCTTACCAAATCCGTGTGGAAGGAGAATTCCAATCCAGTGATGAAATCAAGGATTTGGTGGTAGGTTCGTACAACGGTGCGTCCGTTTTTGTGCGCGACATCGCCCAGGTAAACGACACCATCAAGGATATCAGCCTGGTGGAACGAGCCAATAAGGATCAAGCCGTAAGACTGATGATTACCCGCCAATCGGGTGCCAATTCGGTGGAAGTGTGCAATCAGGTCAAGGCTGAATTGCTTGAATTACAGAAAGAACTACCCTCTGATGTCAAGTTCGATATGATATACGACACCTCCGACTTCATCAGCTCGGCGGTGGGCAATCTGTCTGAAACCTTGATTCTGGCCTTGATTTTTGTCGTCTTCGTGGTCTTGTTTTTTGTCGGACGCTGGCGGGCTACGGTCATTGTGGCGTTGACCATTCCCATTTCGCTGGTTGTGGCCGCCATCTACCTGTTTGCGACCGACAGTACCTTGAACATCATTTCCCTGTCATCCTTGTCCATAGCCATCGGTTTGGTGGTGGATGATGCCATTGTGGTGTTGGAGAACATCATGAAACACATCAAACGAGGGAGCAGCCCGCGCGAAGCCGCCATTTACGCGACCAACGAAGTGTGGGTATCCGTTATCCTTTCCACCTTGGTCATCGTGGCCGTGTTCCTGCCCTTGACCATGATTGAAGGTATGATGGGTGTCCTCTTTAAAGAGTTGGGGTGGATTGTCAGTATAACGGTGATTACCTCGACCGTGGCCGCCATTTCCTTGACGCCTATGCTGGCTTCCCGCTTGTTGAAACCGAAGGAAGAAGAAAAGGAAAGCTGGTACGACAGGACCATCGGTGTCAAATTGGATGCTTTTGAATCCTGGTACGAAGGTGTGCTCCGTTGGGCGCTGAACCATAAGAAGATTGTGATTGGTGCTTCAGTGGCCATCTTTATTTCTTCCATGTTCCTGTTCAAGTACATCGGGACTGACTTTATGCCCACTTCTGACCAAAGCCGTCTGACAGCTTCCATCGAATTGCAATCGGGCACCCGGGTGGAAGAAACCATGAAGACCACGAAGTTGGTGGAAGACTTTATTTTTGCCAACTGTCCTGAAGTGACGCTGCTCTCATCTTCAACCGGTTCAGACGAATCCGCCGGTTTTGCGGCCATGTTCTCGGAATCGGGAACCAACCGGATATCGTTGAATATGGCGCTCAAAGATGTTGACCAACGCAAGCGTTCCGACGTGGAAATTGGCGAACAGATTCGTGCTTATCTGGCTACCTTGCCTGAAGTGGTCACCTATTCGGTAACCGGTGGCAATTCAGGGATGATGGGTGGAAGCAATACCGTGGATGTTGAAATCTACGGATACGACTTCGACAAGACCAATGCCTATGCCGAACAGGTTGAGGCCAAGCTGAAAAAACTCGAAGGTGCCCGTGATGTTTCCGTCAGCCGTGATAACGACAAGGCTGAATTGCAAATCACGTTCAATAAGGAAAAACTGGCCTTGCACAACTTGAATTCGGCTACTGTTTCCACCTATGTGCGAAACCGGATCAATGGTGCCAACGTTGGGTTCTTCCGTGAATATGGGGAAGAGTACAACATTGTGGTGCGTACGAATGAAGACTACCGCAACTCCATTTCCGATGTGGAAGATATCACCATACCGACGCCCACCGGTGCCAAGGTCAAGCTGAAGGAACTCGGCGATGTGAAGGAATTATGGTCGCCGCCCAATATCCAGCACAAGCGTCGTGAACGTATTGTCACGGTTTCCGTTACGCCTGTTGGAGTATCGTTGGGTACCATGGCGGAAAGCATCAAAGCTGAAATGAAAACCTTGGATGTGCCCGCAGGCATCATGGTCAACGTAGGTGGTACCTATGAAGACCAACAGGAGTCGTTTGCCGACATAGGTTTGTTGCTGCTCGCCGTTATGTTGCTGGTTTACCTGGCCATGGCTTCGCAGTTCGAATCGTATTCTAAACCGTTTGTCATCATGTTCTCCATACCCTTTGCCTTCACCGGGGTGGCTGTTGCCCTTTTCCTCACAGGAACCAGCTTGAGTATGATTGCTGCCATCGGTGTGGTCATGTTGGTGGGTATCGTGGTCAAGAACGGTGTTGTGTTGGTGGACTTCATCAACCTGATGCGTGACCGTGGTCTGGAAGTACACGAAGCCATTGCCGTTGCCGGCAAATCTCGTCTGAAACCGGTACTTATGACGGCCTTGACTGCCGTACTGGGTATGTTGCCGTTGGCACTCGGAATTGGCGAAGGATCTGAAATCTGGGCACCCCTTGGGGTGACCATCGTGGGTGGTTTGTTCGTCTCCACCGTGGTGACCATGATCCTGATTCCGGTATTGTACTCCCTCTTTGCAAGACACGGTGAACGTGACAAGCAACAAGAAGTGCGCAAGAAATTCATATTCATGGACAAGTAAATAGACTGTACAATGAAAGCCGTATTTATCGTATACAATCAAACCAACACAGAACGTGTCGAATACATGTTTGACCGGTTGGCCATCCGTGGCTTCACCAAGTGGGAACAAGTAAGCGGACAGGGTAGTGTTGAAGGGGAACCCCGTATGGGTACCCACACCTGGCCCGAAATGAACTCAGCCTCCATCACCATTGTCGAGGACGAGCGTGTGCCGGAACTGGTGAAGTACATCAAAAAGCTGGATGAACGCAACCCGGAAGCGGGTGTCAGGGCGTTTGTCTGGAATATCGAGCAAATGATCTGAACCGTTCATGAAATCATACGGTGGTCTTGACGGGTTCATGACCGCCCATAAACAAAACGAGGCTGTCCTTTATGGGCAGTCTCGTTTTGTTTATGGGCGGTCGAAGGTCACTATCACCTGCCCAATGAGCGTTGGCGGAACGGAAACAGGATGAAGTTCCAGAAAAACAAAATGCGTCTGAAAACACATGGGTTTTCAGACGCATCGGTATGGATAATCCTATCGGAGAGTGAATCAGCGGCCGATGATGAACTTGCCCTTGGCAATGGAAGAGGTACCGGCATTGATTTGGTACAAATAACTGCCGGTGGTCAAACCATTGACGGAAATTTGCTGTTGCGGAGTCAAGAGAGCATGTTTCAGGGTTACTTTGCCTTGAAGATCATAAACCACCAATTCCACGTTGTTGTACGAAGAAAGACTGGTTTCAACCGTCATGACATCCAAGGAGGAATTGACAGAAATAGTGGTTGTTTCGGCTTTTTGGTTCTTGATGCCTGCAGCCACGGCGTCGCCCCTGGCAATCACTTGGTCGATAAAGGCAGAAATCTTGCCTTCACCTACGGATGTAACTACTTCATTGGATTTTATTGGCAACGGCCTGCCATACCACCTTACGGTATAAGTGATGGATGCTCCCGGATCAATGGATTGATAGGCACCTTGGTTCTCCAACTCGGTATAAGCGTTGTTTTGAGCCGTGTAGATCTGTATTTCCGATTCTCCGGGTGCAACGCCGTCCAAGGGAACGTTGTCAAAGCGTTTGATCAGAATCCTGTTTTTGCTACTAGGAATATGGGCCAACCAGCCAACTCCGTCACACATCATTTTTTCACCCCCGCTGGTCCCGATGTTGTCGGTGTATTTGTACCAGTAATTTCCATAGTTTTGAGTAAACCGTGAGGGATTATTTTCGTACAAGGGATTTGTAATGCTACCCTCCCCTTTTTTGAAAATGGTTATGCCATTCGATGCGCCACTCGTTGTGGGATTCATCGATGCCACGCGCGTTACTTCCCAGGGTGCCCATGATTGAGCGGTTGTGTTCTCATTGGTAATCTTGTAGTTGATGACAAGGGATGTGTCGGCAGGAATAATCTGAAATTTCTTGGTAACACGCAATCTGTAGCTGTTCTTGGTCTCCAAGCCGCTGGTCATGGTAATGGTATTGCCTTCAATATTGACGGTGTACGGATTGTTGTCGAGAACGGGTAGGGGAGGCCAACTCCAGGGCGCTTGAGGGCTAGGCCAGAACGTGGATCCGAATTGATTGATGTCTGCAGCTTGATTGAGAATTTCCCACGCTGTCTTAAACGATTTTAAGGGACTGGTATTGGTAGAATCGTCAACTTGAAATGAAACAATGCGTCCACCGTTTTGTGCATCAATTTTAACGACAACATTGCCCCAACCCATTTTATAGATGCTGGAGCCTTCACTTTCCGGTTGTGGGGTTATGACCTTCGCAGCTGAAGCGGCAAAAACCACAAAAAGTGCTAAAAGAATAAAGGTGTAGATTTTTCTCATAATGTTTGGTATTAGTTAATATAGTAGACGGTATGTGTTTGTCAGACAGCAAATATAGATATTTAAAACAGGTTAATGCAAAAAAAACACCTTTTTTTATCTTCAATAATGACACAAAAAGGCATGAATATCCTGTATTTTTCATTACTTTGTACCTTCACTTCCAAGAGAATCCATTCAAACACAATGAACCTGGTTATCGATCAAGGCAACACCCGCTGCAAGCTGGCAGTGTTCGATGAACTAGACAACCTGCTCTACGAAACCGTTGAAGCCGAGTTGACACAGGCCGGGTTGAGTATGGTGGTTGACACGTATCACCCCAATGCCGGCATCATTTCCAGCGTTTTGCCAGCAAACGATGCGGTGACTGCTTGGTTGAAAGCAACCTTACCCCGGTTTGTGCCATTTTCTGCAGCCACACCCATGCCGTTGAAGCTGGATTATCACAGCCCTGAAACGGTAGGTTTGGACAGACTGGCTGCTGCCATCGGAGCCTGGCGGGAACAACCCGGAAGGACACTGCTGGTTATCGATATGGGGACGGCCATCACGTACGATGTGGTGAGCCGTGATGGTGTTTATCTGGGAGGCAACATCGCTCCGGGAGTCCGATTGAGGTTCCAATCTTTACATGACTTTACAGGAAAGTTGCCTTTCGTTGAACCGAAAAGCCCGTTCGATGTCTTTGGAAAGGATACGGAATCGGCCATACGTGCCGGAGTCATGCAAGGCATCGTGCACGAGATCCGTGGGTATTTGGATTCATATTCAGTCCTGTATCCGGATCTTTTCGCTTTTTTAACAGGCGGTGACTTGATTTATTTTGCCGAAAACCTAAAAAATGGCATCTTTGTGAGCAAAAATCTGGTACTTACCGGCTTGAACGCAATCCTGAACCATCATGCATGTGAATAAACGCCTGAATACGGCATTCTTAGTATTATTGACTCCATTGTTTCTTATGGCGCAGCAACTGAATTCGCCATACAGCCGTTTCGGTTACGGGGTGTTGGACCAAGCGACATTCGGCCAAACCAAAGGAATGGGCGGCGTAGGCATTGGTGTCCGTGAAAACAACATGATCAACGCTGTCAATCCTGCCTCCTATTCTGCGGTGGACACCATGACCATGCTGTTTGATTTTGGTCTCAACGCATCAACGTCCTTACTCAAACAAGGAAGTGCGTCCTTGAGTACGACCGATGGCGGTTTGGATTACGTTTCCATGAAAATACCCTTGAAACGCTGGTGGGGAGCCGCTTTTGGCCTTTACCCCATTTCCAAGGTCGGTTACACGTATTCCTTTGAAAATGAATTGGGCAATGGCGATAAGTACACGGGTACTTACACAGGTTCGGGCGGCTTGAATACCGTTTTCCTGGGTACAGGGATTCAATTGGGAAAACATCTGGCACTCGGTGTGAACTACAAATACGTTTTCGGGCAGATAACCCAAACCAGTTACGAGGATTTTAACAGCAATGATGTAAAGAATATTTCGGTTTCTGAGAGTTGGTACCTCAATGGGTCGGCTTTTGATCTGGGTATACAATACAAACAAGCCATTAATGCGCGCAATGAATTCATACTCGGAGCTACATTTTCCGAAAATGCCCCTTTGAATAATTCGGTATACAAAATCAGCATTGCTACCGATACATCGTCTTCCACCACGTCGTCAGATTTCAGCGTGCCCAGAAACATTGGCGTGGGTGTCAGTTGGGTCCATGACAAACGATTGACGCTGGCACTTGATGTTAATCGCCAACTATGGTCGGATGCCTACTTCAACGGCGTTGTGGATAGCTTGTCGGACATGACACGTGTGAGTCTGGGAATGGAATACTTGCCTTCATTTTCAAGCAACCGTTATTATAAAGCCATTAAATACCGTCTTGGGTGCAGTTATTCCGATTCTTACATCAAGAATGATATGGGCAACATTCGAAACCTTGGAGTAACCCTTGGTTTTGGATTGCCCTTGAATATGAATTCTGCATTGAACGTGGCGTTTGAAGTGGGAAAAGTCATACCGCCGGTATCCACTCTCATTAGCGAAACGTATTTCAAAGTATCCTTGGCCATGACTTTTAATGAAACCTGGTTCTTCAAGCGTAAACTGTAACGTGGTGCGATACTTCTCTTTGTTGGTTGTGTTCCTCATTTCACTGTCTTGTCTGTTTCCGTCCTGCAACCGGGAAAATAAGGAATTTGTGCCCTCTTTTGGCATACGGGATACCGTTCCTGGCTTATACACAGATTCAGTCACAACACTGATTTCCGATTCAGGCCGTATTCGATACAGGGTGTTGACACCTATTTGGAAAATATTCGACAAGGCCAATGAACCCTATTGGTTTTTTCCGAAACGCATTCATTTGGAGCGGTTTGACGACAGCTTGCGTGTTGAGTCGGTTATTGAATGCGACACGGCTCGTTTTTACGTACGACGCAATCTATGGGAATTGAAAAGTAACGTCTTGATTGTCAATTTGGAAGGTGAGACATTTGAAACTTCCATATTGTACTGGGATCAACGTGAGGGGCGGGTTTATTCCGATTCATTTATTCGAATTGAGCAAAAAAATGTCATTCTTACCGGGGTGGGATTTGAATCGAACCAAACCATGACGCGTTACAATATAAAAAATCCCAACGGTCCTCTATACCTGGATGACACCGAAACAGATGTAAAATAATCCGCGGGTTCATTTTTTTAACCGTTTTTTTGTATATTCGCAGGCTGAAAAAAGAGTGCTCTAAAGCACACTACCCATAAATTGAAACACCATTTCTCATGGCAACACTACAAAAAATCAGAAATAAGGCTGTGTTATTGACCCTCATTATTGGTCTGGCCTTGTTTGCTTTCATCATTGGAGACTTTTTAAACTCAGGCTCGTCGCTGTTGCGTCAGTCTCAGGAAACAATAGCCGAAATCGGTGACTATTCGTTGGACTACAAGGAATACGAAGCGCGCATCAAGGAAATGCAAGATGTGTACGCCATCCAGACCGGACAGGATAACCTTGATGACGAAACAATGGGGAAATTGAGAGAATCCGTTTTCCAAACCATTGTCAGGGAAAAATTGATTGAACAACAAGCAGAACTTCTGGGAGTAACTGTTACTGGAAAAGAGATCTTCAGCATGATGAACGGGGTCAACATTCACCCTCTGATCATGCAATTGCCTATTTTCAGAAACCAACAAACAGGTCAGTTCGACAGGAGTGTCATGATGAATTTCCTGCAAACCATCCAACAGGAAGATTTGTCCAATTATGACCCGCAAGCTCAGGAACAAATCAATAAATTGAAGGCCTATTGGTTGTTTTGGGAAAACAACCTGAAATATTCGCGGTTGGAAGAAAAAATGAATGCGTTGCTCACAAAGGCGGTTCGGGCAAATACCATCGATGCGGAGACGGAATATGAAAACGCCACTGATCAGGTTGATTTTGCTTATGTGATGACTCCCTACAGCCTTCTGGCCGACTCGCTGTTTTCTGTCAGTAAGGGCGATATAAAAAAACGTTATGCTGAAAAGAAAGAGCAGTTTTACCAAGAACCTTACCGTTCAGCTTCCTATGTGTTGGCAAACATAACCGCAAGTCCGGAAGATTTTGCAGCTGTTGAAACCAAAATCAACTCGCTCAGGGAAACGTTTGTAACCACAGAAGACCCCATGTCGTTTGCCATCGGCAACTCCGATGATGTGGTATACGATTGTTACATTTCCAACTCGTTGTTTGATGAGGATGTCAAAGCGTTTCTTGCAACAGGCAGCAACTTTATGGAACCGGTGTTCAAGGATGGCTTGTACCGTATGGCAAAGGTGTTGGGTAAAAGCATATCTCCCGACTCGGTCAAGGCACGTCAGATTGTACTTCCTCTTGATGATGTGAAACGTGCCGACAGCATTGTGGCCGCATTGCGAGGTGGTGCCGATTTTGGGGCCATGGTGGCCAAATACAATGGTGGACAAACCTCCGATATGGGTTGGTTCAGGGAAATTGACGCCAAGGAAATGGGTGACGCGTTTTTAAGAGCCTGTTTCAACGCAACAAAGAATACCTACTTTACTGTCAAGACAAAATATGATGTCCGTGTCATGCAGGTGACCGATATGACAAAACCGGTCAGCAAGTCGCGTTTGGCGCTGATTTCACTCAAAGTGACTCCAAGCTCCAAAACGTATAGCGATAGATACAACGAATTGAACCGTGTTGTAGCAGAAAACCAGAACACGGCTGATTTCTTCAAGGCCGCCAAGAAAGCTGGTTACGAAGTACTGGAAGCTCCCATTGTGAAAGCAGCTGATTATACGCTGGCTGACATTCCTCAAATGCGACAAGCTGTACGTTTTGTCTATACCAATGAAATTGGCAAGGTCTCCGGTATTCTTGAAAACAACAACAACCAATTTGTTGTAGTAGGTGTTACCGGTATCAATGATGAAGACTACCAATCTGTAGAATCTGTAAAGGTGCAATTGGAGAAAGAACTGATCAGTGAAAAGAAAGGTGATAAACTGATGAAGGAACTGAAAGCCAAGAACTATAAAACCTTGGAACAATTTGCCGCTGCTGAAAAACTGGCCATTGATACCATCAAGTTTTATGATTTTTCTATGCCTCAAATGACCGGTCTTGGTAATGAACCTGCACTGATGGCTGCTTCTGTTAAAGCTGAGCCAAACAAAGTGGTAGGCCCCATCAAAGGAAAGAACGGTATATTCATGTTCAAAGTGGTATCCAAGCGGAAAACAGTGGAAAGATATGACGTGGATTACATCAGACAATCATGGAACTACAATAATTTGTACCGAATCAACTATGAGGGTTTTGAACCGATCAAAAAGGCGTGCAAAGTAGAAGATAAGCGAATTCGTATTTATTGATTCAATTCAATGATTATCCTACAGAAAGGCTGTCTCCCGTAAGGTGACAGTCTTTCTTGGTTCATATACTTCCTGTCATGCAAACAAAAACCGAATTGCTGGGCATGCCGTTTCATGAAATGAAGGCATGGGTGATGGTACAGGGACTCCCTGTTTTTACAGCCTCACAAATGCTCGATTGGATTTATCATAAAAACGTACGGTCATTTGAGCAAATGACCAACCTGTCGAAAGCTACGCGTGCAC
This sequence comes from uncultured Bacteroidales bacterium, assembly GCA_964411555.1. Classification (GTDB taxonomy): domain Bacteria; phylum Bacteroidota; class Bacteroidia; order Bacteroidales; family UBA1402; genus UBA8389. The sequence continues at coordinate 13,422 of CAYPLF010000017.1, read as the reverse complement.
TGTTGAACGAGCGTGCCACCATCTATCATGTCGAACCCATTCGAACGGTTCATTCTGAAGATGGAACCATCAAATACTTGTTCCCCACCCGAAAAGGTGATACGGTAGAAGCGGTTTTTATACCTGAAAACGACAGAGCTACCCTATGTGTCTCTTCTCAGGCTGGGTGTAAGATGGGCTGTGCATTTTGTATGACAGGTCGCATGGGTTTTATATCACAGTTGGCAGCCTGCGAGATATTGAACCAGATCTTATCCATTCCGGGAGTAAACGAGTTGACCAACATTGTTTTCATGGGAATGGGTGAACCTATGGATAACCTGGATGAAGTATTGAAAGCATTGGAGCGCATGACGGCAGCCGATGGATTTGCCTGGAGCCCCAAGCGCATCACCGTTTCCACCATTGGTGTTTTGCCGGCCATGAAACGCTTTTTTGCAGAAAGCCAATGCCACCTGGCTGTCAGTCTGCATACTCCCTTGTCTGACCAACGAGCTTCTTGGATGCCTTCCCAAAAGGCCTGGCCCTTGGAGGACATCATAGGTTGGCTGAAAACATGCGACTTTGGGCGTCAGCGTCGTTTGTCGTTTGAATACATTGTTTTTAAGGGGCTTAATGATAGTATGACTCATGCCGACCAGCTGGCTCGCCTATTGAATGGAATAGACTGCAGGGTCAATTTGATTCGGTTCCATACGATTCCAGACAGTCCCTTCGCATCTCCCGATGAACAAACCATCCAACTCTTTTGTGACCGACTGAACAAGAAGGGTATCAGAACTACGATACGCAAATCGAGGGGAGAAGATATTCAAGCTGCCTGCGGACTTCTTTCTACCGCACAAAAGGATTAAGTTTTTGACCATTTTTGGCAGGAAATTACGCGGGATTCCGTATCTTGGCAGAAATTTTGTCAGTATGGATGATAGCAAGATACGCGTCGGCGTGACGCAGGGAGATATTAACGGAATAGGTTACGAAGTTATTCTTAAAACCTTTTCAAATACACAGGTTTACGAAGATCAAGCCGTTGTTTTGTACGGCTCATCCAAGGTGGCCGCCTATCATAAGAAAGTCCTTGATCTCAACGGCATTTCCATCAATACGATCAACAGCGCCGATGAAGCGCCGGTTGGAAAAATCAGTCTGATCAACTGTACAGACGAAGAAGTCAAGGTCGAATTGGGACAATCTACTCCCATTGCCGGAAAAGCATCGTTTCAAGCGTTGGAAAAAGCCGTCAGCGATTTGAAAGATGGTTTGATTGACGTTTTGGTGACAGCGCCCATCAATAAAAGCAACATCCAGTCTTCCGATTTTACCTTTCCCGGACACACCGAATACCTGGAGTCTTCGTTGGGAGAAGGGAAAAAGGCCTTGATGATTATGGCGGCGGAGGGCCTGCGTGTAGCTGTAGCCACCGGGCATATTCCCCTGGCGGATGTGCCTGCTTCCATCGATGTGCAAGGTTTGGTTCAACTGCTTAAACTGTTCAATCGTTCATTGATGATTGATTTCGGCATCCAAAAACCCCGTATTGCTGTTTTAGGCCTGAACCCACACGCAGGTGACAAAGGAGTAATCGGTAAGGAAGACCAAAGCATCGTAACTGAAGCTGTTCAAAAAGCACAGGAGCAACAAGTGTGTTGCTTCGGACCCATACCGGCAGACGGCTTGTTCGGGTCGGGCGAATACTGCAACTACGATGGTATCCTGGCCATGTATCACGACCAAGGTCTGATTCCCTTCAAGGTGTTGAGCATGGGGCGAGGTGTCAACTTTACAGCCGGATTGCCCTATGTGCGTACCTCTCCTGCCCATGGTACAGCCTATGCGTTGGCCGGACAGAATCTTGCATCTGAAACCTCTTTCCGTGAAGCGTATTACATGGCTTGCGATGTGTTCAACAACAGACGTGAGCATGCCAGATTAACCAAGAATCCACTCAGAAAACAAAGTGTGGTTCAAAGCGGTGATCTGTCGGATTTGATAACCGGTGATGAAGTATAATGTATGGATTTACAGCTTGTTAAACAACGATTCTCCATTATTGGCAATGCGCCTGAGTTGAACAGGGCCATTGATATTGCGGTACAGGTAGCGCCAACCGACTTATCGGTACTCATTACGGGCGAAAGCGGGGTGGGTAAAGAAAGTTTTCCCCAGATTATCCATCAATTCAGCCACCGTAAGCATGGCCCCTACATTGCCGTAAACTGCGGTGCCATTCCTGAAGGTACCATCGATTCTGAATTATTTGGTCACGAAAAGGGATCATTCACAGGCGCATTGGCCGACCGAAAAGGTTATTTCGAGGTTGCCGACGGAGGAACTATTTTCCTGGACGAGGTAGGAGAGTTGCCTTTATCCACGCAGGCACGTTTGTTGCGTGTGCTGGAATCGGGAGAATTCATACGGGTGGGTTCATCAAAAACCATGAAAACCAACGTCCGCATCGTGGCTGCCACCAACATCAATATTCTTGAGGCTGTCAATACGAACCGGTTTCGCGAAGATTTGTATTACCGTTTAAACACCGTACCCATTTCTGTACCGCCGTTGCGCGACCGTAGCGAAGACATTCTTCGTCTGTTTCGCAAGTTTGCCGTGGATTTTGCCGAGAAATACAGGATGCCGGTCATCCAACTGACCGATGAGGCAAAGAATCTGTTGACCGGTTATCGTTGGCCGGGGAACATCCGTCAACTAAAAAATATCACAGAACAAATCTCCATCATTGAACAACAGCGGGAAATTTCGGCAGCCGTTTTGCAGGGATACCTTCCTGACGCCAATTACGAAAAATTCCCCATATTGTATGCCGGACATGCTTCCGATCAACGCACGTTTTCCAATGAACGGGAAATCTTGTACCAGGTATTGTTCGACATGAAAAAAGACATGAACGAACTTAAGTTGCTGGTCAATGACATCATGAAGAAAAACGATAAGGAGGCGCCATTTATTCATGAAAAAGAGTATGTGCCGTATCCGACGTTTGTTCAACCCGACGTGTCTCAAAAAGACGCACGTTCGTCTGTGGCTCCTAATATTCAGGATACCGAGGAGTACGTGGAAGAAACGTATTCGTTGGAAGATTTGGAAAAGGATGCCATCCGCAAGGCTCTGGACAGGAATGGAGGCAAACGCAAGAATGCAGCCAATGAATTGAATATTTCTGAGCGCACCTTGTATCGAAAAATTAAAGAATACAACCTCGAATGAGATCACGTGTCTTGTTTTCCTGTTTAGCTGCCCTGACGCTGGCAACAACGGCTTGTACCATTTCGTATAAGCTCAATGGTGCATCCATTGACTACAATAGGGTTAAGACATTGGCTGTGACAGATTTCGGCAATCAGGCCACCTTGGTTTATCCTCCCTTGTCACAGGAACTTACCGAAGGTTTGAAAGATATTTTTGCCAAGCAAACCAAGCTTAAGTTGATTCGTCAGAACGGACATTTGAACCTGGAAGGCGAGATTGTCGGCTATGAGTTGACTCCCATGGCTGCCAAAGCTGACGGTTATGCAACAGAAACCAAGCTGACGCTGACGGTCAATGTGCGTTTCAGCAATACCACCAATCCGGATGATGACTTTGAAGAACGCTTTACTGTATACAGGAACTTCGAAGCCACCAAGATGCTCGATGATGTACAAGCCACCCTGTGCGAGGAGATGATCAAGGAAATAGCAGATCAAGTGTTCAACAAGTCAGTTGCAAAGTGGTAAGATGGAAGCGAAACAATTGATACAATGGATGCATCAACCGGAAAGCCTGGACAAAGAAAGCCTGGTTTTGTTGAAGGGTGAATTGGATGCATATCCTTGTTTTACCACCTTGAGGATGTTGTATCAGAAGAATTTGCTGGAACTGCAGGATGTCCGGTTTTCCAATGAATTGGTACGTACGGCCATTTCTTCACCGGATAGACGTAGGCTGTTTTTGTTTATGGAAGGTCTTTCACAGGAGAATCTTCCTGGAGAAAAAGCAGGCCAATCGGTTCAACAGGATGATTTTTCACTCATCGATCGTTTTTTGCGGCAAACTACGGATCACGACTTGCAGGTTGAAAACTGGATACCGGAAAATGTGGCCCATCCGGTGACGGACACAGTGCCCAAGCCTGTTTTGGAAAATGATGAGGTGATGGATGAATTTGGTTTGGCCGGTTTTTCACTCGATGAAATGGCTGTTGCAGATCAAGAAAAAGTCTCCTCAAACCCATTACAGGGTCATGAATGGATTGATGCATTTTTGGATAATGAACAATCAGCCACGTCGGGAAAGAAAGGGAATCAGGTTACTGATGACACCAAACCGGATAAGGCTGCGACGGACGAAGATTTATCCGAAAACGAGGCAGTGGAGGCGTTGATAGACACATTACCGGAAGACAGTTTTTCGGAAGCCTTGGCAAAAATATACCTGAAGCAAAAAAGATACGACAAGGCGCTGGAAATTATCAAGTCCTTGCGTTTGAAATATCCGGAAAAAAATAGTTACTTTGCAGACCAAATCAGATTTCTGGAAAAATTGATCATACTACAAAAAAATAACTGATATCATGTACGTAGCAATTACCATCTTCATTTTCCTTGCAGCCATCTTTCTCATCCTGATTGTGTTGGTTCAAAACTCAAAGGGCGGCGGTTTGGCTTCAGGTTTCTCTGCTTCCAACCAGGTGATGGGCGTTCGTAAAACTACCGACTTCCTTGAAAAAGGAACGTGGACATTGGCCGCCATCATGGTTGTTCTCAGCGTAGTTGCCAGTGGCTATGAACCTTCATCGAACAAAGTGGTCAAAGAATCTATCATAAAGCAAGAAGTAGAGAACGCTGTCGCTGTCGATCCCAACGTGGTTCAACCTGGCTTTCCTGCTCAGGGCGACGAAGCACAAGCTCCTGAATAAGGCAAGCTTCCGCCACGCCAAGGCGTCTTCTTATTGATTCATTTAGGCTGCCCCACAGACAGCCTTTTTTGTTTCCGGTACTATTCAATGAAACGATATCCGTTTATGCGTGTGTGCCTGTTTTCTGCCGTTCTGGCTGGATTGTTGGTTGGACTGACTGCCTGTGGACATTCGTCCACCATGCGCGTAGGCCAGGAAGGAAAGCCTTTGTACAGCATGCAGCTTACCCATGCAACCGGTTTTTCCGTTGATTATTTCGAGGGCTATAAACGAGTGATCGTACACAGTCCTTGGGTAGAGGGCGAGGAAATAGCCCGTTATTACCTGACCACCGATTCAACACAGGAAACTCCTTCCGACGGCCATCGTATCCTTATTCCTGTCCGCTCGTTGGTGGCGGCTTCTTCCACTCATTACGCGTTTCTTGAACTGTTGGGCGAACTCGACAAGGTGGTAGGGTTGTGTGAAGCGAAACGGGTATACAACCCTGTTTTACGTGCCGGTTGTGCAACCGGACGCATTGTTGACCTGGGCGATCCTTTCCGCATGAACGTAGAACGTTGCCTGCTGCTGAAACCGGAGTTGGTCATGGTTTCCGGTTTCAATCAATACGATGAGCATGTGAACCGCCTCATGGCTGCCGGAATGTCGGTGGTGTACAACAATGAATGGATGGAAGCAGACGTGTTGGGGCGTGCCGAATGGGTCCGCTACATAGCCTGCTTTTTCGATAAGGAAGCGTTGGCTGACAGCTTGTTTGCCTTGACCGCTCAGCGGTATGAACACCTCAAAAAAATCGGTGCAACGGTTAAAGGTGTAAAGCCCCTGGTCCTTTCCGGTGACAATTTCCGCGGCACCTGGTACCAACCCGGCGGTCGCAATTTTACGGCTTGTTTGTTTGTGGATGCTGGCGGTCGATACCTTTATACCAATGACACCACGCGGGGAAGTTTACCTTTGTCGTTCGAGCAGGTGTATAAAGACCTTGGAGAAGCGGATGTCTGGGTGGGTGCCACCGGTGGAACATCACTGCAAGAATTGAAGGCACTCGATCAACGATATACTTTGTTTAAGGCTTTTCGTCAGGGAAACGTGTATAGCTACACCAACCGGGTAACTCCGCAGGGTGGCAATGATTTTTGGGAAGGGGCTGTGGCTCATCCCGACAGTCTGTTGGCTGATTTCTTGCACGTGTTCCATCCCGGTCTGTTGCCTGATCATTCGTTTACCTACCTGAAACAATTACATTGATGGGAACATCGCGTATCACCTACCGGTTTATGGCATTGGGTCTGTTGCTCGTGCTGCTGTTCCTGTGCGACCTGGCGTTCGGCAGTGTGACGATTCCTTTCCGTGCCATGTTGGAGGTGTTTTCAGACAATGGGGATACGGCATACAGGGAAATCGTACTGAACTATCGTTTGCCCAAAGCCATCACAGCCTTATTGGCAGGTGCTGCTTTATCGGTTTCCGGCTTGCTGATGCAAACCCTGTTTCGTAATCCGTTGGCAGGTCCCGATGTATTGGGTATCAATGCTGGTGCAGGACTGGGTGTGGCCTTGGTTACCCTGTTGGCTTCCGGTGTGGGTGGAGTATTGTTGGGTGTAGGTTCATGGGGTTTGGTGGTTGCCGCCATCATAGGTGCGGCGTTGGTCCTCTTGCTGGTCCTGCTTACTTCTGTGCGTGTGCCTGATTTGGTTTCCCTGCTCATCGTAGGTATGATGTTCGGTTATATTGGTGGTGCATTGACCAGCGTGTTTCAAAATATAAGCAACCCCGATACGCTCAAGGTATTCATTGTATGGACGTTCGGTAGTCTGAGCGCTGTGTCCTGGTCGATGATGCCCCTGTTGGTCGTAGTTATTTTCATCGGTCTTGCCTTGTCGTTTGCCTTGATCAAAACCCTGAATGTGCTACTCATCGGTGAACATTACGCCAAAGGATTGGGGGTATCTGTTTCCCGTGTCCGCTTTCTGATTATTCTGGCAACAGCCTTGTTGGCTGGTGGCATTACCGCCTTTGCCGGCCCGGTAACCTTTATCGGTGTAACCGTTCCCCATATTGCCAGGGGGGTGTTCAAGAGCTGGGATCACCGATACATTCTGCCTGCCAGCATATTGTGCGGAGCCTGTCTGCTTTTGTTATGCGACATTGTGACACAATTGCCCGGATTGGGAGGGAATACCCTGCCCATCAATTCGGTGACCGCTTTGTTCGGTGCACCCCTGATTATTTGGATTATTCTAAAACGAAGTGGCCAGTGAGTGGCAAATGACCATGACAAACGCCTCTGTTGACCAGCCTTCCAACTGAAAGTCAATACCCGTACGCAAGAATCTGACTTCACCTGCCTGTTGCTGAGAACGTTGCGTGGGTGAATCATCGGCCGTCAAAACCTGCAGTGTATCTGTTCCGGTACTTTCTGAAAGAGTTGCCAATACCGGTGCGCGTATAATCCGGATTTCACGGGCAAAATCAATATTTTCTTCGGGCACAGCTTTGAAAACAGCTTCTTTGGCACACCAATGCATCAGTAAACCGGTGTTAGTGTCCAAGCCGGCTGCCACCAATGCTTCTTCTTCCGTCGGGTGCATGAACTTGTGTCGAACCCTCACCACCCGTTCGGTTCGCTGCTCAATATCGATGCCAACAAGGGGGTGATCTGCCACCAACAAGGCTGCGTATTTTTTGGTGTGAGAAAGGCTGATGGTCCTGGAATCTTCTTTTAAAAATGGTTTACCCGAGGGCAGGTAATCAATCTTTCCCGGATTAAGACCCATAGAAACAGCCAACGCCCGTATAGCCAGGTATTCACATTTGCGTGAAGGATTGGATAAGCGTGTGGGTGCTGTACAACCCGACAGATTCTCTAGTTCGGCTTCGGTTTCGGTCATGTGCCAGATGCCGAAGCTGAGTGCATCACGGTTTTCTCGGTACAGCAGGCTCATGGTACGGAAGTGAAGGTGAACGATGAAATCAACCGGTACATATCTGAAGACAATCCGTTTAGAATATCTGCCAGTGAATCCCTGTCCAATGCCTGGTCAAACTGGACAATGCCCTGGAAGAGTTGATGCTTGCCATCGGTAATCAGGAATTCCAGTGGAATGCTGGTGGGACCGTCAACTTCAAACCAATAGGCTTTCAAGCTTGAGTCCGGAAGCGGTATCTGCCTGGAATTGACCGTAGTGTGCTGAGGGAGCTTTTCTGTCAGCAGTATCTTCATCCGCACAGCCAGTTCATCAGCGGAAGTGAGGTCCTGGAGATTCCGGAAGGTGGTAAACAGGGTGGCACCATAGGCTGGCCATCTCAGGTCAACCCAGCGTGTATCCGGCCTGCCCGAAGGTTTTTCATTGACTGTAAAGAATCCGGGGTAGTCAAACCGGCAAGGGTGGCCGGGTAGCGTGAATGTAAGGTAGGATGATGTTGGATAATCCAACCTGGCATTCGCGTAGGGTTTGGGCATTTCCTTTCTCCCGCATCCACTTAAGAACAGACTGCCCACCATCAGCCCGGACACCAGCAAACAGCCCATGCCGGAACGTATGAACGCGGCATTGATGCGTTGCAAATGCCAACCTCTGAAATAAACGAGGTTGGCCATGCAGCGGATATAGGTAGGCTGTGTGGTTTTCCGGGTTGTCAATGGATGCTGTTAAAAGGGCAGGTCGTCTGCAGAACCACCGTTTTCCGGCATATCTGGAGCGGGTGCGGCTGAAGATGCTTTGGCTGAAGGTGCCGGCCCTGCGGGAGCCTCGCTCTGACCTTCCCTGCGGGAGCCCAATAATTGGATGGTGTCAGCCACAATTTCGGTGGTATAACGGGTTACTCCGTCTTTTTCCCAGCTGCGGGTGGTGATTTTGCCTTCCACGTAAATCTGGGAACCTTTGCGGATGTACTTTTCAGCCAATTCGGCCAGGCCTCTCCAGGCTACAATGTTGTGCCATTCGGTCCGGTCGGGTACCTGAGTACCGTTGGCCAGGGTGTAACCGCGTTCGGTCGTGGCCAGGGTAAAAGAAGCTACTGAGTTTTTCCGTTCGCTTTCTTTGTCGAAATAACGGATGTCGGGGTCGCGCCCCACGTTTCCTACCAGGATGGCTTTGTTGATGGACATTTTTTTGAGGTATTAGGTTGTTTTATCGTAAGTTACTCTTTCGTTCCAAAGAAGGATCCATTTTCTCTTGGCGATTCAAATGTAGGTAAAAAAAACACCGTTGTCAAGACGAAATCATAGAATGAGTAATAATAAGTAATTATCAAAATAAAATTAACAAATAAGCAATTGATATCGGTTGGTTTATCTCATTGATAAAATGAAAAAATTAGTACATTCGTAAAATTAAATGTACACAATCAAACAGGTTTATCTATACGAATATGAGCAAAAAAGTAGTGATTATCGGTGGTGGTGTCGCAGGCTTGTCAGCCGGTATATACGCGGCCCGGAACGGTTTTGACACCCAAATCCTGGAAATGCACACGGTAGCAGGCGGTCAATGTACGGCCTGGAAACGGAAGGGGTATACGTTCGACTATTGCCTGCACTGGTTGGTCGGCACCTCATCGGGGGCGTTCCATGAAATCTGGAAAGAAACAAACGTGTTGAACGATGAAACGACGGTGATCGACCACGACATCCATTCCTGCATCATTGACGAGAATGGGAATGAATTCATCGTGTACGCAAACATCGACCGGTGGGAAAACTACCTGATTGAACTGGCCCCTGAAGATGCTTTGGCCATCAAGAAGATGTGCAACGACATGCGGAAAAGTGGCGTCATGGAATCCTTTTCCCCCATTTCTGATGCGCGCAGTTTCTTCCAATTTCTCAAAAACCTGCCGCAGATGCTGCCTTTATTGAATGTGTTTCGGAAATACGGCAAGATGACCTGCAGTGAGTATTTCAAGCAGTTGAACATGACGAATGAACGCATCCTGTCGGTCTTCGCTTCCATGTATGGTGACCGCGACTTTTCCGCTTTGGCGTTCATTTTCATGCTCGGTTGGTTCCATAAGAAGAATGCCGGCTACGTAAAAGGAGGCTCTTTCCCCTTGGCTCAACGTATGGTGGCAACATATAAAGAACTAGGAGGTGTTCTCTCCTTTGGAAAAAAGGTGGAGAAAATCGTAGTTGCAACCAACGTGGCGAAAGGAGTGTTGCTCACCGATGGGAGTCGGATAGAAGCCGATTACGTAATCAGCGCTGCCGATGGCTATGCTACAATTTACCGCATGTTGGATGGTCGGTATGTCTCTGACCAAATCACGGAGGCCTATACCCAATGGAAGTTGTTTACACCCTTAGTCCAGGTTTCATTCGGTATCAACCAGCCTATTTCATCCAAGGCAGTGAACACCAATTATCTATTCAAACAGGCGGTGATTGGAAAGACAAAGTTGGAAAACGGATTTTCCATCATGAATTATTCGTTTGATTCCACCATGGCTCCTAAGGGAAAAACTACCCTGGTCTTGAGGTATGAAAGTCCCTGGAATTTGTGGGAAGGCATGGGTGAGGCCGACTATGAGGCTGAAAAGAGCAAAATCCAACAAGATGCCACCGACTACCTGGAGAGAATCTACCCGGGTGTTACGGAACACATTGAGGTGGTTGACGTGGCAACGCCCATCACCGATGTCCGGTACACGGGTGTACGAGAAGGCGCCTATGAAGGGTTTATGCCATCGGCTTCCAACATCATGAAGTCGCTGAAGATGCAGTTGCCGGGGCTCAGTAATTTTTATATGGCCGGCCAATGGCTGTATCCGGGTGGTGGACTTCCTCCTTCCGCCCAATCAGGAAAACTGGCTGTCAAGCTGATCTGCAAGCAAGAAAAGCAAGCCTTCAGAGTTCCAAAAAGCGGTCGATAAGCCTGGAAACAGGTAAATCGGAGAGTTGTTCGGGCGTAAAAGCGGTGTAGCCGGGAATAACTTCGAAGGTTACATCCACAGGAATGAACCGGGCGTGGATAAGTTGGTGGCTGAGCACGTGTTTCAGCTGTACCGGTGTATGTACTACGGGTGATTCGCCCAGCAATGCCTTGGCTTCAGGTAGTTCAAGTAGTGATTCAAGTGTCAGGTTTTCGGTGGTTTCCACCAAGGGAAATTCCCACAAGTGCCGCCACACATCGTTGGTTACGCGTTCCCTTAGCCAGGTCATCGAACCATTCCGGCACACAACGAAATTAAAGAAGCGTTCCCGTTTGGGCGCTTCGGTTTTCCGTACCGGTAGTGTGTCAACACAGTTGTTTTTATACGCCAGGCAGATTTCGATGAACGGACATAGGCTACAGTCGGGTTGGCCGGGGGTGCATCGTGTGGCGCCGAAGTCCATGATGGCCTGGTTGTAGGTATCGGGACAGGAGGGGTCTATCAGGGCGTCGGCCAGTTCGGCGAACTGCTTCTTGCCGGCTGTGCTGTGGATAGGGGTATCAATAAGGAAAACGCGCGCCAGCACCCGGTACACATTGCCGTCCACCACGGCATGCACTTGTTTGTAGGAAAAGGATGCAATGGCGGCAGCCGTGTAGGCACCCACTCCTTTTAAGGTGAGCAGTTCCTTGTAAGTTGTCGGAAAAACACCGCCACACTCAAACACAATGAATTTGGCCGTTTCATGCAGGTTGCGCGCGCGGCTGTAGTAGCCCAGGCCTTGCCAGCATTTCAGCACTTCGGTCAAGGGAGCTTCCGCCAAATCATTCACTGTAGGGAAGGTGTCGATGAACCGATGGTAATAGGAGAGGCCTTGCTCAATCCGGGTTTGCTGGAGGATGATCTCAGACAGCCAGATGGAATAGGGGTTGGTGGTGTGTCGCCAGGGTAGGTCGCGTTGGTGGGTACGATACCAGTCAATCAGGAGGTAGCGGAAGGTCGAAATGACTGAGGCTGAGTTCATCGTGCAAAGAACCGCAAAAAAACAAAATTCGACAATAATTCTCTTGCAAAGTTTTTTTTATAAGGCAGAAAGCTATATATTTGCAAGCCAAAAAATTACAAAAACAAACACATATACATTGTATCAACCATTTAAATTTTAGCGCGATGACTAAAGCAGATATCGTTAACGAAATCTCCAAAAGAACAGGAGTTGACAAAGTAACTGTCCTTTCAAGCGTAGAAGCCTTCATGGACGTAGTGAAAGAATCGTTAGTAAAGGAAGAAAACGTTTACTTGAGAGGTTTCGGTAGCTTCATCATCAAAAAAAGGGCCAAAAAGACTGCCCGCAATATTTCCAAGAACACGACCATCATCATTCCGGAACACAACATTCCTTCTTTCAAGCCGGCCAAGTCGTTTGTTTCTGAAGTAAAGAAATAAGTTTCATCCATAAATTATCGCAGATATGCCTAGCGGAAAAAAACGTAAGGCCCACAAGATGGCCACTCACAAGCGTAAAAAACGTCTGAAGAAGAACAGACACAAGAAGAAAAAGTAATTCTTAACGCTTGCACTAACAGACTTATACAGAACGAAGAACAAACTCAGGTACACTTTTGTCAGCCGGTTTGTTCTTTGTTCGTTTAACCGCCACGGTGTTCATGCACCTTCTCTGAAACGGTCTCCCCACACCGGTTTCAACGGGGGCGTGGCCTCGTGGTTTATCCTGTAACCTATCGAAAAAAGAACGTTGTGATATCGGAAATTGTCATTGACGCACAACCCAAAGAGGTATCCATCGCCATTTTAGAAGACAAGAACCTGGTTGAATTCCAAAACGAATCAACGGCGGTTTCTTTTTCTGTTGGCGACATCTACCTGGGCAAAGTGCACAAACTCATGCCGGGACTCAATGCCGCTTTCGTTGATGTGGGTTACGAAAAGGATGCTTTTCTTCATTACCTGGATCTGGGAACCCAATTCAATTCCCTGAATGCCTACACGAAAAATGTGATCGCCAACAAAGGCAAGCAACAACAGCTCAGCAAGTTTCATTTGTTGCCGGAAATCCCCAAGGAGGGAACCATAGCCGACATCTTGAAACCCGGGCAGGAAATTCTCGTTCAGATTGCCAAGGAGCCCATTTCTACAAAGGGACCTCGCTTGACGTCCGAGATTTCCATAGCCGGACGCTTTTTGGTGCTGATGCCGTTCTCCGACAAGATTTCCGTTTCGACCAAGATTAAATCGGCTGAAGAGCGCTTGCGTCTCAAACAGCTGTTGCAGAGCATTACGCCCCGCAATTTTGGTGTCATCGTACGGACGGTCGCCGAGGGCAAACGCGTGGCGGAACTGGACAGTGAGCTCAAAGTATTGTTGAAGCGTTGGGACGAGGTGATGGCCCGTTTGGTCAAAGCTAAGGCCAAGGCTCCGTCGCTCATTTTTGAGGAGACGAGCCGGACCGTTGTCATTTTGCGCGACATCTTGAATGCTTCGTTTGAGCACATTCACGTGAATGACCCTCGTGTGTTCGAGGAGTTAAGAGATTACGTACAACTCATCATGCCTGAAAAGGTGGACATTGTGAAGTTGTACAAGGACAAGTTGCCCATTTTTGATACATTCGG
>CAYPLF010000016.1:23157-35880 GCA_964411555.1 uncultured Bacteroidales bacterium | reverse complement strand
TCTCAACCGTGCTTTACCAAATTTAACCGATTTGTGGCTTAAAAAAATCTCCACTCCGCGCATTGCGCTCACAACACCCCTCACCCCGCGAAGATGAGATTTTAGCCGAAATGGTGAAAATTTTAGCTCTGTGAACGAATCCGGAGAAGAGCATACCCTACCAACTTCACAGCAACGCTCATTGGGCTGGCGTTAATGAAACCGTTTTGATGCCAATACGGTTTATTTGGGGAGGTTTTCGAGGAGGGTGCGGATGGCCTGGGTGTTCTGCACAAGGGAGAGGTCTTTCAACAGGGGTTCCAGGTTGCTGGTGAACAATTTTACCGCAATGGCCAACAGGATGACACCGAAGAACTTCCGCAGCAGGTAAACCCCGCTTTTCCCCAATACCCGTTCAATCTTGTTGGTGGAACGAAGCACAAAATAGACCACCCCTATGTTCAACGCCAACGCAATCATGATGTTGATGATTTCAAATTCAGCCCGTAACGACAACAACGTGGTGAACGAACCCGCACCCGCAATCAGTGGAAAGACCAATGGGACAATGTAGGAAGACTCAGACGGGCCCTCGTTTTTGAAAAATTGCGTGTCCAAGATCATTTCCATGGCAATGATGAAAATGATGAGCGAACCGGCAACGGCAAACGATGACACATCCACCTGGAACAACCTCAAGAGACCTTCACCGATAAACAGGAATCCGGCCATGATAAGAAACGATAGGATGGTGATCCAACCCGGTTTGAAAGGCCCCCTTTTCTCTTTAAGGTCAATGATGACAGGAATGGAACCCGCAATGTCGATGATGGCGAACAGAACCATGAAGGCGCTGATAATTTCTTTGAAATCGATGTTCATGGCAGCAGTTGTTTCAGGGTTTTCCAGCAATTCTTTTCCCAACAAAAATAGCGGAATGTATGGATTTTTCCGTAAATTTGCTTGGTTTTTTAAACAAGTAAATGCTTTTGTTATGAAGCAATCGATTCAACTACATATACTCATCATGACGATGTTAGTTACAGGTACTGGCATGAGCCAGGCCGCCTCCAACCCGTTTTTTGCAAAAAGTTACAAAACCCCCCACGAAACCCTGCCATTCGACAAGGTACGCAATGAACATTTCATGCCCGCCTTTGAAAAAGGATTTGCCGACCACCTCAAGGAAATCAACGCCTTGGTCACCAATAAGGAAAAACCCACGTTTGCCAATACCATCGAGGTGTACGAACGTTCCGGAAGGCTCTTACACGATGTGGCTGCCGTTTTCTATACCCTGACGAGTTCCGACAACACCGACGAACTGATGGAATTGGCCACCAAACTGGCTGCTTTGCAAACCGAACATGCCAACAAGATTTACCTGAACGAAGCCTTGTTCGAACGCGTCAAGGCTGTGTTCGACCAACGCGATGCCCTGAGTTTAACGATTGAACAGCGCAAACTGCTGGAAGACACCTACGAAGACTTCATCTTGAATGGAGCCGGTCTAAAAGGTAAAGACAGGGAAACCTATAAAACCGTCAGCATCAAATTGAGTGAACTCAGCGAGAAGTTCCAGCAAAACGCCCTAAAGGCAACCAATCAATACGAGAAACTAATTACCGACGAAAGCCGCCTGAAAGGCCTGTCTGCCGACATGTTGGCAACGGCTGCCGCAAAGGCTAAGGCCAAAGGTCAAAACGGTTGGTTGTTTGATTTGTCCGCACCTGTCTATACAGGCTTAATGAAGAACTTGAAAGACAGGCCTTTGCGCGAGGAAATCTACCGGGCTTATATGACACGGGCCACATCCGGTACCCTCGACAACAAACCTGTCATCCAGGAAATGATCAACCTGAGACGGGAACTGGCCGCCCTGTTGGGTAACAAAACCTATGCCCATCATGCCCTGAAACGCAGGATGGTTGGTTCTCCCGAAGAAGTTGTCCAATTTTTGGACAAACTGACAGCTGCCTATTTACCTACCGCCAAAGCCGAACTCGCAGCCGTACAAGGCTATGCAGCCGGCATGGAAGGCAGCTACGTGGACATCAAACCCTGGGATTTTTCCTATTACTCCGAAAAATACAAGCAATCCCGTTTCAGCGTCAGCGACGAAGTGTTGCGACCCTATTTCAAACTGGAAAACGTCATTGACGGAGTTTTCGGACTGGCAACCAAACTGTACGGCATCACCTTTAAAAAGAATACGGACATTCCCGTCTGGAACAAGGAAGTATATGCCTGGGAAGTGTTTGATAAAGATGGGTCGTACCTGGCTGTACTGTACACGGACTTCCATCCCAGAAAAGGAAAACAAGCCGGTGCCTGGATGAGCGGTATCAACGAACAATACACGCTGAAAGGGGTCAATATCAGACCCCATGTGAGTGTGACCATGAACTTTACCCCATCCACCGAGGATAAACCCTCCTTGCTTACCTACGATGAACTGACCACCTTCCTGCACGAATTCGGTCATGCCTTGCACGGCATTTTTTCCAACGTGACGTATAGAAGCCTGGCCGGTACCAGTGTGTACCGCGATTTTGTGGAACTTCCCTCGCAAGTTATGGAAAACTGGGCTTCAGAAAAAGCATTCCTGGATGGATTTGCCAAGCATTATCAAACAGGAGCAACCATACCGGCCGAACTGATCAAAAGCATCAAGGCTGCTGAAAACTTCAACGTGGCTTACGCCTGCATGCGTCAGTTAAGCTTCGGTTACCTGGATATGGCCTGGCATTCATTGTCAGATAATTTCAATGGTGATGTCGTCGCTTTCGAACGGGAAGCCTGGAAAAAAGCCATCATCCTTCCACAACCGGAAGACTGCTTCATGAGTTCCACCTTCACCCATTTGTTCTCCGGTGGATATGCTGCCGGATATTACAGCTACAAATGGGCGGAAGTGCTGGATGCCGATGCGTATGAATGGTTTGTGCACAAACAAGTGTTTGATACCGAAATGGCCGCTTCTTTCCGCGAAAACATCCTTTCCAAAGGGGGAACGGAAAAACCCAAGGTGCTGTACCAACGTTTCAGGGGACAGGAACCCGGCATTGAGGCCCTGCTCCGACGTAACGGATTATTGAACTGATTGATAGTTGAACATGGCAATATCATCAACAGAAATTACAGATAAACAACACCGGCTTGACCAACGCTACATGCGTATGGCGTTGGTGTGGGCGGAAAATTCCTATTGTGTACGGCGTCAGGTGGGAGCCTTGCTGGTCAAGGATAAGATGATCATTTCCGACGGATATAACGGCACCCCTTCCGGGTTTGAAAATGTGTGTGAAGACGAAACGAACCGCACAAAACCCTATGTGCTGCATGCCGAAGCCAATGCCATCACCAAGGTGGCCCGTTCGTATAACAGCAGTGACGGGGCCACCCTGTATGTGACCGCATCTCCTTGTATTGAATGTGCCAAACTCATCATACAAGCCGGTATCCGACGCGTTGTCTATGGCGAACCCTATCATATGGACGATGGACTCCTCTTGCTGGAACGAGCCGGTATCGAGGTTGTCTATTGCGATAAGAAAACACTGAATGAAACTTGTGAAGAAAAATAAATTTTGGTTGCCATTGATTATGGCAGCCTGTGTGGTGGTGGGATTATTGTTGGGGACCGTCTTGACGCGCAACCACGAACTGAGAAGCAATTTACGTTATTCCAACCTGAATAAGTTAAGTGCCTTGCTGAGCCTGATTGATTCCAGGTATGTGGATTCCATCGATTTGACCAAAGTCTCAGAGAACCTCATACCGTATGTGTTGCAGGAATTGGACCCGCACTCCGTCTATATCACGGCAGAGGAACGTAAACTCACTGATGTACAGATTGAAGGAAGTTTCAGTGGCATAGGGGTTGAATTCAGAATGCTGGACGATACCATTTTTGTCACCGCTGTAGTAAAATCAGGACCAGCGGAACGTGCTGGTCTTCAAGCGGGCGACCGAATCATCACCATAGAGGATGAACCATTTGCCGGCAAACAGCTGGGCAGCGAAGAGATCATGAAGAAGTTGCGAGGCGCCAAGGGCTCACCCGTCAAGGTAGGTGTGCTTCGAAAGGGAGTGAAAAAACTGATTCCTTTTACCATCACCCGTGACGAGATTCCTGTTTATAGTGTGGACGCTTACTATGTAGTTGGAAACGATATTGGTTACATCCGCATTGCTGAATTCGGACGTAACGCACACAAAGAATTCCTCAATGCCATGGCTTCGTTGAGAGCCAAAGGATGTGGCCGGTTTCTCATCGACCTGAGAGGAAACACAGGAGGGCTGATGGAGCCTGCAATCAATATTGCCAACGAATTCCTGCCCAACAATCGCCTGATTCTCTATACACAGGGTAGGGCCTACAAGCGAGAAGATGTGTATTCCAACGGAAAAGGTACCTGTCAACACGTTCCTTTGGCTATTTTGGTGGATGAATGGTCGGCTTCTTCCAGCGAAATCTTAACCGGAGCCCTTCAAGACAACGACAGGGCTTGGGTCATCGGTCGCCGTACCTTCGGGAAAGGCCTGGTGCAACAGGAAATTCCGTTCAGGGACGGATCGGCTGTACGGCTGACGATAGCCCGATTCTACATACCCTCAGGCCGTTGTATCCAGAAACCCTACGTCAACGGAGCCGATGAATCGTATCAGCTGGATATCATAAACCGGTACACGAGTGGGGAAATGGGTTCACGCGACAGCATCCGTTTTAGCGACACTGTCAAATATACCACCCGAAAAGGTCGAATCGTGCATGGAGGGGGTGGCATCATGCCCGACTTTTTTATTCCCATCGATACATCCGGATATACAGCCTGGTACACGAAGGCTTCAAACAATGGGTTGATTTCTGCTTATGCCTATACTTATGCGCTGGAACACAAGAAAAAACTGAGCGCATACAACACACCGGCTAAATTGGCTGCTTACCTGGATGATATAGATTTGGTTACTCCGTTTATTGAATACGCATACCAACGTAACGTTCGTGGAAGAATTGAGTTTATCTCACCCTCTTTTCCGCTGGTTCAACGAGACATCAAATCGAACATTGCACGGATGATACTGGGAGACACGGCCTATTGGATCATTTACCAAGACAGTGACCCCATGTTGATGAAGGCGGTGGAAATTGTGATGAGGGACAAAAAACAGTGAACCGGGGGCGGAACCTCCAATCAATGGAATCTTATGTCCGTAATCACTTCACGTCCGACAACGGTATTCAGCCGGCTGATTAACTGACCGCGCATCAGTTGAAGTTCATGTCGGATAACAGCGGAGTCGACAGTAAGGTGTAACTCGCCCTTTAAGATAAATGGTTGACTGACGTGCTCGGCCAACCCTTTACCTATTACATCGGGCAATGCTTTTAGGAGCCGTTTTTCGTACAGCTTTCCATCCAATTGTTGCGAACGGAACAGTTCTTCAAGCACATCGGACAACCGTTGTGTATTTCTTTTGATCATGATGGTTCGGTTTGGATGTCTCCGTTGCTGACGTGAAAAAACCGGAATTCACCACCCATTCGTTCCAACATGCGTGTGAGGTGTTCTTTGTTGGTATCTGTAATAAAGAGCTGTCCGAACTCATTTCCACACACCAACCGGATGATCCGTTCCACCCGTTCGGTATCCAACTTGTCGAACAGGTCATCAATCAACAAGATGGGCATCATGTGTTCGTTGCGCTTCAGAAAGCCATACTGCCCTAATTTTAAAGCAATCAGGAAGCTTTTGTTTTGTCCCTGCGACCCCACGCGTTTGATGGGAAAACCGTCCAGTTCCATGACCAGTTCATCTTTGTGGACACCTTTGGAGGAAAAGCCCAACACCATGTCTCTTTGGCGGGTTTCTTTCAGTTGTAAAGCCAGATTTCCAGTCCTGATGTGTGACGTGTATTGCAGGCGGATGCTTTCCTTCCCTCCTGAAATGCTGTGGTAGAATTGTTCGAAAACTGGCGTGAAAGCAGCAATGAACGCTTCCCGTTTATTATGGATGATCTCGGCTTCCATGGACATTTTCGTTTCATACACTTCATAGAGTGAATCATCGAAAACAGCTCCGGTGTCATCTTTGAGCAGTGCATTCCGCTGAGTCATGGCCCTGTTGTAGGAGACGAGTGCATCCATATAGGCATGGTCGTATTGAGCAATGACCATATCCATGAAGCGACGGCGTTCATCACTTCCCTCGCGGATCAATTCTTCGTCGGAGGGTGAAATCAACACCAGGGGAATCTTGCCGATGTGCGTGGACAATTTGTCGTATTCCTTTCCGTCGCAGGTGAACGTTTTTTTTTGCCTGCGTTTGACAGCACAGGATAGTTCATTGGTCAGTTCTTCTTCTTGACACGAAGCCTGAATCATAAAGAACTCGGCCTCATGGTTGATGTTTTGCGAATCGATGGAATTGGTATGGCTTTTGCAAAACGCCATGTAATAGATGGCATCCAGTACATTGGTCTTGCCTTCTCCGTTATTTCCGACAAAGCAATTCAAGCCGGGTGAGAACGACAGCTCTGCTTCTTTGATGTTCTTGAAATTCAGAATGGAAAGACGCTTGATCTGCATGGGGATGCGTGAAAGGATGATACTGAACACAAATGTACTAAAAAATGGAAGATATATTTTTTGAATCAAATGAAATGATGTACTTTTGTAGGCCAAAAAGCACAAAATACCATCATCAAATACACCGGAACACCATGTCAGAAAAGGTTGAAAAAAAGGACGAGCTGCAGCAAGTGAACGAAGCGCTGAGTCGCACCGAACAGTATGTTGAAAAAAACCAAAAGAACATTCTTATCGCACTCGCAATCATTGTTGTTCTGGTTGGAGGTGTCTTGTTATTCCGTCACAGTTTCCTGGCACCCCGCGAAAAAGAGGCTCAGGAGATGATTTTCATGGGAGAGCAATATTTTGCCGTGGATTCTTTCCGGATAGCCTTGAATGGAGATGGGGCCAATTACATTGGTTTCGAGGCCATCATGGATGATTACAGCATGACCAAGACGGCTAAATTGGCAGCTGCCTACGCAGGTCTTTCCTATATGGCGTTGGGTCAGTTTGATACGGCCAAGGATTATCTTAAAAAATGCAATGCCGACGATATCATGGTTTCTCCTGCTTTGGTAGGGGCTATTGGTGATTGCTACGTTGAATTGAAGAATTACAACAAGGCTGTCACTTATTTTGAAAAAGCGGCCGATACGGACAACGAATTGTTATCTCCCATCTACTTGATGAAAGCCGCCAACGTATACGAGAAGTTGAAGAAGTACAACAAGGCCTTGGCTATTTATGAGCGTATCCAAAAAGAGTATCCTTTGTCTCAGGAAGGTGAAGTTGTAGATCGTTTTATTGAAAGGGCTAAATTGAATAAATAAGTTGGCTACACAATACCACAACTTATCCGATTACGATGCCAATGCTGTACCCGATGCCATGGGTATGCGTATTGGCATTGTTGTTTCCGAATGGAACATGAACGTTACGGCTCGGCTGTTGCAAGGGGCTACGTCAACCCTCATAAAGCTGGGTGTCAAGGAGGAAGATATCTTGATCCGCTGGGTGCCCGGCAGCTTTGAGCTGGTTTACGGGGCGCGCTGCATGATGGAGTTGCCCGGTGACGGCCTGGACGCTGTGATTGTGTTGGGTTGTGTGGTTCGGGGTGAAACGCCTCATTTTGAGTATGTGTGTTCGGGTGTGACGCAGGGTGTGTCCGACATGAATGTATTGGGGCGCATGCCTGTCATTTTCGGTCTCCTGACCAATGATACCATGCAGCAGTCTTATGACAGGGCCGGGGGCATCCACGGCAACAAAGGCGACGAAGCAGCAGTAACAGCCGTCAAGATGGTCGCCTTCAAGCGTTCGCTTGAAATTTAAAGCTTAATCTTTTTTTGTGCGCAATCAACGCTCCCTTTCGTTCGGGGCTGTTGGATACAGGCTTCCGTTACGGGGTATGGGCAGATTCGCTCCGATTCCAAAACGCTAAAACCTTCATGCGGAAGGCTAAAATTTCAAAGCGTCAGTCACTGGCGTTCCTTCCTCGGAAGATGAAATTTTTTAACGCCTTCCGTTCATTCGGTTTCTTGACGCGTTTTTCCACAAGTCGCTGAATCTGCCCATACCACCTCCACTGCACCCTGTATCCAACAGCCCCTCACTTCAGTCCGCTTTCCCTTCGATTGGGGTTTGCTGTAACACTCTTGGGTAAGCTAGACTTATGTTCTTAAAGGGCTCAATGATGGAGTTGGATCACGGCTGTTTGCCCAATGAGCGTTGCAGTGGAGCCGCGGAGGGTATCTGTGGCGTAGTTGCGAGGAAGGCCGTTTAGAAAACCGAGCGGCGGGAGGCGTAAAAAAATCTCATCATTGGAAGGAGCGCTAGCGACTGAGTTTGAGAGTTGTACCGGAGCGTGAAGGTTTTTAGGCCTTCAAGTCGGAGCGCAGATACCCTCCCGGCGGAACGGAAACACGTTGATGTTACGGAAGAACCGAAGGCGGAGCGGAAACAGTCTATTAGTCAGAATGAAATAGTTTTAATCCATGTCGAGGCCAAAGAGGCGGTAGAAGTCTATGAGGGCTGGATTTTTTTTGGCCATGGCTTCGAAGCGGTCCCTGGTTGTGAAAGGACGCGAGGTGTTTTCAGATTCGTCCAGCCGGATGCTAAGATGGATGTGACTGTTCTTCACAGTTTTTCTCAAGTGCCTTTCCAAGGCATATTTCAAATCTTCCAGTTTTTTTTGCAACACCGGGTTGGTTACCAGCACCTCGTAGGAATGCCCTTCCAAGAGTTGCGGTGGTGAAGCTTTCATGCCATTGGCCAGGTGGATGTCATCGGGCAACTGCTTGCTGTAATCGTTCCAGGCTTTCACCAGGGCTTCCAGCGTGTAGGACGCTTCGTCACTGATGTCGTCGAGCGTCGATTTGTTGGTTTCCGTTCCATCCTCTGCTGCTTGTTGCCTGTTCATCCGGATGGAACGAACCGAGCGGTAGCCCGACAAGTTTCCGGTTGAATGGCGTGCTTGGGCGGCCTTTGTCTCAGAGGATTCAGGGGCGGTTTCAGACCCGGTGGATTGATCGCTTGGGGTTTGAACGGCGTTGTTGGTGGCTTTGGCTGCCGGTATTTGTACAGCTGCCGGTGCGGTTGGGGTTGCGGCAGGGTTTTCGGAAGAAACCGCCGTTGTAACTTCGGCAGGTATAAACGGCAGGAGAGGAGGGAGCTCGTCACCCCTCAGCAGTTCATTCAGGCGTTCCCGGATTTTTTTTTTTGGATCCGAAAGCTGAGCAATCCGGATCAATGCGAGTTCTACGAGTAAGCGCTTGTTCTTGCTTTCCCGGTACGCCAGGTCCGTGTCGTTGCAGTACTTGATAGCCACATACAGGAATTCCGCCGGACACTCCTGCGCCTGTTGCTTGTAGCGCTCACGGATGCCGGCACCCACCTCGAGCAAAACCAATGTGGCCGCGTCCTTGCAGACCAAGAGGTCGCGGAAATGGCTGGCCAGACCGGTGATGAAGTGCTGTCCTTCAAACCCGTGGTTGAGGATATCGTTGAAAATCAACAGCGATTGACTGACATCGCCTGTCAACAAAGCCTGAGTCAGTTTGAAATAATAGTCGTAGTCCAGCACATTCAAGTTGTCAATGGTGTGCTGGTAGGTAATGGTGCCGTTGCCGTAGCTGGCCACCTGGTCGAAGATGGAAAGCGCGTCCCGCATCCCTCCGTCGGCCTTGACAGCGATGACGTTGAGCGCTTCTTCCTCCACTTGGGTCTGTTCAGACTGAGCCACCTTCTTCAACTGCTGAACGATGTCGGCCACACTGATGCGGTTGAAATCGTGGATCTGGCAACGAGAAAGTATGGTGGGCAGAATCTTGTGTTTCTCCGTGGTGGCCAAAATGAAAATGGCGTGATGGGGCGGCTCCTCCAGCGTTTTCAAAAAAGCATTGAAAGCGCTCGAAGACAGCATGTGTACTTCATCAATGATGTACACCTTGTACTTGCCCAACTGAGGAGGAATCCTCACCTGGTCCACCAGGGTGCGGATACCGTCCACCGAATTGTTGGAAGCCGCATCGAGTTCGAAAATGTTCATCGAACGCTGGTCGTTGAAGCTTTTACACGATTCACAAACATTGCAGGCTTCTCCTGAATCAGAAAGATGCTGGCAGTTGATGGTCTTGGCGAAAATCCGCGCACACGTAGTCTTTCCAACACCCCTGGGGCCACAGAACAAGTAAGCGTGGGCTAACTGATTATTTTTGACCGCATTCTTGAGCGTGGTGGTCAGCGCCGATTGACCCACCACCGTATCAAAGGTATCAGGTCTGTATTTTCGGGCTGAAACAAGGTATTTATCCATCACGCTGATTGCTTTTGTGCAAATGTAGCACATCTTTTCAAAATCAACCATCACCTCATTCGTTTTCTCGTAAAATGGCTTATTTTTGCATCAGATAAGTTACCCGCATGAAAGCGCTCGTCAAACTGTTTGCCAAGCTGAAACCCTACCTGAACAAGTATGTCATCACCGTTGCTGTGTTGGTGGCGTTCATTGTTTTTTTGGATCAAAACAGCGTGGTTAGACGCTTGAAACTGGAACGGGAAATAGCAACGCTGAAAAAGGAAATACGCCGATACGAACAGTTGCGCGACCAAAGTGCCGTACGATTGGAAAGCCTGAAAGCCGGGAAATCCGAGCTGGAGCGGGTGGCCAGGGAAGAGTACCTCATGAAAAAAGAAAACGAGGACATCTTCCTGATTTCAACCCCTGAAAAAACAAATGAACATGAATAAACGACTATTAAGCATTTCATACGTACTTGGCACGTTGTTGCTATTGGTTTCAGCCGTATTGGTCATGGAACACGTGCGGTACGGAACCTACCTGTTTGCCATCGGTGCATCCCTGGTTATACTGAATAAATTATGGAACCAATACAGGGGCGACGATTTCAGACTGAAACGCTTGAACCGGTACAATCTGTTCAGTGCCATACTGCTCGTTGGATGTTCCTACATGCAATTCCACGACATGAACAGTTGGGTTATCTTGCTGTTGCTTGTTGCCATACTTGAGCTATTTGTCAGCTTGAGAACATCATCGTATGAAAAAGCCATTGAAGCTGAGAAGAAAGACATGCCAGCGTCCGATCAACAGAATAAGCCGGATGTGGGCGAATGATTGACTACACCTGCATGGGTACGTCCACCTTCCAATTCAAACAATTTACCATTTGCCAGGACCGCTGCGCCATGAAAGTGGGCACCGACGCTGTACTGCTGGGTTCCTGGGTACATACCGGAAACGTGGCTCGGATACTTGACGTGGGAACCGGAACAGGGGTGATAGCCCTGATGCTGGCGCAACGGACTTCCCATGCAGTATATGCTCCTCAATTGTCGCCATCCTTCCATCCAGTACATGTTCCGGCTACCGTTGATGCTCTGGAACTTGATCCAGCCGCAGCCGACCAGGCGAAAGAAAACGTCCGGAACAGTCCCTGGGCCGAACGCGTTCACGTGCATGCAACCGATGCGACGAACTGGTCGGCTCTACCGTACGACCTGATTGTTTCCAATCCCCCCTTTTTTCGACAATCACTGAAGGCACCCGCTGCTAACCGCAGCCAGGCCAGGCATGACGATACGCTGAGCTGGGAACAGCTGGCCGGGTTGGCGGCTCAATTGCTGGCTCCCGAAGGCCACTTTGCCCTCATCCTTCCCGCAGCATCGGAAGGTGTGTTTGAGGCCATGTGTTGGGAGCGGGGACTGTACCTGAATCGCCACTGTGCCGTCTCTACCCGCGAGGACACAGAACCCAAGCGTCTGCTCCTGGAATTTTCACGCCGACAAGGACTGGTGGAATACAGCACGCTAGCCCTTCAAACCCCCGCCCATCAACGTACCGAAGCCTTCTCCAACCTGACGGCCGATTTTTATCTGAAATAGCCTTTTTTTTCCTACCTTTGCGGGCGAAAAAAAACGAGTCAGGTATGTCAAAGCAATTTCCGGAATATTCCGGTTTCGATCTTTCCGCCATCAACCAGGAAATGCTGAAAAAGTGGGACGATAACGATTTGTTCCACAAGAGTTTGCAAATTCGCGAGGGGGCACCTTCTTTTGTGTTTTACGAAGGCCCCCCTTCCGCCAACGGCATGCCCGGCATTCACCACGTCATGGCTCGTTCCATCAAAGACATTTTCTGCCGTTACAAAACCATGAAAGGGTTCCAGGTACAGCGAAAAGCCGGCTGGGACACCCACGGCCTGCCCGTTGAACTCGGCGTGGAAAAAGCCCTGGGCATCACCAAGGAAGACATAGGCAAAACCATTTCCGTGGCCGAATACAACGCAGCCTGCCGCAAGGACGTGATGAAGTACACCAAGGAATGGGAAGACCTGACCCACAAGATGGGCTACTGGGTGAACATGGACGACCCCTACATCACCTACGACAACCGCTACATCGAAACCCTGTGGTACCTGCTCAAGGAACTGTACAAAAAAGGCTACCTCTACAAAGGCTACACCATCCAGCCGTATTCACCCGCAGCCGGTACCGGTCTGAGTTCACACGAGCTGAACCAACCCGGATGCTACCGCGACGTGAAGGACACCACCTGCGTGGCTCAATTTAAAATCAAGACCCCAATGGCTGAATGGACAGCCTTCGGTGACGCCTATTTCCTGGCCTGGACCACCACGCCCTGGACC
>CAYPLF010000016.1:307-23057 GCA_964411555.1 uncultured Bacteroidales bacterium | reverse complement strand
TGGGCATCAGCTTCGAACAACTCATTCCCTGGGTGAACCCCGGTGAAGGCGCTTTCCGCGTTATCCCCGGCGATTACGTCACCACTGAAGACGGTACCGGTATCGTCCACATCGCACCCACGTTCGGTGCCGATGACGACCGGGTGGCCAAAGCCGCCGGCATTCCCCCGCTCTTGTTGCTCGACAAAGACGGCAACGAACGACCCATGGTGGACCCGACGGGTAAATTCTATACGCTGGAAGACCTGCAACCCGAATTTGTGAGCAGTCACGTCAATGCAGCCACCTATGGCGAATACGCAGGCCGTTTCGTGAAGAATGCCTACGACCCCGCTTTGACCGAAAACGACACCACCCTCGATATCGACCTCTGCGTCATGCTCAAGCAGCAGAACCGTGTGTTCAAGATTGAGAAGCACGTCCACAATTATCCACACTGCTGGCGTACCGACAAACCGGTGCTCTATTACCCGCTCGACAGCTGGTTCATCCGCTCCACGGCCTGCCGCGAACAGATGATGGCGCTGAACGAAACCATCCAATGGAAACCCGCTTCAACCGGAACCGGACGTTTTGGCAAATGGCTGGAAAACCTGCAGGATTGGAACCTGTCCAGAAGCCGCTACTGGGGCACCCCGCTGCCCATCTGGCGCACCGAAGACGGACTGGAAGAACGCTGCATCGGCTCCGTGGCCGAACTGTACGAGGCCATCGAACAATCCGTGGCCGCCGGCGTCATGACGAAGAATCCCTTCGGCAGCTTCAAGCCCGGTGACTATTCAGCAGACAACTACGAGAAAATTGACCTGCACCGTCCCTATGTGGACGATATCATACTGGTGTCCGCTTCCGGCAAACCCATGAAGCGCGAAAGCGACCTCATCGACGTCTGGTTCGACTCAGGCGCCATGCCCTTCGCCCAGGTGCATTACCCCTTTGAAAACAAGGAACGCATCGAGAGCGGCGAGGTCTATCCGGCCGATTTCATCGCCGAAGGCGTAGACCAGACCCGCGGCTGGTTCTTCACCCTGCACGCCATTTCCACCATGGCCTTCGGCTCCGTGGCCTTCAAGAACGTGGTGTCCAACGGCCTGGTGCTCGACAAGAACGGCAACAAGATGTCCAAACGCCTGGGCAACGCCGTTGATCCCTTCACCACGATTGAAAAATACGGTTCAGACCCCCTGCGCTGGTACATGATCACCAACGCCTCGCCCTGGGACAACCTGAAATTTGATACGGACGGCATTGAGGAAGTACGCCGCAAGTTCTTCGGCACCCTCTACAATACCTATTCGTTCTTTGCTCTGTACGCCAACGTGGACGGCTTCTCATTCAAGGAAGCCCCCGTGCCCATGGACCAGCGTCCGGAAATCGACCGCTGGATTCTGTCGCAGCTCAACAGCCTTATCCAGGAAGTGGACGACTGTTACAACCAGTATGAACCCACCAAGGCCGGCCGTGCCATCAGCGACTTTGTGAGCGAAAACCTGAGCAACTGGTACGTGCGCCTGAACCGTAAACGCTTCTGGGGAGGCGGTTTCACCACCGACAAGCTGGCTGCTTACCAAACCCTGTACACCTGCTTAGAAACCGTGTCCCGCTTGATGGCCCCCATTTCCCCGTTCTACGCCGACCGCCTGTTCACCGACCTGAACGCCGTAACCGGCAAGGATACCTCGTTGTCCGTGCACCTGGCGGATTTCCCGACATACGACGCATCTGTCATCGACAAAACCTTGGAAGGACGCATGCAGGTGGCCCAACAGCTCTCGTCCATGATTCTGGCCCTGCGCCGCAAAGTGAGCATCAAAGTGCGTCAACCGTTGACCGCCATCATGGTGCCTGCCGTTGATGAGGAACAACGCGCCTACATCGAGGCTGTAAGTGGTTTAATACTAAGTGAAGTTAACGTTAAAGAATTAAGGTTCGTTGATAATACCGCCGGCATCCTGGTCAAACGCATCAAGCCCGACTTCAAGAAACTGGGCCCCAAATGCGGCAAGCAGATGAAGCAAGTGGCTGCAGTGCTTACCTCCATCGACCAGGCTTCCATCCAACGGTTCGAGCAGGAAGGCTTCCTGGATATCGACGTGGAAGGTAATGCCATCCGCGTGGAAACTGCCGACGTGGAAATACTGTCCGAAGACATTCCCGGCTGGTTGGTGGCCAATGAAGGCCGCCTGACCGTGGCCCTCGATGTGACCGTGACCGACGAATTGCGCGAGGAAGGCCTGGCCAGGGAACTGGTGAACCGCATCCAGAACATCCGCAAATCCAGCGATTTCGACATCACAGACAAGATCCGCATCGTACTCGGTCCGAACGATGAAATTGCCAACATGCTGATAACCTGGAAGACATACATCATGACCCAAACGTTAGCTGTCGATATTGAACAAAACGTCGTTTCTGAAGCAGGTATACGAATCGATATGGACGGTTTTGAACTGGATGTCCTGGTAGAGAAAGTTGATTGATTTTGTTTTTTTCCTATACGGGGTACGCAATAATTGATTATATTCGCCAATTAAATTTTCGGCATTTCCTGAATCGTAGTAGTTTTTTTTAATTCGAACCGCATCATGTCAGAAAAGATCAGATATTCAGACGCAGAATTGGAAGAATTCCGCGAAATCATCGAAAGTAAGCTTGTAAAAGCCAGGGATGATTATGAACAACTCAAAGCCAGTGTCACCAACATGGATGGAAACGACGTGATGGACACATCGCCCACGTTTAAAGTCTTTGAAGAAGGAGCCAACACGTTACTCAAGGAAGAGACCGGACGCATGGCCCAACGCCAGCTCAAATTCATCCAACACCTGGAAGCAGCACTGGTACGTATTGAAAACAAGACCTACGGGATTTGCCGTGAAACAGGCCAACTCATTCCCAAGGAACGCCTCCGTGCTGTTCCCCACGCCACGCTGACCATCGAAGCGAAAACAGACAAAAAATAAACATGTCCACCCGCTCAAAAGGCTGGATTGCCACAGGCGTCATTTTTTTCGTGTTGATTGTTGACCAACTTCTCAAGATCTGGGTCAAGACCAACATGACCCTGCATGAAAGCAAGCACATCACCGATTGGTTTTACATCTATTTCATAGAGAACAACGGGATGGCGTTCGGCCTCGAACTATTTGACAAGTTCTTCCTGACATCGTTGCGTATTGTTGCCTCCGGATTCTTGATTTGGTACCTGCACCGCATCTGCCGCAAACCCGAAATACGACTGGGATACTGCATTACCATAGCCCTGATCATTGCCGGAGCCATTGGGAATGTCATCGATTGCCTGTTTTACGGCATGATTTTCAACGACAGCATGGGGCAGGTAGCCACCCTGTTTCCCGCTGAAGGCGGCTACGGCACATTCTTCTATGGCAAGGTAGTGGATATGCTGTATTTCCCTTTGATTGACACCTACTGGCCAGACTGGGTTCCCTTTGTGGGGGGCGATCACTTCTTGTTTTTCCGTCCCATATTCAACCTGGCCGACAGTGCCATAACCTGTAGCGTTTTCCTGCTCTTGTTGTTTTACCGGAAAGACCTGTCTGATTTGAACGATTTGTCGCGTTCAAAAGCAACAGCGAAAGAAGAAGAAAAAGAAACGGTCGACGATTGATACTATGCGTCGTTTGTTACTCCATACAAGTCTTGTGTTGACAGTACTGCTGCTGACGTCCTGCCGTCCAAGAGGTGTCCTTTCCACCAAGGAAATGACCGATGTGCTTTTCGATATCCACCTGGTGGAAGCCATGAGCTACAATCCTTACGGAGGAATCAATCCCAATTGGAAAGGGGAGATGAGTGAAGTTGACTTTACCGACCTGGCGTATCAATCGGTGTTGAAAAAACACGACATTGATGAAGAGGTGTTTTATGCATCGATTGCCTATTACAGCAAAAAAATGCGCTTGTTCAAGCGGATTTACCTGGATCTCAACGATCGATTCTCTGCCTATGCCCAATCCATCGATACCTGGACTGAAACAAAACAGACGCAAAAAGCCGTCAATGAGATACTGAAAAAAGAGGAAGCCTACATCAGGGCATTGTATGAGTATATGCACATTAAGCCAGATACAACCACGCATACCGCTTTCAGTTTCAGACCAGATTCCGTCAAGGTGATGAACTGGCGTCAAATCAATCGACTGATGAGGAGATCATTGCCTGTCAAGACCGCTTCTTCAATCATCCTGAAAGATATACTGGAAAAGCAGAAAAAAGCGCTTTCAGACAGCACCGGAAAATCAGTACAAGAAGTCATTGCCCAAGGTGAAATACCTAGCGTGGATGTATTGCTGAAACAAGCCCTTCCCATGGATCAGCTGTTAAAACTGAGGGATGCCGGAGCCTACGATGCGTTGATGAACAAAGAAGACAACCAGGAAGATCAACCGGCCACTCAACCCACTCGCCGAACGGACCGGTCAAAAAGGCTGAGGGAGAGAGTTCCCAATCGACGATAAATCATGACAGGAGTCTATGCGCCGTTCATTTATGCGGGTGGGGGGCATTGCCTCAAACACCACCTGTTGCTGTTGGATGATTCAGGTACATTGATTTCCGTACAACCGTTTCAAGGAGAAACCGAGCGGACCATAGCCTATACGGGAATCATACTGCCTGCATTTCCGGAAACGGTGGCAAAAACGGCTGAAGAAGCGTTGTCGTGGTTGAAAGACCAATCAAACAAGGGAAATGGTACCACATTGCTGACTGTTTTGGACAGCCTGTTTCCACGGATTATTTTATTACCTGGACAATCCGTGCGGCTATGGAACATGGAGGATGTAAGCCCTGATACCCGACACATTGAACCAGGCTGCCTTATCAGGCAGATTTATCCCTGACGCCCCCGTCTGAATTCATGACACACGATGGCTGTAGCAACGGCCACATTCAATGATTCAGAACCCGAAACACCGGGTGGATAGCCGGGTATGTGCAATTTGTGAGTGATACAGGCTTCTACTGCAGGCGATATGCCATTCCCTTCGTTCCCCATCACGATGATTCCTTCGGCCGGCAATGAAACAGATGCTATGGGGTCACCTTCCAGAAACGTACCGAAAAGGGGCAATCCGGTGGCCGGTAAGAACGTGGTCAGGTCTGTGTATACCACGTCAATCCGTCCGATGGCACCCATGGTAGCCTGGACCACTTTGGGATTGTACACGTCTACCGTTCCTCTCGAGCAAATCACACGTTTGATGCCAAACCAGTCGGCAATGCGCAAGATGGTACCCATGTTCCCCGGATCCTGGATCGTGTCGAGCGCCAGGCTAAGGGAACCTTTTAAATCACCGGGTTGGAGGTGAATGCCAGGCTGTTCAAACACGCCAAGCACAGCCTGCGGGTGTCTGAGCAAACTGGCCTTTTCCAGCAACTCCTGGTCGACTTTTATGCATTCCGTTTGTGGAGAAATGGGAGAGGAGGACTCCCAATCGGGCGTGTGGAGCAACAACCGGCACGGCAGCAAAGGAAGCAGGTCGCCAACCAGTTTGTGCCCTTCCGCCAAAAACAAGCCCGTTTCATCCCTGTGTTTTTTCAGTTCCAACGAACGGATATCTTTCAGTGTGGCTTTGGTGAGCATACGATAAATTTGAAGGTAAAACTACGAAAGAAATGCGCAACCTGAAAGGAAAAACGTACATTTGCATACGACCTCTTTCACGCATGGACCGTATGATCAAAAAGAACTGGCTGATTCTTTTCGTCTTGTTGACACTGTTCTCTTGCAGTCCGTCAAAATACGTACCTGAAGGGCGTTACTTGTTGGACAAGGTGAAGATTGTCACGGAGAAAGAGCTACCCTCCCGTTCTACGTTGAAAAATTACCTGCACCAGGAACCCAATAACCGTTTTTTGGGTTTGTTTCGGCTGAACCTTGGCTGGTACAATATGTCGGGTCAGGATACGTCCAAATTTTTCAACCGGATGCTTCGGAAGATGGGCGAACCGCCTGTGATTTTTGAGCCCGCCTTGGTGGAGCGTTCCCGATTGTCCATCAAACGTAGCCTGGTGAGCATCGGTTATTTTGACGCTGTTGTCGATACGGCCGTCCGATACAGGAATAACAAAGCCAAGGTAACGTATACGCTGCACGGAAACCAACCCTATATTGTCCGTTCCTATGTGTACGAAGGTTCCCCCGATTCCATTTCCAACCTGCTTGCCAACTCGGTTTCCGGAAGCTTGTTAAAACCCGGTGTCTTGTTGAACAGCCGCTTGTTTGATGAAGAACGTGGACGCATTGTACGCAACTTGCAACGGCAAGGTTTTTATGCCATCAGCAAAGACCATATTCATTTCAAAATTGACAGTACACAGGGGGACCATACTGCCAACGTTCGGTTGGCGATCAGATCCTGGCAACCGGATACGGCTGTGAACAACGGAACTCGTGTCATACCGGCAGAAAACATGCATCCCCTTTACCGCATCGATCAGATCTATTTTATGCTGGATGTGCCCATGTCCAGCTACATCCGCTTGGGTGAACGGCAAAACGAGCAGGGGGATGGGGCTCTATTCGATGTGGCTGACTACGATACATTGAGTTATGGTCAATTCAAAATTGTTTATCGTGGAAAACCCTTTGTCAACGCAGAAACGTTGATGAAAAATTGCCTCATTGAACCCTCCCAGTTGTATGACATCGTATCGGTGGAACGTACCTATTCCCGGTTGAGTTCGCTCCAACTCATCAAATACATCAACATCCGTTTTAGTGAAAAACCGGGTGGCACAGGAAGGGAGCGTCCGCTTGACTGTTACATTGTGTTGACTCCCAATAAGAAACAACGATTTACGGTAGATTTGGAGGGTACCAATACGTCTGGTGACCTGGGTGTGGCGGGAAGCTTGTCGTACTCACACCGCAATTTGTTCAATGGTGCTGAAATGCTTCAGATGAATTTCAGGGGTGCCTACGAAGCGTTGTCAGCCAATTTCAACAACGATTACACGGAGTTGGGCGGTGAGGTATCTTTGTTCCTGCCTAATTTTAAAATTCCCTTGTTGAGCTCCGATTTCAAACGCACGATAGATGCCAATACGGAATTGGCCCTTTCGTATCGAAACATGTCCCGACCGGAGTTCTTGCGTAACATTGCATCGGGTGCTGTCCGTTACAACTGGTCCAAGGGTATGTTGCAGCAGACGCTAGATCTGGCAGACTTGAGTTATGTGTACATGCCTCGCGTTGATCAGGCCTTCAAAGATAGATACCTCACCAGCGGGTCCTACCTGCGGTATTCGTACGAAGATCATTTTATCCTCCGTTCTGCCTATCGTTTTTCCTATTCCAGTGCCAACCCGGGGGTGACGAACCGTACCTATTATTCTGTCAGGGGCAGCATCGAGTCAGCCGGCAATTCGCTTTTTGCCATCTATTCATTGGCCGGAATT
This sequence comes from uncultured Bacteroidales bacterium, assembly GCA_964411555.1. GTDB lineage: Bacteria > Bacteroidota > Bacteroidia > Bacteroidales > UBA1402 > UBA8389. The sequence goes on along the minus strand of CAYPLF010000016.1, from coordinate 15,632 downwards.
GAACAGGTGAACAATTATTACGTGATTGGAAAAACCAATTTTGCCCAATACTTGAAAGGTGAAATTGAATACGCCAGGAGCATCGTGATAAACTCCAGGAATCGGTTTGCCTACAGGGGCGGTCTGGGTATTGCTTATCCGTATGGCAACAGCCGTATCTTGCCGTTTGAAAAGCGCTTTTATTCGGGGGGTGCCAACTCCGTGAGGGGATGGTCTGTCAGAACCTTGGGCCCTGGTCATTACGGGGGTGGAAACGATTTTATGAACAAGTCGGGCGACTTGAAAATTGATCTGGGCGCTGAATACAGGAGCTTGTTGTTCTGGAAATTGGAGAGTGCCTTGTTTGCTGATATGGGCAATATCTGGACGTTGAGGGATTATTCTACTCAGCCTGGTGGCCAGTTCGATTTTTCTTCGTTGTATCAAGATATGGCCGGTAGTGTAGGGGTAGGCCTTAGGGCTGACTTTTCGTATTTCTTGTTCCGGGTGGATGTGGGCATGAAGGTGTTCGATCCTTCGTTGACGGGTAGTGACCGTTGGCGCATCCGTTCCATTGACAATTTCGATGATTTTGCCCTCCACTTTGCCATTGGTTATCCTTTCTAAGGTTTCCTCTTTTTCCCTTGCCGAATTCCGGTTAATTTTATTACCTTTGCCGCCGCAAATCGTCAGCATCCGGTGACGTAGATTGTCAGCATCTGCTTTTGGTTTTGCAGCTGTAATTTGGTTCGGTAGCTCAGCTGGATAGAGCAACAGCCTTCTAAGCTGTGGGTCTTGGGTTCGAATCCCAACCGAATCACGTTCGAAAACATAAGCCTTTGTGAGTCAATGACTTGCGAAGGCTTTTTTTGTCTTTGGCTTTTCCTGTACCATTATCTTGTTTCCGTTCCGCCGGCAGGGTGGTCTGTTTCCGGTTCCTGTCGCTCAGCTAAAAATGAGCCATTCCGGCTAAAATCTCAAAGCGTCGCAAGCTGAGAATACAGCTTACTCCTCAGAAGATGAGATTTCTTACGCCTCCATACGGCTCATTTTCTTGACGCTTCCCTCCAAAGTAACCGGAAACAGACTACCCTGCCGGCTCCACTACAACGCTCATTGAGCAGGACTCAGTGAACCTCTATAAAATAAGCTTTTTTTAAACAGCACCTTCGTTTCGTAGATTGGTGTAATGTGTATTAAAACAGGTAAAACCTTACACCGTATTAATTGTACTGAAGAGTATACAATACATACAGGGTTTCTCACTTCCTGTAAACCAAAGGTATATGGTGATAAATTATATGTATTTGGCAATTACCACGCTTATTGCTACGAGGCTGTGCCAAAATCAATAGATTTAAAAACCAAATAACAGTTGCTCTTCCGTTTGTTATCAGGGAGCAACTGTGACGGAGGCGAAGGTGCGTTTGAGGGCTTTCTTGTAGGTGACGGCGGGGTAGCCGAAGATGACGAAGACGCCTTCGCGGCTGGGGTACTTGATGCCGTGCTGTTCCCGGAACTGTTTGGCCTTGCCACCCTGCTGAATCATGGGGTGGATGGCGCCCAGCATACAGGTGCCCAAACCCAGCGACTCACTCGCATACATGGCTGCCGTAGCCGCTACAATGGGATCGGCCGGGTCGGTGTAGGGAGAGCCGTAAAAGTACATACACACTGGAGCATCGTAATTGATTACGTTGATGCCCTTTTGCATGTAGCCAATGTACACATCAAACATGGGTTTGACAAAGTCTCTGAACATAGCGTAGTTGGCTTTGCCAACAAAAGGCCGCATCAGTGTCAAGGAAACGGGTGAAACCATCCAGCGCATACTTTCCAGGAACGTGCAAAAATCAGCGGCAAATGCCCGGGTCTTTTCTTTTGAGTCAAACACCAATACGTTTACATCGGAAGGGGGCAAGCCCATGGGAGCCGTATTGGCTGCATCCAGAATCTGTTGGATTTTTTCCGGTTCTACTGCCTTGTTTTTGAAATCACGAACGCTCCTTCTTCTCAGGTACAAGGCATGCAGTTGTTCGAAGGAGGCAGCGCTTTCTTTGGAAGGCAAATCCATCACATCTTCTTCAGACAAGGTTCTGCCGTGTACCGTGATGGCACCGGTAGGGCAGACGGCCATGCACTGACCGCAGGCAATGCAACCAAAAACAGAGGTGTCGCTCAGGTGCACTTTGTTGTCTATCATACAAAGACTGAAATCTTTGCATACCAACACACATTTACCGCAACCCGTGCAGGATTCGGAGTTGATCACGATGGTGGCGATTTCGTTGGTTCTTGAAGTTGGAATGGGCATATTCAATACAATTAGGTTGATGCAAATGTATGGTATGATTCGAAAACGCTAACAGATTGGAATAAAGAATTTTAAAAGAAAATTAAATTACAATTTGAAATATAAACAACATTCACAGAATCAGCATTTTATCACAAATACGGGTAAATATATGTTAATAAATGTTGTAATCTGTTATAGGTTTGCTGCCTCATTAAACAAACACGCGAGAAAACAATCAAATGCCGTAAGTTGCTCAAAAATTCAATCGTGTATAGCTTGTTTTGTTAATAAACATGAACAACGCCAAAATGGGTAGAAAATATTCAGTAACTTGCACAGAAATACGACCAATACCCTTTTTGATGTCCTTTTTGATTAAAAAATACCTGCCGGCAGCAATGCTTGCCTTTTCGTTGCTCTTAGTTGCAACGTCCTGCAACAACGCGAAAGAAGATAAATCCCTGATTGTTCCTGTCAAGAAGACAGATTTTGAGAATGTGCTGACCGTTCAGGGAACGGTACAGGCCGTCCGTTCCTACGCCATCAGTCATGAGTTGGACGATAATTGCAAAATTGTGTACCTGATTGAAGAAGGTACCATGGTGGAAGCCGGTCAAGTGGTCTGTGTACTGGAAAGCAATGCCCTGGAAACAGAATACGACGAACTACTGCTGAATATTGAAAACAACGAAGCGGCATTGAGCAAAACCAGAGCCGACCTTGACCTGCAATATTCCCTGCTGGAAGCCCAGGTAAAGAACTCCGATGCCCAGTCAGGCCTGGCCGCTTTGGACTCCCTGCAAATGCAGTATTTGTCACCCAACCAAAAAAAACTCAAAGAGCTTGATTTGGAACGCATAGCCATTGAACGCAAGAAATTACAACTGAAGCTGGCCTCCCTCAAAACCATCAACGAATCGCAGCTCAAAAAGCAAGAATTGCAGTTGCAACGCCAAAGACAACGGTTGGAAACGGCCAAAGAAAACCTTGAAGCGCTGACACTGGTATCTCCCATTGCCGGAATGGCCAACCGAGGGCTATCCTGGATGACCGGTTTACCCCTACAGGAAGGCGATCAAGCCTATTCCAGCATGCCAATTGTCACCATACCCGACCTGACCGAGGTCAAAGTGACCATAGAAGCCTCGGAATCGGAATACAAACGCCTACAAATCAACGACTCAGTGGCCTTCGTTTTCGATGCCATGCCGGGCAAAACAGCCTGGGGCCGCATCCTTACCATTGCACCTGTTGGAAGACAAATTTCCCGTACCAACCCCCTCAAGGTGTTCGACGTGGAAGTATCCGTTGAAGAAGCGGACAAGTTGCCCAAACCCGGTCTCAGTGCCAACTGCCGCATCTACCTCAAACGCATTCCCGACGTATTGGCTATTCCGCAAATTGCCGTATTCGACCAAGACTCCATCAAGGTGGTTTATGTGAAACACGGGAAAACATACGAAGAACGACAAGTGCTGGTTGGTGAGTCTTCGCCCCAGCAAGCCGTCATCCTGGCCGGCCTAAAAGAAAAAGAGCAATTATCCCTGCTGAAGCCACCGGCATCGAACGTGAAGAAACATACGAAGCTTCCTTCAGCCATCATCAAGCAATACCAACGAACCATTGACTCGTTGCAGCAGGTAGAAGCAAGCAAAAGACTGGCCGAACAGCCTGATGAACCAGTTATGCAAGCGTATGGCGAAACTTCCCCAACGACTGGAACAACTCGCCCAATGGGTGGTCAAGCTCGCCCGATGGGTGGCCAAGCTCGCCCAATGGGTGGTCAAGCTCGCCCAATGGGTGGTCAGGCACGCCCAATGACCGGCCCTAATCCTCAAAGACAATCAAGGTAATTAATTTATGAATACACGTTTAATCAAACAATCCGCACGTAGATGGGCACTGTGCCTGATGGCAGGTCTTACCCTCATTTCCTGTTCCAAAAAGGAAGTGGTTGAAGTACCCGTAGGTAAGGTCAAACAAGGTGATCTGTACCTTGATGTGTACGAAACCGGCGACGTACAAGCCATCAACTCCATCAACATCGTGTCACCGGAAATATCCTACCGCTTCGGAGCCATGAAGATTACCGATATGGTAAGTGACGGGACCAAGGTGGAAGCCGGCGATGTGGTGCTGCAGTTCGATCCGGCCGAAGTAAAGAAATCCATCGTAGACGCCGAAGCACGGCTGGAAATGACCAAAGCCGAATTGGAAAAACTGAAGGCGCAGCACCAATCGGACATGGAGTCGCTGAAGGCAGACTATGAAGTGTCGCGCATTGCCCAGGAAATATCCCGCATCCAGCTGGAATCAGCCGGCTATGAAGCCGATATCAGGAAAAAGGAAATCCAGCTAAACCTGGACAAAGCCGAGATAGCCCTGGCCAAAGCCAAAGACCAAATAGCCAACACAGTCAAGATACAGGCCGAAGAAATCAAACAAAAGAACCTGTCGATAGAAAGAGACCAGACTCGGCTGGACGAAGCCTACAAAACCTTGGACATGATGCGCCTCACCGCACCTTCACCCGGCATCGCCATCATATCCCGGAACTACACCAGCGGCAACAAGTACCAGGTGGGTGACCAAACCTATTCGGGATATCCCTTGATTCAGCTGCCTGACTTGTCGAAGTTGAAAGCCACCGTGCAAATCAACGAAGTGGACATTTCCAAAATCACCAAAGGCCTGCAGGTTCAAATCAAACCCGATGCCTTTTCTGACAGCACCTACATCGGCGAAGTCATGTTGGTAGCCAATCTGGCCACCAACAAGACCGGAAGTACCAAAATCAAGGTTTTCCCCGTCGATATCCAGATCAACAACAGTGGAGGCAAACTCATGCCGGGTATGACGGTGAGTTGCCGCATTTTGATCAAAAAACTCAACAATGTGGTGTACATACCCTTGGAAGCCTTGAGAACAGAAGCAGCCCAGGAGTTTGTGTATAAAAAGAAAGGAACCACCTATGCCAAGGTGCTGGTTGAAACCGGCGAAAGCAATTCCGATTTCGTGGTCATCACCAAAGGCCTGGAAGTAGGTGACGTGATTGCCCTGGCCGATCCGACCGGACAGAAAAGTGAAACCGACAAATCGTCTAAAAAAGGGACCAATAAGAAATGAAACACGTAGTTTTACCCCTGTTGGCCAGCTTTTTATTCGTAGCCTGTCAACAGAAACCCGTACAAACCTATCCCGTGAAACAGGGAGCGTTTCAACAAACCTTTGTTGAAACCGGTGAACTGGCCGCCATCAAAACATGGACTTACGTCATGCCCAGTTTTGGCCGCTACTGGTATGAAATGAAACTGGTCGGTTTACTTGACAATGGAACGGAAGTCCAGGTAGGCGATTCCATCATCCAGTTTGATCCTTCGGAAGTCAACCGCACCATTCTCAGTCTGGAAACTTCACTGGAAGAACAGGAAGCCAACTTGGAAAAAATGCTGACCAACCAGAAAAATACGCAAGCCGATATTGAAACCACGTTGAGAACGGAAGAAGCCTCTTTTGCCCTCAAAAAACTCAACATGGAATCGTCGAAGTTTGAATCGGAACGTACCCAGAAAATACGCGACCTTGAATTCCAACAATCTGAAATCCAGTACGAAAAAACAAAGAAGCGCATCAAGACCAACCAGATCATAGCCGAAAACGACCTGAAGATCCAGCGCATCAGAGTACGACAACTGAAAGAACAAATCAAAGATGCCTATGATGTATTGCCCCAACTCAAGGTGGTGTCAACCACTGCCGGCATTTTCCAGGTAGCCAGGGCACGTAGGGGACGAGCACTCATCAAATTGGGCGATGAAATCTACCGCGGCAGTCCTGTGGGCAGTGTACCCGATTTATCGTGGATGAAGGTGTACACCACCGTTGATGAAACCGATATCTTCAAGATCTGGGAAGGCCAGCGTGTGAACGTTCGCCTGGATGCCATTCCCGATGTCATCTTCCAGGCTGAAATAGCGTACATAGGCAAACTGTGCCATCCCAACGAAGACAACGAACGTCAAAAGGTGTTCGATGTGGAACTCAAACTGCTGGTTTCCGACCCGCGCCTGAAACCCGGTATGACCGTGAGCAACGAATTCCTCTGCGAAGAACTGAAAGACGTGCTGTATGTGCCCACCGGTTGCGTGGAAACCACCGCATCTGCCAGCTATGTGTATGTGAAAAAAGGACAAACGTTTGAACGCATTGAAGTGGATGCCGGCCCCTCGAACAACACACATGTAGTCATTAAAGGTGACATCAAGGCCGGAGACCTGTTGGGACTGGTCAAACAGGTTGAACACAAAGACAAAGACAAAGACAAAGACTGAACATGGAATTTCAAGAAAACATCCGCGTGGCCATCAGCGGCCTGATTGAACATAAATTTCGCTCCTTTTTGACCATGTTGGGCATCATTTTCGGTGTAGCTTCGGTTATAGCCATGCTGTCCATTGGCGAAGGCGCCAAGCGTGAAGCCATAGCCAAGTACCAGGATTTGGGTGTGAACAACATCATTGTCCGTGAAAAAGACCTGTCCGACCAGGAGTTGGAAGATGTCAGGGCCAAGTTCTCACAAGGTTTGTCCCTCAACGATGCCGAGGTAATCGGCAAGATTGTACCCGGTGTCAAGAAAATTGCCTGCCAGGCCGAAATCGACACGGAAGTGAAATACGCTGACCAATCGTCCCGCTCCACCGTCATTGGCATCACACCCGACTTTGCCGAATTGCTGAACTACAGCACCGACAAAGGAACCCTCATTTCCGAAGACCATTACGACCGCAACCTGCGTGTCTGCGTTTTGGGAGCCGGCATAGCCAAGTCGCTGTTCAAGCACAAAAACCCCATAGGCCAGATGGTCAAGCTTGACGACCAGTGGTTCGAAGTAGTGGGCGTGCTCAAATCGAAAGCCCTGTTTACCGAAACCGTAGGCGAATTGGCCTCCCGCGACCTGAACACCGACGTGTACATTCCGCTCACCGCATTTTTGGACCGCTTTACACCGGCCAACCAGCTGAAAAGTGAAATCCAGCAAATTACCATCCAGGTGGACAATTCCGATCAATTGGTAGAAACCTCAGACCTGATCACGGCCATCATCAACCGCCACCACTTCAACAACGATGACTATTCCATTGTCATACCCTACGAACTGCTGAAGCAGGAAGAAAAGGAACGGCGCATCTACAACATCCTGTTGGGTGCCATAGCCGCCATCTCCTTGATTGTGGGCGGTATCGGCATCATGAACATCATGCTGGCCACCGTCATGGAACGCACACGTGAAATCGGTATCCGCCGCGCCATCGGTGCCCGGAAGGCCGACATCATGAGCCAGTTTGTGTCGGAAGCCGTGGCCATCAGCATCACCGGCGGCTTGATCGGGGTGGTGTTGGGTGTCAGTCTCTCGTTGCTCATTACCCTGTTTACCGATGTCCACACCTTCATTCGAGGGTATTCCGTATTCGTCGCTTTCGGTTTCTCGGTCGTTGTGGGTATCAGTTTCGGTTATCTACCCGCCAAGAATGCAGCAAACCTCAAACCCATCGACTCCATCCGGTACGAATAAATTCTTTTTATCATGTTGATTGAAATCAAAAATCTCTCGAAATTATACAGCATGGAAGGCGTCGAAGTTCAGGCGCTCAAAGGCGTTGACCTGAAGATTGCCCAAAACGAATACGTGGCCATCATGGGACCTTCCGGTTCGGGTAAATCAACCCTGATGAATATCCTGGGCTGTCTCGATACACCCACCACCGGGAACTACCTGTTCAACGGTGTGGACGTAAGCAGCCTCGATGACGATGCCCTGTCGGCCATGCGCAACAAGGAAATCGGCTTCGTGTTCCAGAACTTCAACCTGCTTCCCCGTATGAGTTCCCTGTTGAACGTGGAACTGCCCCTGGTGTATGCCGGTGTGCCCAAACACATCCGCAAGGAACGGGCCATGCTGGCCTTGACCCGCGTGGGGCTGGCCGAACGTGTCAATCACAAACCCAGTGAATTGAGTGGTGGTCAGCGTCAGCGTGTGGCCATTGCCCGCGCCCTGGTGACCAACCCCGGCATCCTGCTGGCCGACGAACCCACCGGTGCCCTCGATTCCAAAATGGGGGTGGAAATCATGGACCTGTTCAACAAACTGCATCAAGAAGGCAATACCATCATCATCATCACCCATGAACAGGAAATTGCCGATTATGCCCACCGCACCATCTTCATCAAGGACGGTGAAATCCATTATGACAAACCCAATGAAAAGAAATAATATGAAGCGAATTGTTATGCCATTTCTGCTGGCCGTTTTGTTTCTACCCCAGCTCTCACACGCAGAAATTTATGTATTGAATCTGGAAAAAAGTGTCGAGTTGGCCAAGGAAAAAAGTCTGGATATGCTCAGCCTCCGCCAGGATTTGTTGATAGCCGAATTCAGGCTGAAATCGGCCACCAGCAGATATAGGACCAAGGTTAGCCTGGCGCTGGTTTCACCCAATTACAACGAGGGGGTTGAAAGTTACAAGGATACGTCGGGTGTCCACTTCTACAACTCCAAGTTTTTGAACATGAGTGGAACGTTGACCATCAACCAACCCTTGCCGACAGACGGTCGCATTTCCCTTCGATCGAGGGTTTCAGGCGATAACGATTTGTTGAGGGGCGAACGATCAATGATCAACACCAACCGCTTGGAACTGACCCAGCCGCTTGATGCGTTATATGGATACAACGCCATCAACTCGTCGTTCAAACAAGCCAAACTGAATTACGAACGCTCGCAGAAACAATTCAAGCGTGCCGAACTCAACTTGAACTACAACGTCAGCAATGCGTTCTACCGCATGCTTTCTGTACAAAAGGCCCTGGAAATTTCTAAATTGAACCTGGAACGTCAACAGGAAGCGTTCAAAGTCGCTACCCAAAAATTCAACGCAGGCTTCATCAAGGAAGTAGACGCGCTTCAAATGGAGGTGGATTTGGCGCAGGCCAAAAACAACTACGACATGGCTGTCATCAACCAGGCATCTACCGTGAATGCGTTCAAAGAACTGATTGGTATTGAATACGCAGACAGTGTAGTCATTAACAGTGAATTGACGTACAAGGTAGTAATAGTGGATCCGGAACGTGCGGTATCCATGGCCATGCAAAACCGCCTGGAAATCCGTGAACAGGAAATCCAGATTGAGATGAGCAAGCTGAGCATCAAGCAGCAACGGGCAAACGGCATGATACAGGGTGATTTTGTGGCCTATTATCAGCGTGAGGGCGTGAGTAAGCCTGATAGAGTGGGTTTCGATGTGGCTTTTGACAACATGAAAAACGACCTTACCAACCGTCCACAAAGCTACGGGGTGGGCATCAATATTACCATTCCCATTATTGACTGGGGTGAAAACCGCGCGTTGGTGAATGCGGCCAAAGCGCAACTAAAACAGAGTGAGTACCAACAGCAGTCTGTACAGCGCAGCATCGAAGGGGAGGTGCGCAACTTGGTCAACGACCTGAACAGCAGCTTGAAGCGTCTTCAATTGTTGGAAAAGAACGTGGCGATTGCTGAAAAGAGCTTTGAAATCACCCGTCAGCGGTATTCCGACGGTGACATCAACAGTGAATCGTTGGCGTTGGAGCGTGACCGTTTGAACAATGCGTACAATTCGCACTTGAGTGCCTACATCAATTACCAGCTGATGTTGTCTGACATCCAGCGTAAAACGTTCTACGACTTTGTGAACGACAAGCCGTTGATGTAATTAGATCAATTTGCCTTCGATGGCCATTTTGACCATGACGGCGGTGTTGCGGGCACCCAGCTTGCAGAGCAGGTTTTTGCGGTAGCTATTGATGGTTTCCACACCCAGAAACATTTTTGATGCGATTTCCGGGTTGGTGTAACCCTCAACGATCAGGCTGAGCAGTTGTTTCTCACGGTTAGTGAGCCAAATAGCTGTATCAGCTTGCCGTTTCATGAACACATCCACCTGTTCGCAGAGGAAGAGTTCGCCGGCGTGTACTACCTGAATGCTCATCAGGATTTCATCGGGCATGGCGTTCTTGATGACGTAGCCATTGGCTCCGTTTTCCAACATCTGGCGTACCATGGCGTACTCGCTGTAGCTGGTCAGTGCCACTACCTTGACGGTTGGGAACTGGTACTTGATGGTTTTGCAGAGATCCAGACCACTCACATCGGGTAAGTTGATATCGAGCAGTAAAACGTCTGGTTGTTGCAGTCTGAGCTGTTCCAGGCAGTTTTTTCCCGTGTAGGCCGTACCCATTACCGTTGCAAAACCGGACTCGTTGACCAGGCGGCTCAATCCTTCGACCAAGATGGCATGGTCGTCAACCACCATTACTTGTATCATGAGGCTTGCTGTATGTTGAATTCCACTGTGATTTCCGTGCCTTGACCCGGAGCGGAAAGGATGTCCATGTTTCCACCATAAGCGGCTGCCCTGTTTTCAATGTTGATCAAGCCATGACCGGCAGTTTTGTAAGCTCCGGCGTCAAACCCTTTTCCGTTGTCGTGGACAGTCAGGGCCACCCTGTCGCTTTGTTGCACCACCTGGATGTTGATGGTGGGAGCATCGGCGTGTTTGAGGGCGTTGTTCACCAATTCGAACGCTGTCCGGTACACTGTCACTTCCAAATTGGGATCCAGTCGCTTCTCCTCACCGAAATAGTGGAACTGCGCGTTGTCAATGTTGCGGCAAAAGTCGGCCAAGGCTGTTTTTAATCCGTATTTGACAAGGGCTTCGGGCATCATGTTGTGCGCCACCCGTCTCAGTTCCTGCATGGATTGGTCGAGCAGGCCCAAGACGGAATCCAGTCCGTTTATGTCATCGGCTGCCATGAGCTCGCTTTTTTTCACCTGGTGCAGGTTGAGCTTTATCACCGAAAGCATGCCACCCAAGCCATCGTGGAGGTCACGGGCAAGGCGGGAACGTTCGGCCGTTTCGCCTTTCATGACCGCTTGCGTGGCTACCAGGCGCTTTTCCCGTTCCAGCATGGCCACCCGTTCCTGCGCCAGCCGCCGTTCATTGCGCAGTGAACGCTGTCTGTACAGCAACGCAAGCAGCACCAACACCAGTATAACGACCAAGCCACCGGCCAGCAACCAGATGCGCGTATTCCTGGCTTTCAATTCGCTGATTTGCTGCAGTTTCCTTTCGTCTTCGTACTTGGCATGAAGGAAGTTGATGGTGGACTGTTGTTTTTCCGAAAGGATGTCCAGGTGCAAGGTCACATACTGGTCGAGGTAGCCATACGCTTCTTTAAAGTGTCCCCGTTCGAATTCAAGGTATGACAGCACATCGTACGCGTTGCGCATCAGCACCTTGGAGCCTATGTTTTCGGCCATTCTCAACCCCTTCAACAGGTACTTCTCCGCTTCTTCGAAGCGTTCCTGATAATAGAGGACGCCTCCTATGCGGATTATCGCGTCAATGATGTCGTATTGGATGCCGGTTTCAACATACGCTTTTAAGGAACGACGGTAAAAGATTTCAGCTTCCGGCAACTGTTCCAGGTTGCTCAGGTAGTAGGCCATATTGTAATAAGCAGTCCCCAGTAAGTATTGGTCGGGTTGTTGCTTGCTTTTTAAAATATGGATGGCATCATCCATCAGTTCTATAGCCTCATCCGGTTGGTTCCCATAGAATAAGGTGTTGGCCTTATTGATGTAAAAATTGGCAATTTGGTCGGAATCCTTTATATAGGGTAGGATGGCTTCAGCTTTTTCAATGTACAGTTTGTTCTGTACCGTATCCAACTGGTTGCGCAGGTAGATGTCGCCTATTTTCGGATAGAGCTTGAGCAAGCGGTCGTATTGCTGATTTCGGTACAAGCGATCTTCTGCATCCAGGTACAACTCGAAGGCACGCTGCAGGTCACCGTTTTTCTGAAAGATCAATCCCTTACTCATCAACAGGTTGGCATACTCCACCTCCGATTTCTTGTCAATCGTATTTCTCAACAGTTCCATGGCTTGCCTGTACCATTCAATGGCTTCCGACTGTTGGTTGCGTTGCTCGGCGCAATCGCCCAGGCAACGCATCACCCTGGCCTTGATTCTCTTGTCCTTCAAGTAGACCAGTTCTTGTTTTGCTTTATCGGCAGCCTTGAACGCTTTGACGGTGTCTTTTTTTGCGTAGGTGTCAAATTCTTCACACAGGGATAGGCAGAAATTTTCAAATTGTTTGGGGTTTTTCCCCGGTGTTTCTAGAATATCTGCTGATGAACGGGTTATTGATATGAATAAAAAAATAACAAATAATAGATAACGTGTATTATAAAATGAAAAACGTATATTTGAGATATCAATGATGTGTGCGTACTTCATGTCAATAGTTTTAGATTCATTACAAATATACGTAATTAAGATGCTACCCAAAAACCCCTTTTTGGGGGTATTCAGCTGGTTGAAACCGAACTACTTTTGAATGGAGAATTCATTTAAAAACAATAGTACAAAAATTCATTTTAAAAAACATGTTACCATGAAAAAGTGTATCAATCTTTCTTTGTTGACCCTGTTACTGGCAGGCCTGTTTGCCGGATGCCAAGAAACTGACCCGGTAGGGGAAACCGACGACAATGTGATTACAGCTGCCAACGGCCAAATCCTGACACCCACGGTCTGGGGAGCTGGTACGGTCAAGGTCATCGACTGCATGCTTTCTGTTCAATCCACCCTGACCATTGAACCGGGTTGTACCTTGCAATTTACTGCCAATGGGGGTATTGAAATCGGTATGGGCACCAACGCAGCTCTGATAGCCGATGGTACGCCCACCAGCCCCATCACCTTTACCACGGTTTCCACGGCCAACGGACAGGCCGGCAGCTGGTACGGCATCACCTTCGGCAGCAACAATGTGATTGCCACCACGGTGTTGAACAACTGCATCATTGAAGGAGCCGGCAAGAATGCTGAACCTGTCGTTGAAATTAACAACACCAAAATAGCCATGGACTCTTGCACCATTCGCAACGGAGCGGGTGTGGGTATTAAGCTTGCTGGCGCCACGCCCGGGTTTACTCGTTTCGCTCACAATGCGTTGAGTGCTTGTTTTGACTACCTGTTGTCTGGCCAAGCTCAACCCCTGCTGGGTCTGGATACCACCAATATATATACATCTGTTGTTAATAAGTACATTGCTCTTGAAGGGGGCGATGTTACCACCACCGGCACCTTGAAACGGTTGGCTGTACCTTATGTTGTACTGGAACCCATTCGGGTGGACAACGCCGAATTGACCATTGAGCCGGGCTGTACCCTGCGTTTCAGCACCAACGCTCAACTGGAAATTGGTTATTCCCAACACGCTGCCCTGATTGCTGAAGGTGAACCCACCCGGCCTATCCTGTTTACCTCAGCTTCTGCTTCCCCCCAAGCCGGCGACTGGAACGGTATTTATTTTTACAGCAACAATTCGAGCAACAAATCCATCATCAAGCACGCTGTCATTGCTTACGCAGGCCGGACCAACGGTTCGTACGAAGGTGCCATTGTGGCCAACAGCGGATTCAAGCTGATCAACAGCACCATTCGTGACTGTAGGAACCATGGCGTGGTATTTGACGAAAACAGTGGGTTTGTGGAATGTACCAACAACACCATCCAGGACTGCGAAAAAGACCCCATTTACCTCAGTGCCGCCAATGCCCACACCATAGGGACCGGCAATATCCTGGAAGCAGGGCAGGGCATGGGTATCCATGTGAAAGATGGTATCGTTACCAAAAACGTCACCTGGCTGAAGCAAACCGTGCCTTATGTCATGGAGGGAACCATTTACGTTGAAACCACAACCGGAACGGCTTCTCTTACGCTTAATCCTGGTTGTGACCTGCGCTTTATGGCAGGTAGCAGCCTGAATGTTGACGAAAATTCCAAACTGGTGGCCATCGGTACGCTTCAAGACAGCATCATCTTCACCAGCAACGCCCAAACCAAATCGCCGGGCGACTGGTACGGCATCGCCTTTTGGCACGATGTCAACGCCACCAACGAACTAAAATACTGCCGTGTGGACTATGCAGGTGATTACAATGAACGCAACATCGGTATTTATTCTTCCAACGTGAAGATCACTCATTGTGCCATCAATTATTCACACGGAGATGGCATCTTCGTGGGCTACAACGAACCGGCTTATGCCCCCGTCATTCTGGACAATACCTACGTTGGTAATGTAGGTGAAGATGTCTTATACGACGAGTAAGGTCTGCAATTTTCTGCACACAAATTGATATTTGTGTGCAGAAAATCCTACCTTTGCGCCCGGTAAACACATAAAATACACGTTATGAAAGCATATGTATTTCCCGGTCAGGGCGCCCAATTTCCGGGCATGGCCAAGCAATTGTACGAGCAATCGTCTGAGATGAAGGCTCTGTTTGAACAAGCCAACGACATCCTTGGTTTCCGCATTACCGACATCATGTTCGACGGAACCCAGGAAGAACTGCGTCAAACCAAGGTAACCCAACCGGCCATCTTCCTGCACTCCGTGCTGTTGGCCAAATCGTTGGGGGCCTCGTTCCAACCCGATATGGTAGCCGGCCACTCACTGGGTGAATTTTCTGCCCTGGTAGCTGCCGGAGCATTGACCTTCGAAGATGGTCTTAAACTGGTCTATCAACGCGCACTGGCCATGCAGGCTGCCTGCGAGGCCACCCCTTCCACCATGGCCGCCATTTTAGGTCTTTCCGATGAAGCGGTTGAAACCGTCTGTGCCGGCATCACCGACGAAATAGTGGTGCCTGCCAACTACAACTGCCCGGGTCAGATTGTTATTTCCGGCAGCATTCCCGGTATTGACTTGGCTTGTTCTAAGTTGACCGAAGCGGGAGCGAAGCGTGCTCTGAAACTAAGTGTGGGTGGTGCTTTTCATTCACCCCTCATGGAGCCGGCCCGCCAAGACCTGGCATCGGCCATAGCCAACACCCCTTTTATGAAGCCCATGTGCCCCGTGTATCAAAACGTGAACGCACAACCCCAAACCGATCCCGACATCATCAAGGTCAACCTGATTGCCCAACTAA